>CALINM010000104.1 GCA_938045315.1 uncultured bacterium | reverse complement strand
GCTAAAACACAGAAATAAAAAATTAAAATTTTCTTCATATTTTAGATTAAATTTTCAATTTTACAATATTAACTTGTTGTATATAATGATTGAAAAAAATGATAAAATACAACCTGTGAAAATGAGCCCATTAATCATTATTGGCATGCATAGATCTGGCACAACATTACTTTCAAAAATACTTGAAGATTCAGGGGTTTTCATGGGAGTAAAAAAAGAAGTAAACAATGAATCAGTATTCTTTTTAAAAATTAATGACTGGATTATGAGACAATTTAATGCATCATGGGATCAACCTTATAATATGAATTTTCTTGATAATAAGACTATAGATCTTATTAAAAAAGCAATTATCCCCTCACTCAAAGATATAAGATCCATAGAGTTTCTTGGTTTAAAAAATTATTTCAAATATAAAGATATAAGAAGGTTAGATATACCCTGGGGCTGGAAAGATCCAAGAACTACTTTTACCTTAGACATATGGCTGAAAATATTCCCTGAGGCAAGAATTTTGCATATATACAGGAACCCAATCGATGTAGCTGAAAGTCTTAGAAAAAGGGAAGAAGAATTAGATTTAATATTTAAAATGACTTCAATAAAGAAAATTAAAGAGTACCTTTTAAAAGGTAAAGTTGGTTATATAAGTTCGATAAGAGTACGTCATATTAGAGAAGGAGTCTTTTTGTGGAAAGAATATGTTGAAAAATCCTTTTCATATGATAAAGTTACTAAAAATATACTTCACATAAAGTATGAAGATTTATTGAATAACCCAAAATCTCAATTAGAAAAAATTTTCGATTTCATAGAAATACCTTATGTTGATAAAGATATAAGTATGGCTATTAATACTTTCAGAATTGATAGAAAATACGCATTTACAAAAGATAACTTTTTAGTAAGTATTTACCATGAAATAAAAGATTGGCCAATAATGAAAAAACTTGGATATGACAATATTCCCTGTTAAAAGTTTTTAACTATAAAATAATTGACATAATGTAGAAAATATTTTAAATTCTAAATATGAAGAAGCTACTAATTCTTTTACTTTTTTTAACTTTTTTAGCATGCACCACCGAAAAATATGGATATATTCCCTCGAACGTGCCAGAAATTACCGTAAAAGATGCTATATTAAATGAATCATATTTAAATAAAGAAATAAATTTAAAAGGTAAGATTGTAACTCAATGTGCTGCAACGGGGTGTTGGTTTTATCTCAAAGATGATACAGGACAAATCCTTGTGGATTTAAAACCACTTAATTTAGGTCTTCCTCAGAGGACTGGTAAAACAGCAATAGTAAATGGAACTCTTATAAAAGAGCATACAGGACATATAATTATTTCTGCAAAAGGCTTGATGATTAAATAACATGACCTTTAGAGAACTGGCATTAAAAAGCCTTTATCGACATAAAATAAGAAATTTTCTGTCATTGCTTGGAATTTTATCTTCTGTTGCCGTTCTATATGCAATACTATCCTTCAATAAAAGTTTTACAAACAATCTTAACGATGAATTAAATAAAACTGGTGTTCATTTTATGGTAGTTTCTGCTGGTTGTCCTCATGAAGTGGCATCCCTTGTTTTACACGGCGCTGTTATACCAAAATTTTTACAACCAGAAATAAAAAATAAGCTAGAAGAAAAGCTTGAGGGAAAATATGATATTCTTTCACCTATGCTTGTATTTCAAATTCCAAATATACAAAAACAAAGAATAGACCTTATCTATGGACTGGAGATGGACAATATAAAACATTTAAAACCCTGGTGGAAAATATCTGGAAAAATTCCACAAAATAATAACGAAGTTCTTCTGGGCTATGAGATAGCTGATCATGACAAAATAAAAATCGGTGATAAATACAGGATTAAAGACGAAAAAGATTATATTGTCACGGGAATTATAGAGAAAACATCATCAAAAGATGATGCTTTTATTTATGTGCCTCTAAGTGAAGCTCAGTTAATTTCTGGTCAAAAAAATGGTATAACAGCTGTAGGTGTTAAATTAAAAAAGTCTGAAGCACTAAATGAAACTATCGATATACTATCAAGAGAAATACCTGGGATTCAGATAGTCACTATTAATCAGATTTTAACATCCATATCCACATTAGCCTCAGGGGCAAGAGTACTAAGTCTTTCTGTTGTTGCTATTGCAATTTTAATTAGCACAATTGGAATTCTTAATGTAATTTTAATGACCGTCTTCGAAAGAACTCAGGAATTAGGTATGATGAGAGCAATAGGAGCATCTAAAACTGACATATTTAGAATTATAATTGAAGAGTCAATCATTTTGACTACAACTGGTGGTTTTTTGGGTATTGTATTTGCACTGCTACTATCAAAAGTTATTGAAAAATTTATAAAAAGTTTTATGCCCTATGTACCACAGGGGGATCTTGTTGTATTTGATCCCCTATTGGGCTTTTTTTGCTTTATTTTTGCTATTCTGTTAGGTATTATAGCTGGGTTTTATCCAGCATTTCGGGCTACAAAAATAAGCCCAATTCAAGCTATAAAGGGTTAACTCATGTCACTACTTATTGCACAAAATCTTACAAAAAATTATCAACGAGGCATAGAAAAAGTCAAAGCATTAGATAATGTTTCTTTTGCTGTAAACAGGGGACAATTTATTGCTATAACAGGTCCGTCAGGCTCTGGAAAAACAACTTTATTACATATACTTGGCTGCCTTGATAAACCAACATCTGGTGAAGTATATATTGATAATAAGCCAGTCAGTAAAATGACTGAAAAAGAATTGGATAATGTACGACGACTTAAAGTGGGATTTGTTTTTCAGCAATTTTATTTATTACCAGAATTAAATGTGATTGAAAATGTAAAACTCCCTCTTCTTTTCAGTGGTAATCCAAAAAAGGTTGAAGAAGAATATATTGATGAGATTCTAAACTTTCTTGGGATTATAAATAGAAAAAAACACAAACCAAATCAATTAAGCGGTGGCGAAATGCAACGGGTTGCTATTGCAAGATCCCTTGTTAATAAACCAGAGTTTATACTTGCTGATGAACCTACAGCAAACCTTGATACAGAAAATGGTAAAAAGATATTTGAATTATTAATAAAACTTGTGGAAAAGAACATCACTGTCATTGTAGTAACCCATAATAACGAATTAGCTAATATGGCTCAAAAAAAGATAGTGTTAAAAGATGGTGTTATTGTTTAATTTTTTCAGTAGCTCCTTTTTTGCTTCTCCTACAGTTAGAGGAAGTTTATTATAATCAATCGCTCCATCCAACTTAAGCTGTTCCATGAGTTTAGCAATATAGGGCAAGCGCAACTTTGCATTTTTTAGCTCTTCACTTCCACTAAAAACTGCAGATGGCTCTCCAAGTCTTGTTATGCATCCCTTTGACAAAATAGCAACTCTATCAACATAAAGAGGTATAAGATCAACTTCATGGGTTGCCATAACAACTGTTAATCCCTTTTCTTTATTCAATCTCTTTAAAAGTGTAGCAATTTCTCTTACTCCCATAGGGTCTAATCCAGAAAGAGGCTCATCCATAAGAATTACTCTTGGTTGCATGGCAAGAACACCTGCGATACACAATCTTTTTTTTTGACCATAAGATAGCGTTTTTATAGGTCTATTCTCAAAACCATGAAGGCCAACAGCTTCTAATGAATTAATAACCCTTTGATCTACTTCTTTATCTGATAGTCCCATATTTCTTGGTCCAAATGAAATATCTTCATAAACAGTAAGAGCAAAAAGCTGGTCATTGGGATCCTGAAAAACAGTACAAACAATAGTAAAAAGCTTATCTTTTTTTATTTCCCTAATGTTTTTTCCAAATATTTTTATAACCCCGCTGTAGTCTTTCAAAAGACCATTCATTAACCTCAATAATGTACTTTTGCCAGCACCATTAGAACCAAGAAGTGCAAAAAACTCCCCTTCCTTTATGTCAAGGGTAATATGATTCAAAACAGGTTTATCTTTTTCGTAACAAAAACAAAGATTTTCTATACTTATTGCTGATTTAAACATGTATAAATAAACTCACTAAAACAGGGAATAACCCAAATATTAGTATAATTAAATATTCATAAATTTTTGGTAAAGGAAAATTACCAGGATAAAAAAGACGCCCATTATAACCCCTTACCATAAGAGCCTCTGACATAGAACTGCCTTTATTTAATCCCCTTAACACTATCATTCCAAAGAGTATACCCAATGACTCAAGCTTTCTTCTAAAACCACTATAGCCTAATCTAACGGTCTGAGCATTTTTAATCCTTACCCCCTCATCATTCAGGATGAAAATATATTTAAAAATTATCAAAAATATTTCTATAAAAATAATCGGCACCTTAAAACTTCTTAAAAGGGAGAGAAACTCTTTAATTGTTGTAGTGCTCATAAAAATTATTATCAAAAGCACTCCAGAGACAATCCTTAAACTTGTTGTCAGCGCATCAAAAAAACTTTCAGGATAAAAGTCTAACATAAAAAATATAAAAGGTTTCCCCTTTTTCAAAAAATGTAATTTAGCTATAAACAAAATCAGTGATGTAAGAGATGCCATAAAAAGGGGTTTTGAAAGATATTTGAATTCAATCCTGCTAATTAACAAAAGTAAAAGAGTATAAAAAAAGAAAAAGATAAAATGGTGACCCTTTAAAAATAGATTCAAAGAGAGATATATTATGGTCAATAAAAACTTTGTAAAGGGACTTAAACCCCTTAACAAACTTTTATTATTATATGCAATGTATTCAAGCTCTGGCGCTATTATCACTTTTCTGCTCCCTGCCAAATAAAGTTCTATAGTTATATCCAATAACAAAACCACCTACTGCTCCTGCAAGTGTGAAAATAAAAAGAATAAGATCGCCCTGATCAGTATTAATTATTGGATCCCCTGGTTCTCTGCCATAGAGTTTTGCGTACTTTTCTACTACTTTTGCATCTACGCCTTCCCACTTACCTTCTTTATTATCCTCACTGGCATATAAAAATGTAATTAACATCATAAGAATAGCAATTACTAATAATGCTTTAAAGAATTTATTTTTTTTCATAAAACCCTCCAATTAATTTTTTAAAGTTTCCAATTTAAAAATATTAATATTTATTAGTTCAGGCTTATGAGTATAAATATACTTTACAGCAAAACCTGTAACAATTCCTTCAAGAATACCCAAGGGTATCTGTGTGGGAACAAAAGCAATCGATATCTCTTTAAAAGCAGGGAAAAAATCGGGAGATAAAGAGATGGCAAGTATGAAGGCTGTTGCTGCATATGTAGCAATATCTGCAATAAAACCAGCTATAAATCCAGATATAAAGAAGTTAAAACCCATTTTTCTTGCTATTTTATATCCTGCTAATCCCAGAAATGAACCTATAACACCCATAGTGAGCGTATTGGCACCCAATGTGGTAATTCCACCATGTGCCATAAAAAGAGCCTGTATCAATAACGAGACAAATGCAACAACAATACTTGCAAAGGGGCCTAAAATTATTGCCCCAAGACCTGTACCTGCTGGATGAGAACAAGTTCCAGCAATTGGAACAGGTATAGGAAATGCTGATAAAACAAAAATGCTGGCACCAATCAAACCAATTAAAGGCATAAAAAGGGGATTACTTTTTTTTATTCTGTAAATGTAATAAAAACCAAAAAAAACAAAGGGTAATGATATAATAAAAGTAACCGTTGCTTCAGCAGGTGGTAAAATCCCTTCAGATATGTGCATGGCATAAGCATTTTTAGATAATGCAATCAAAAGTAACACTAAAACTGAAATACTTACCTTTCTCATTTTATATCTCCTCCCTTAATATATAGAATAAACCATTTAAAATTGTTGCTGCTATTGGGCTTCCACCCCTTCTGCCTTTAAGAACAATAAAATTTAGTCCCGATCTAATTAATGCTTCTTTTGCCTCTTTTGCTCCCACAAAACCAACACAAGCACCTATTATTAGAGCCTTATCTTTAATCTTCCCTTCCTTTGCGATCTTTAGTATTTCAAAAAGTGCAGTGGGTGAATTTCCAATAGCGAAAATTCCAATATTATCGCTCTTTTCTAAGGCAACTCGAACTGAAGCAGATGCCCTTGTTATATTTTGTTGATCTGATATTTTCCTTGTTTCTTCATCTCTTATTGTACATATTATTTTACCTTTATAATTATCTAAATATTGAGAAGAAATCCCTGATGATACCATCATTACATCTGCGAATATATCACAATTTTTCTTTAGATTTTCTACCCCAATCTCAATTGCCTTCTCAGAAAAACATAAATTCTTTCTTATAGAAAAATCTGCAGTGGTATGAATAACTTTTCTAACGATTATTCTCTGTCTCTCATCATAAACACCATCTGGAATGTGTTTATCAATAATATTAAAGCTCTTTTTTTCTATCTCTTTGCCTGTGAGTCTTATCATAAAAAACTCCTTATCTGATCTTCTACAATTTTAGAAATCAATGGATGATTGCCCGTTATGTCTGTCATAATAAACTCTATATCATCAAATTTTTCTTTCAGCTTTGAAATATATTCTGGAATATCATGCATTACATGGTTTGCTCTATGCAAAAAGAAGGGATGGATGACAAAACACCTAGCTCCCTTTTTATACTCCTTTTCTACAACCTCATCCAGATAGGGGGAACTCAACTGAAGATTTGCTATTAATGTTTTAACCCCTGTATTTTTCTCAATATCTTTTGCAACCCTTAGAGGCAGATTATTACTATTTTTATTTTTGCTTCCATGACTCAAAATCACTATAACCTTCATGGTGACTCCTTATAAGAGTTCTTTCAAACCCTTTGCCTTTTCTCTAAAAGCATTTAACCTATCCATCATTTTTAAAAAACCACTTACATTAGAACCAAAACTTAAATGAACATAGCTCGCAATACAATTTCTCATTGTATATCCCTCTTCATATTCCTTATTTTTCCTTTTTAAAAGATAAGTCTTCTTAATATCGCAATAATTATCATCTATAATACAACTATAGTGAAATCTGTGCCCTTTAAAAATATCCCCTTCTTCAAATAGGGGGTTACCTTCTTTTATAACCACATCTACGTAACCAAGGTTATGAAGTTTATTGTCCATTTTTATTGTGAAAGGCAATATTCCAGTCATTTTATAAGACTTTTCATCCTTAATGATATCACTACTCAGATATATTAACCCACCGCATTCAGCAAGAATGTAAGTACCTTTCTGTGAGAGTTTATTTAAACTTTCAATTAAAACACTATTGTTGCTTAACTCTTCTGCATAAAGTTCAGGATAACCACCAGGTATGTATAATAAATCTGGTTGACCTATATCGTTATCTTCAAGGGGAGAAAAAAAATGTATCTTTGCCCCATAATATTTTAATAAATCAATATGTTCCTGATAAAGAAAGGAAAAAGCTTTATCTTTTGCAATATAAATATCAATAGGATAATCTCTTTCTTTAGGTAAACCTGATTCTATCAATTTGATCCCCGAACTTTCTATAAGTGAAACTATTTTTTGAAAATCTAAATGTTTTTGAACCAATTTTAATCCCCTATCAAGTTCATCACTTCTCTCAAAACCCATTTTCAACCCCAGATGTCTCTCACCAATTGACAAGTGATTTAAATTTGGGATAAACCCCAGACATTTGATACCCATGTTTTCGATTTTATTTCTCAAACTGTTATAATGATCTAAGGAATTTATCCTATTTAGAATTACTCCATGAACTAACACATCTCTATCCCAACTTATAAAACCATATATTAATGGTAAAATTGATTGACTGGATCCCTTAGCGTCGATAACAAGTATCACAGGAAGTTTTAATTTTTTAGCTATTTCTGCGGTGCTACCCCTTGCTTCATCTCCATACCCATCAAAAAGACCCATTACACCCTCGATAATCATACAATCTCTACCTTCAAAGCCCCTTTTTATATTCCATTTCAAAAACATGTCTTCCATCATAAAGCTATCAAGATTACGCCCCGGAACACCACATATATACTCATAATGAGATGTATCAATAAAATCTGGACCAATTTTAAAGGGTGCAACCTTTATACCTCTTTCAGTAAGCATTTTCATAATGGCAAGTGTAGTAATTGTCTTGCCAGTTCCACTTTTAGGAGCAGCAATAATAATTCCCTTTACCATAACCTTATAAACACCTCAATAATTGACATTAACACTAACCCTAGAAAAGCTGTACCTGTTGCCAGGGTTATCGCTTTTTCAAAAACCCTTAATTCTATGGTTTCCCTGACATCACCAATAACATGTTTATCATGCCATAAACCAAAATACTTTACTCTGCCACCAAACCAAACGCCTATTGCACCAGCAAAAGCAGCTTCTGGATGTCCACTATTGGGACTTTCAGTTTTATTCCTGTCCCTTTCCCACGTAGATATAGCATTTTTCCAGTCATAACCTAATATTGTTGATGCAAAAATTATAAAAAAAGCTGTTATTCTTGCAGGTATCCATGTTGCTAAATCTTCTAGCCTTGCAGCAAACCAGCCAAAATGTTGATATACTTCATTTTTATAACCAATCATTGAATCTAAAGTAGATAACATTTTATAAGCCATTGCCAGTGGCACACCACCTACGAATAAATAAAATATTGGTGCAATCACTCCATCACAAAGGTTTTCTGACAATGTTTCTATGGTTGTCCTTATTATTTCCCTTTCATCCATTTCACTTGTATCTCTTGTTACAAGCATGGAGAGCTGTTTTCTCGCTGAATTAATATCATCTTTTTTCAGAAAATTAATTACCTTTGTGCATTCATTAATTAAAGAACCAGTGGCAACTATAGTAATCGTAAAAAATGCATTAATAATCCACCCTATAAAGCCCCTCCCAAAAAGTATGTCAATAATTCCAAATAAAGCATAAATCACTAAAATAAGAGAAACAGTAACAAAAATACCATTTCTCTTTAATTTTTCAGGTTCATAGGAACTATCATAAAATAACCATTCAAAAAGAGAAACCAGCTTTCCCATAAACATAACGGGGTGGGGTAACCTGTTTGGATATCCAATAAAGAATTCAAACAAAAAGCCCATCATAATGAAATGGAAATTTAAATCATATAAAACCTGAAATTTCATATATTAAAACTCTCAAGGGAATAAAATTCTTTAATTAAACTTACTAACTTTTGATTATCTTCATGTTTTTTTATAGCAAACCTGAAATAATTCATATCCAGCCCGTAAAATCCCCTGTGCTCTCTAACTGTAATGTTATTCGATGACAGAAACTTAATCAGATCTGGGGTTCTATCACTGGAGGCAAGAAAGAAGTTCGCATGAGAATTAAATAAATTTATGTACCCGATTTTATTAAAGCTTTTCAAAATGTATTCTTTTTCATTTTTTACCATAATTTTAGTGCTATTAATAATTTCATCGTTAATTAAAAAATCCTTTGATATTGCCAGTGCAAGGGCATTTACATTCCAGGGAGGTAGATTTCTATCAAGCTCTTTTATTATTTTTTTTGAAGCTACACAAAATCCAATCCTTAATCCAGCAATAGAATAAATCTTTGTTAAAGATTTAACTATAATAAGATTTTTAAATTTGACAACTTCTTTCAATAAAGATTCATTTTCCCAAGAAAAATCCATAAAGGCTTCATCTACAACAATAAATGCTCCTGTTTCTAAAAGTTTTAAAATTCTCTCCTTTTTAAATAGGCTTCCTGTTGGATTATTGGGATTACATATGAAAAGCAGGCTTTTTTTATTTAATCTTTTAGAGGCCTTTTTCAAATCCCATTCAAATTTAGATTCTGGCTTAATAGGCACATAATCACACTTGTTGATTTTTGCCACATACCTGTATTCAGAAAAGGTTGGTTCCAGCGTAAATATCTTATCTACCTTAAGTACTCTCGGCAAAAAATAAAAAATCTCGATCGAGCCATTGCCTAATATTATGTTTTCTTCTGGTAAATCATATTTATTTGAAATAACCTGGATCAGGGATTTACCTCTCTGTTCGGGGTAGTTAATAATACTACTATGGTATTTACATACCATTTCCCTTATGGTTTCTTTATCTATAAAGGCGTTTAAATTAACACTAAAATCATTAGTATTAACGGATAAGCCACCATGGTATCTTTCAATCATTTTTCTAACTCAAGTCTTGAAATTAAATTTTTGATAAACTCCCTTTCTTGCTCTTTGCTAAGTTTTTTAAAATCTTTTTCTACTTTTTCTTCCATCTCAAGCTTTGATAATCTCTCTTTCATCATGTCAATAAGGGTTCCATTATCACTAAATGATTGTAGAACCCAGACATCACCATTGCATTTGCAAAATAACTTATCTGCTAAAAAATCAACTATTTTTATTATTTTCATCAAAACTCCAAAAACAATAAACCCGACTTTCTCTTCAAGAGAAGTCGGGTTTAGTTATACAATAGCTAACTTTACCCTCTTTCTCCCTCGAGAAAGCTCTGGGTATAAATCAATGGGGTAGGTCTTCTGGCTCGTGCTTCATCCTACTTGCTCCGCCTTCCCATCTCATTTAGCGAGACAGTGGCATAAAATGGAGCTTTCGTCTGCACTCACAGCGGCGGGGCCGCTCCTGATTTGCCTTACGGCTTCACAGGATTCCCTTAACACCCCATGATTATCAATTTACTTTATCTTAATTTTAATTTATAGTCTTTGTCAACTAAATTAATAATTTCTCCGATAACTGGATTACCTGTTTTATGAATATATCTGTCTTCGATCTTAAAACATCAGTAATTTCGCCAAAGCCATAATAATCTTGTGGCACAATACCAATTAAATATCCAGTAGCTTTTGACCCTAACATTCTAGCTTTCATATAAACATCTTCAAGAGCAATATCATGAAAAGATATATACTGGGTCTTTATAAAACTTAGTTCATCTAAGGGGACAACGTATATAGAGCCTGGTTTATCATTACTCTTGATAATGTCCAAGAAAATAATTTTTTCATTTTCAAAAAAAAGGGGAATGAGGGAAAGCCCCAGTGTGCCTCCCTCAATGAGTGTGCCTAAATTAAAATTTAATTCCCTCAACTTCTTTATAACGAAAATTCCAAACCCATCATCCTTACAAAGTTCATTTCCAATTCCAACAATAGCAAGCTTATTTTGCTTCTTCATATCCCGTAATCATACCTATATAATAGTCAAAAATTGTTGCCCCTGTAGTTCCCAAGTATAGATGCGCCATAAGAGAAATTGAATAAAAAATAGTCAAAATAAAATGCCAGAAACGTACATAGCCTAAACCAGAAAACCAGTCAACAACAAAGGAAAATATTTCAGGTTCATACAATGCAAATCCAGTAAGGAATTGGGGGATGAATACTATAGGCCAGACTGAATAAGCCAGTTTTTGACCCGGGTTGTACTTGCCAAATTTTGGTTTAGGAGCATGCGTAAAAATACCAAATAAATAATATTTAAGTAGTTTAAAAAAACCAGGTATATCGGAAAACCTGAAAATTATATCGCGATATTTTTTGGATACAGAAAAATAATAATAGCCCCTTGCAACGTAGCACCAAATAATCAACCATGCAAATATAAAATGAATATATCTTGCCATGGAGATACTTCCAAACACTGGCAACCATTCAGGCCAGTGAATATGAAGCCCAGTAAGGACAAGCATGACCATACAAAGGGCATGTAACCAGTGAGTTAATCTTGGAAATAGGGGATGTCTATACTCCTTCATATGCCCTCCCTATGCAACTTTAAACTTTCTAATTTCATTTGTTTTGGGATCGATTACATGTATTGCACAGGCAAGACAGGGATCAAAGGAACGAACAACACGAACAGCTTCTATGGGATTCTCAGGATCAGCTATTGGTGTTCCTATCAAAGCTTCTTCTATAACACCCCTTATACCCTTATCATCTCTTGGCCCGCAGTTCCAGGTTGAAGGAACCACACACTGATACCTCTCAATCTTATGATCTTTTATCTTTATCCAGTGCCCAAGAGCTCCTCTTTGTGCTTCTGTAAGACCAAATCCTTCACTTTCTTTAGGTACTTCGTATTTAGTATTAACCGGTTGATCGGGTTTTAGTTCTAAAAGCCATTTTTCTGCTTCATCGGCAATAATTTTTAATTCTAAAGCCCTGCAAGCATGCCTACCAAGAACTGAGAAAAGAGCACTCACATCAAGACCTAAGGATTTTAAAGTATCTCTTACTAAATTAGAAACCTCTGATCTTTTTCCCGATACATGTGTTATAACCATTCTGGCTAAAGGTCCAACTTCCATAGGCTTTGAACTATACCTTGGAGCTTTAACCCAGGTATAGGCATTTGGCTTATTGGGATCAGGTACTGTTTCCCCTTCAAAGGGATGTAATCCTGTTGGTGAAGAATACTTAGCATAAAAAACTTCTTCTTTAATATTTTTTTGGTCAAGATTTTCTAATTTACCATCAATAAAAGCTCCTGGTATGTGATATGTCTGTGTACCCTCATTATTTAATTCAAAAATACCATAGGCAAGAAGGTTTTTATACCCGGCACCAATTTTAAACCACCGGGGATAAGCTTTAGCAACAGCAGTTACGTCTGGAATATAACATGTATCGATAAAATCTTTAATTTTTCTCAGTCTATACAAATATGATGCTATTTTTTCAGCTGTCACATTCTCTGCTACACCACCTGGAACAATACCCGTTACATGTGGCATTTTACCTCCCCAAATAGCAATCATCTCCTGTGCTGTTCTTGCCATCTCAAAGGCTTTAACATAATGATTAATGGCAGTTAGATTCAGATCTTTATCTTTAATGTAATCACCTTTATATCTTGGCAAAAATGGAGCTGCCGCAGTATTACGTCCACTCTTTACTTCATTTTTTACCCATTCCTTGATATTATTCATCGTTGGATCATTACCTTTGTAATCAAGAATAGCTGTAATATCAACATAGTCTAATGCAACAAGATTATAAAAATGAAGTATGTGAGAATGTAATAAATTACCAGCAGCAATTAAGTTTCTAATTATTCTTCCATTATCTGGTGGTACTATATGAAAAGCAGCATCTAATGCTCTGGCAGATGCCATAGCATGGGCAACGGGACAAACACCACAAATACGTTGAGTTACATTAATTGCATCCTGAGGATCTCTTTCCTTTAAGATGATCTCCCATCCTCTAAACATATCACCCCTTGCCCAGGCATCTTTAATTTTTCCATTTTCAACTTCAATCTCAATTGAATAATGTCCCTCTATACGTGTTATTGGATCTATAACAACTTTCTTAGCCATTATCTTTCCTCCTCAACTTTTTTTTCTTCTTTTTTCTTTTTATGTGCAAGAACTCTTCCCATCGCATGGGCAATAATACCTCCAATTGTTGCAGCTCCAACAATTGTCCCAAACTTATCTGCTTTTACCTTCAAACCGGGAATACCTGGCACCTTAGCCTCAGGTAATCTCATGTAAATCCCATTACCCGTAGAACCAATAAAGCTTTCCGCTGCACATCCAATGCATGGTGACCCACCCCTTATAGGCCAGTTCAAACCAGAATTCCACTGATAATTTGGACAGTCATTATATGTAATTGGTCCTTTGCAACCAAGAAGATACATACATTTTTTCTCACCGAAACTCTTTGCAAAATCACCTTTTTCAAAAAATGGTCTCATCTCACAATTATCATGAATAAGTCTTGAGAAAAATACCATTGGCCTTCTTTTACTATCTAATTCTGGCAGGCCAAAAAGTTTTAAATGGGCAAGAACACCAACTAAATGATGAGGTCTTGCAGGGCATCCAGGAAGATTTATTACTTTTTTAGGATCTATTATTTCCGTTACTGGTTTTGCACCTGTTGGATTTGGTTCTGCTGCTGGAATTCCACCCCACGTGGCACAGGTACCAATTGCAACAACATACATCGCTTTCTCACCCAATTCTTTCACCCATTTAAGAAACGTAATGGGCCTACCATTTTCATCTTCTCCTATCGTACAATATACCCCCTCATCCTTTGTAGGTACAGACCCTTCCACAACAAGAATAAATTTTTCATCACTCTTCAATGCTTCATGTAATACACTTATGCATTGATGACCGGATGCTGCCATAATAGTCTGGTGGAATCTTAAAGACATGATGTCAGTTACCATATCAACTACTGTAGGTTGAACTGTATTAAGGATAGATTCCGAACACCCTGCATCTGTTTGTCCCTGTATCCATATAACAGGAAAATTTTTTTTCTCCCTCTCTATAGCTTCTGCAACCTTACTTAGAAAAGGAGACGTTAATAATGCAGCACCAAGTCCTCCTGCTGCTTTAATAAAATCCCTTCGCGTCAATCTCATCTGGACATACCTCCCTTGTATGAACTTTTAAATTTCACAATATCAAAGGGTGTGCCTTAAAAAGAGTATTTTAATTTCAGTAAGTTATAAACCAATGGCTCAAAATATATGTAATGCACTAATTACAGTGTAATTAAAAAATAACACAATATTAAATCCTACTGGCGGAATATGTCAGCTCTTTTAATATTGTGTTTTTTCATAAGATTGTGGAATGTAGGTCTTGGTATGCCTGCAAGTTCAGCAGCTTTTTTTACATTGCCCATAGCTTGTTTAAGATATTTTTTTATTAGATTTTTTTCAAACTGGTTAAGGTGCTCTTCTCTCAAATCCCACATGTTTTTATTCAGAGGTATTATCTCTACCTCTGGTGATGTATTTTGAATATAGAGGGGAAAATCTTTTAATTTTAATTCTTCTCCCTGAGCAAGTATCACTGCCCTTTCAACCACATTAGCCAATTCCCTTATATTACCCGGCCAGTGATATGCTTTAAGGTACCTTATCACTTCTTTCTCTACACTTTTAACTTTTTTGCCAATTTTTTTAGACGCATTCTCTATCAGATGGTGCAAAAAGTATGGTATATCATCTTTTCTCTCCCTTAAAGGAGGAAGTGTTATGGTAAAAACATTTAACCTGTAATAAAGATCTTCTCTGAATTTCCCTTCTCTAATAAGTTCTTCTAAATTTCTATTTGTAGCTGCTATAACTCTAACATCAACTTTTTTAACTTCAGTGCTTCCAATAGCCCTGATTTCACCATTTTGTAAAACTCTAAGAAGCTTGGTTTGCAAATTAATTGGCATGTCTCCAATCTCATCGAGAAATATCGTCCCATTATTTGCTGCCTCAAAAAGTCCTTTTTTGTTTTCTGTAGCACCAGTAAAAGCACCCTTTACATGTCCAAACAGCTCACTTTCTAATAAATTTTCATTTAAGGTTGTGCAGTTGACAGTTATCATTGGTTTATTTTTCCTGTTTGATCTCTGGTGAATAAGTATTGCGAGCATCTCTTTCCCCGTTCCACTTTCACCTCTTAATAAAACTGTTGTACTTGTAGGAGCAACCTTTTCAATCTGTTCCCAGATTTCTCTCATTTTGTGTGTTTTACCTAAAATAAAACCGAAATCTTTATCTTTATACAACTCTTTCTGTATCACTTGATAATCTTGAAGTAATGTCTGGTTGTTAACAGACATTTTATTCAAAAGATAAGGTAAACACATCTCTATTTCTGCTAATCCAATCACAACTGCTTTCGCTTTTTCATAACAATTTTCATATCCACAGGCCCCACAATTTAGGTTTTCTCCACCATTATATATTTTCATTTCATCAAGAACACTTTTTATCTCTTCTTCTCTTGGTTCTAAAAAAATTAGCCTATCTTTTCTTGAAAACTCTCTTGTTAATCCTATTTTTGGAGGTGAGTAATCCTCTCCAATCGATTGAAAATAATAGTTTTTAACATAACTGACAATTTTTTGTACTCTTTCTTGTAGACTGCCCTTGTTCTGCATTATTGGACCATCAATACATCCTTTGCAAAATAGCATATCAACAAATTTTGGATTTATTTTCCCACTTTTTAAAGCTTCAAAAAAATTTAACACTTCATCTTTACCATCTACAACAATAATGTCGGTCTCTAAAATATCAAAGCCTATAGATGCTGTTTTTAATAGACCTCCTGACAAAGCAAAAGCTCTCCCCACTCTGGGGAAGTATCCATCAAAATCTGAAAAATTTTTTCTCTTGGGATCAATATTTAACTCAAGAAAATAATTATCAAGTTCTTTAAAGGTCCATACATTATCTATGTAATTATGACTAAAGTTATCTTCAATTTCAGATTTCTTCGCAACGCAGGGTCCAATAAAAGTAATATGAGCTTCTTTAAATTTCTCCTTTAAAAATCTTCCCATCGCAACCATTGGTGATACTATATCAACTAAATTTTGAATAAATTCCGGATAATACTTACATATAAGATTAACTATTGCGGGACATGCTGAAGAAATATATGTTCTTTCTGATTTTTCTTCAATGACCTTGTTTAAAAAATTCCTGTAACCTTCAGCTACAAGCTCAGCACCATAAGCAGTTTCATAAACATAGTTAAATCCCAATTTTCTTAAAGCAGCAACAATCTGCAAAGGATGAACTTCTGTATAATATGAAACAAACGATGGTGCTAATATAGCTATCTTAGTTTTAAAATTTTGAGCAATCTTATGGATAGATACTCCTTCCTTGACTTCTTTAGCATCCTGAGAGCATAGTTTTATGCAGTTTCCACAGGATATACAATTTTCTTTCAACACAAAGGCCTGATCATTCTGAACTTTTATTGCCTTTACAGGACATCCTCTAATACAGGAATAACACTTTTTACATAATCCTTCTTTTGTTTGAACGATCATACAATTCCTTTTATTTAAGATTTTCAGTAAATTTACTCAGTACACCATGGTAATTGGCTAAAAAAACTCCATAATTAGTGAATGGAATGTTTTTACTCGCAAAATATTTTTGTCTGCTTTTCATATCCCTCTCTGTTAACATGCAACCACCACAGTGTAATGCAAACCTTACACCTTCAATTTCTTTAAAATCCTGGTGCACACCTGAGAAAAATACGAAATTTAGTTTTTTATTTGTTATTTTTTTTATCAATTCTGGAATCACCTCTCTGCCCATATCACCTTCAAGCTTATGGTGTGTACAGGCTTCAATAATGGCGACTTTATCACCCTCCTGTAAGTTTTCAATTTTTTTGCTCGATTCTACTAGAGCTTCTAAATTTGCTTTATATTTTGCAAGTAAGATTGAAAAACTCGTAACGGGAATACGCTCGGGGATTACATCTTTAGTCTCTTTAATTATCTGAGAATCAATTATTATTAGACTGGGATTTAAACTTTCTATATAATTTCTGTTTAGCAAATTCGGTTTTACAACGGTAAAACTTGCATTTTTATCTAAAATTTCTCTAAAAATTTGTACTTGAAGAGGTTTCATTCTGCCCTTTGGATAGGCATGGTGAACAGGTATAATTATGAGGACGTGATCATTTTCCTTTACAATACCATCAAGAATACCTTTATTGCAACTATCTGCAAGAACATTACCTATATATTCTTTGAGTTTATTTAAACCCTCTTTAGTTCTTGCTGAAACGAACAATAAATCTACATTACCAAATGGGCTATAATCAAAATCCCTGGCTTTAAATGTATCTATCTTATTAACTACAACAACTGAGGGAATACTATTTTTTTCACTTTCTTTCAAAAGTTCAATTTCATACTTGAAATCATCAAAGGGAGGGGCAATAACTATCACCATAAAATCGGTTTTTTTTAAAATTTTTTTTACCCTCTCTACCCTCTTGATGCCAAGAGGAGAGCAATCATCAATGCCGGCTGTATCAGTAAATAGAAGGGGGCCTGCAGGAAGAATTTCTATTGCTTTTTCTGTGGGATCTGTTGTTGTACCGGGGATTGGAGACACTATTGATAGATCCTGTTCAAGCAGTGCATTAACAAGACTTGATTTACCCACATTAGTTCTCCCAACAAAAGTGACTCTTTTTCTCTCCGATTTCATTGTTTCTAACATAAATTTTTCTCCTTTCACCTTTAGAGTTTGAAAATACTAGCCCTTTTTTCTCAATTAGCTCACTGATAATTGTCATATCCAGTGGTTTTTTACTGTCATAAATCCTATAATTTTTTCTAAAATTATCACCAGTAAAATTAGGCATCAAAACATTTGCGCCCACATCAATAGCACTTTTAAGTGCATCAGCTCCTCCTAAGGAAAATAGAGCGGTAGTAGCTGGGATATTCACATCTTTTAACACTATTCTTGCAAGCGCAAGTAACTTTATTACTGTTATTACACTGGGGCTCATAAAATTTTTCAATGGAGTATTTTCTGCGGGCATAAATGGACCAATTCCAGCCATGTCTAAATCTAAACTTTTTATCAAAAAAATATCATTTATATAATCAATAGTTGTTGTAAAGGGCAGCCCCACTATATTCCCAGACCCCACTTGGAAGCCTATTGTTTTTAAATTTTCAATTAACTTTAGTCTCCCTTTAAGGGTTTCACCGGGATGAAGTTTTTCATAGACTTTTTCGTTAGACGTTTCATGTTTTATTAAAAATCTACTGGCACCTGCATCATAAAATGCTTTATACTCATCGACCCCCCTCTCACCAATACAAAGAGTTATCGCAACATCAAATCTCTTTTTTATTTTCTTTATAATCTCACATATTAAATCTCGAGAATAAAATGTATCTTCACCAGATTGAAGAACAACGGTTTTAATTCCACTTCTAATAATTTGTTCCACTCTGTTAAGAATATCATCAATACTCATTCTATATCTTTTTAATAATTTATTATCTTTTCTGATTCCACAATACAAACAATTTTTCCTACAAAAGTTTGAAAATTCAATAATTCCCCTTAAAAAAATCTCTTTCCCATAAATAGCCTCTTTCTGAGATAGAGCCCTATTATTAATTTCAATATCGTACGTTCCACTATTTAAATATTTTATGCATTCCCTTTTATCCATTTATATATAGATATCCTTTTCGCCAGAGAAAATTTTGTCTATTTTTTCTTTAAGAAAGTCATTTGAAAAATTAACCAATATTTCTTCAAGTTTTATTTTTAATTCCCCTTTTCTATCTTCTCCAAAATTAGCCATGTATTCAGCAAAACTAAGAATAGCGTTTTTGTCACAAAAACTTCTAATCCTTCCATCTGAAGCAAGTTCCATGAATACTTCGCCAGTTCTACCCTTCCTGTAACATGCTGTACAAAAACTGGGGATATAACCTCTTTCAACTAAGTTTAAAACAATTTCTTTTAAAGAACGATGATCAGAAGTAGAAAACTGCTCACCCTCATTAGCTTTATTCAAATAACCACCAGGAGTTGTAGAAGATCCTGCACTTATCTGTGATACACCTAATTCTATTAATTTATCTCGTAAATACCTATCTTCTCTTGTTGAGAGTATAATACCCGTATAGGGCACTGCAATTCTTAAAATAGCTACAATATAACAAAAAAACTCATCATCAATAGGGTAAGGAGGGTTATAAGATAAATCAGCCCCTTTAGCATATTTTAACCTGGGAATAGAAATTGTATGAGGTCCCACACCATATATTTTTTTCATTTCATCTATATGTGTTAATAGCCCTCTAATCTCCATTACTGGATCATCTAACCCGAATAGAACACCCAGGCCTATATCATCAATTCCTGCTTCTAATGCTCTAAAAGGAGCTTCATACCTATACCTGAAATCACTCTTGGGCCCCGAAAGGTGATAAATTTTATATTTGCTTTGATTATAAGTTTCCTGAAAAACCTGATATGTACCTATATTAGCTAATTTAAGTTTTCTAAATTCTTCAACACTAAGAGGTGCCACGTTAATATTAACTCTTCTTATAGAACCTTTCAAATTTTTTAATGAATAAATAGACTCTATAAACTCACATAATTTATCAACATTGATTGATGGATCCTCAGAAGAGACCAGCAAAATTCTTTTAACACCTTCATTAATCAAAATCTCTACTTCTTTTTTTAAGGATTCTATAGTTAATCTACTTCTTTTTAGTGATTTATTATTTTTGTGAAAACCACAATATAAGCACTCATTTTGACAATAATTGGAAACATATAATGGTGCAAATAAAACTATCCTTTTACCGTATATCCTTTCTTTAATTTCCTTCGCTAAATAAAAAATTCTTTCTTTTAATTTATTACTGTAAGAATTAAGAAGATATGTAACATCTTCTTTACACAGCCCTTCGAGCTTTTCTGCTCTTGATAATATCTCATCTATTTTAGTTCTATCAATCATAATAGTGTAAACCATAGATTACACATCAGAAGAAAAAAAATCAACTTCTTTTGTTTTAAAAGCTTAAAAAAGGGGGAGAAGGGGGGAGGGGACCCCCTTACTCTGGGGAGGGAGAAAGTATGCAATATAGTATAAGCAATTTATATGCCAAAAATTGTTAACTTAAATATACAACAAGTGTTTTTTTTCTCAATTTTTTTACAAACAGGTTTTTTTAAAATAATTGTTACATACATCAAATAGGGATATAATATTTTATGCTTCAAATTTTGGAAAAAAAATTTGAATCCCTCTTAGGGACTTGTGTGGAAATCAAACTTACAGAAAACACCTCTATACTCATAAAAATTGTAAATAAAATAGACAAAATGATTATAAAAATAAATAGAAATATTGCTTTTGCTGATGAAAATGTTTTCAAAGATATTTTATCTTTTATTAAGACAGGTGAGAAAAAACTTCCCAATCTCAAAAACTTTATAAAGGCAAATACAGATTTGTTCAAAAAAAGAGCATATAAATTTAAACAAATTACAAGGGGTAAAATTTATAATTTACAAGAAATCTTCAATTTCTTGAATAATAAATATTTTGAGAACTCTATAAAATCCAGCATCACATGGAGTAAAATTAAAAAAGGTTTTGTAAATAAAAGGATCCTTGGTAGTTTTGATCCAATAAACGATATAATAAGAATCAACCCTATCCTTGATAGCACACACATTCCCGATTTTTATATATCCTTTGTAGTACATCATGAAATGCTGCATGCTTTTTTAAGAAAAAATGGGAATAAGTGGCACAGTAAAGAATTTAAAACCAGAGAAAAAAATTTTGAATTTTATGATAAAGCACTAATATGGGAAAAAAGAAATCTATTAAAAATGTTAATAAAATAAAAATAATCTACTGTGTTAATGTTGACTGTAAAATAAGAAAGGCAGGGTGTAAAGGTTCACAAAGCTGTCCTGGATTTAAGAGTAATAAGGAGGATACATCGTGAAAAGGTTTATACTTTATCTTCTTTTCCTTATGTTCTTAGCATGCTCTACAAAAACTCTAACACCTGAATCTATAGAAGTTCCTACCAGGCCTGCAAAAATTGCACTGGTTCTTGGCGCAGGGGCTTCAAAGGGATTTGCTCATATTGGTGTGATAAAGGTTCTTGAAAGTAACAATATACCCATACATATGATAGTTGGCACCTCTGCTGGTAGTTTTGTAGGAAGTTTTTATGCATATGGGTATAATGCTTTTCAACTGCAAAAAATTGCTCTTGAAATTAAAAAATCTGATATTGTAGATTTTATATTTCCCGATAATGGATTCATTCAGGGGCAAAAATTAGAATCCTTTGTAAACAAAATGTTAAATAATACTACTATAGAAAAACTTAAAATCCCATTTTTCGCTGTAGCAACAGATATACAAAGCGGTGAAGAAATTATTTTCGGTAGAGGGAATACGGGCACTGCTGTAAGAGCAAGTTGTTCTATCCCCGGTGTATTCACCCCCGTAAAAATTGGGAATAAATTTTATGTAGATGGCGGTGTAGTAAGTCCCGTAGCTGTTGAGGCTGCAAAAAAATTAGGTGCTGACATTGTAATAGCTGTCGATATTTCATCTAATAATCAGAGCCCTCCACCTAAAAGTACAATAGAAACAATGTTACAATCTATAAACATCATGTATTCAAAATTAGCCATATCTCAACTTAATAAAGCTGATATTGTTATAAAACCAAGAGTTGGACATATAGCTTCATATGATTTTGACAAACGGCATGAAGCTATAATGGAAGGTGAAAAAGCTGCTCTTGAAGCATTACCAAAGATAAATGATATTATTAACAAATTAAAATACCAAACAAAGTAGTGAGGTTAATTATGGGTAATAACATTAAGGGGATACCATTACAATTAAACGATTTAATTAACTATCAAGAGGCCTCTATAGTAAGTAGAGAACTCTTGAGGAAAAAAACCGGAACGCTAACTATATTTGCCTTTGACAGGGATCAGGGCTTGAGCGAACATACAGCCCCATTTGATGCGACAGTATTCGTCATAGATGGTAAAGCAGAAATTAGAATTGGTGAGGTAGTTCATATTGTGGAAAAAGGACAAATTATTATAATGCCAGCAAATATTCCCCATGCTATTAATGCTATAGAAAAATTCAAGATGCTTCTTATAATGATTAGATCAGAAGATTAATAGTCAATGCCTTGTTGGTGTTAAATCCCAAATTTGTATGCATGTTTTACCTCCACTATTTCTGTTACCATATGAGCTCTTTTAATTATTTCTGAATGTGCATCCCCCCGAAAGAACTAAAAGTAATTTTTCCAGTTTACATTCGATTAGGTTTATTACCTGATTTTAATCAATTAATTTAGGTGAAGGGCAATTGTTTATCACATCAAGTTTGATCAACTGGTATTTACAAAATAAAATCTTTTCTTTTGCTAATCTTATAGCCTTCTAATCATTTAATCTCTGTTCTTTTAAGGGATACGGATTTCCCTGTATACCAAAAATCCTTTATCACTTCTAATAAGTTCTACATGGGACTCCGACCTTTTTAACTCATCTATTTCACCTGTACACAAGTCTCCTTTTATAAACTGAATTATGTATACTTGAAATCCCTTTCCGATTGCTCTTAGAGCAAGGGCTATGCCTGTTGTCTTTCCTTTCCCATATCATGTAATAACAATAAAACCCATTTTTTCCAATTTTTTGTAAACATGGCAATTCCATTAATAATATTCCACAAAATTTGACAATTAAAAAAAACCATGATAAATTTTAATTAAAGTTTTAAGGAGTTATATTATGAAAGAGGATTTCAAAACCAAGACTTCCTTTTTAAAACCCCTCTGGTGGCTAATACACTTCATGGGAATTACATTAATTTATATTTTAGGTAACATTTTACTGAGATAGCATATGATTAAATATTTTTTAAGGTATAAATTGGGATGGTGGGTACTTCATATTTTAGCAGTGATATTAACTTTAATATTGGGTGGCAAAGTTAAATTCTAATGGATAGAGATAAAGGAATAAAAAAGTTACCATATTTATTATCATTATTTCTATTATCTGCCTCAGGACTTTTATTACATTTAAGAATTCACCCCTTTTTATTACCAAATCCATTAGTACCTGGAGAAACGTATATTGATTTCACTAATTCTCTTTCTACCATACTTCCCTTAATTGATATGATTTTTGTAACAATTCTATTTTCTTTTAGAAAAACCTTTGTTTATGGTTACCTTCTAAATGGATTGATTGTAATTTACGGTACAATTTTAATGGGGCATTTTAGTATAAACCAGATGATAATAAAAAATATTCCTTTTAACGAGATGCTTTTAAAATCAACCCTTCCAGACATTGGGATTGCATGGGCTGATTTTTTTGTTGGGAAAGCTTTGTTTGATTTATATATGAAAGATGAGATTAATTAAATATTGTCAAATCTTCTCAAAAAACTATCTATACATTTAAAGCTCTCTTCACACCTATCCATAGAACATATATCTACGATAACTTCGGAATCCATATTTTCATCCTCTTTAAATTCAACTACCCAATCTAAAGATGCTAATTTTCTAAGAATTGTAATTATTTTCTCTGCTTGTGATAAATGTTTAATAGAAACATTAATTTTACCTGGGAAATTAAAATATGTTGATGAAGCATTGATAAAGAAACTGTATGCAAGAGGTGTAGCTTTTATTGACTCTGAAAAAGTTTCTAAAATCTTTGTTGTGTAATCTAAATATCTTTTATTATCGGTTATTTTATATAGCCTGGATAAGTTTAAAAGAGAAACAGAATTTCCAGATGGTAAAACGCTATCTACCAGAATTTTCTGCCTTACAGGTATCTCTTTAATATAATCTGGGGTATGGAAGAAGCCACCACCTATTTCATCATAGAATCTTATTATTATTTTGTTCATAACTAATTCTGCCTTTTCTAACCAAATTTTATCGTAAAATGTCTGATAAAAATCTAAATAACACCATACAAGATATGAATAATCTTCTAAAAAGCCATAATTTTTTTTCTTTCCCTTAAAGTAAACATGGTAAATATTAAAATCATGGTCTATAAGGTTTTTCTCTAAAAAACTTATGCTTTTAAAAGCTTGTTCTTTGTAACAGTCATCTTTAGTAATTCTAAAGAGATATAATATCGCCAATATTATCAGGCAGTTCCAATCAAACAATATCTTCTCATCTCTGTTTGGTCTAACTCTTTTATCCCGAATTAATTTTAATTTATATAACATTTTATTAATTGATTCCCTAAAGCTTTCATCATTTAAATATCTATATTTGTAATTATCCCCCATATAAAGAACATTTTTTCCCTTTAATTTACCGCTTATTTCTTCTCTAAAGTTGCCATTCCCATAAATATTGAAAATATGACTAAACTCCGAGTATTCATCACCAGTGAAAATCCTTTTAAGCTCTTCTTCTTCCCATAAATAAAATTTTCCCTCGGATCCTTCACTATCAGCATCTTCACCACAGAAAAAGCCACCTTCATCATTTTTAAGGCATTGAAAACAATAATTTATAACTTCCTTTGATGTTTCAAGATATATTTTCTTCTTTGAAATTAAATAAGCCTTAGAATACAAAATACTTATTAATGCTTGATCATACAGCATTTTTTCAAAGTGTGGTACCTTCCAGAATCTATCTGTAGCATATCTATGAATACCACCAGATATAAAGTCATAAATTCCACCACATCTTATTGCATCCAGAGTTTTTTCAATCATAAAAAAAGCTTTCTTATCATTTGTCATCTGATAATATTTAATTAAAAAAAATAAGTTGTTATACGGTGGGAATTTAAGTGACTGTCCGAATCCACCATATAACTCATCAAAATCATCTGCTAACATATCAAAATTTACCTTAAAAATTTCCTTTTCAAATATATCCCCTTTTTTATAACTAAAAGACTTGATTATGTTAATAACATTCTTAGAAGACCTTAAAAGATCCTGTCTTTTATTATTCCAGTAATAATCGATTGCTTTTGCTAGATCCTTGATACCAATATTATTGCCTGAAGTTTCTTTAGGAATATATGTGGCCACATAAAAGGGTTCTTTATCAGGAGTCATAAAAACATTGAGAGGCCAGCCACCATGACCATTAAAAATATTACAAATATCCATATAAAAGGCATCGATATCTGGCCTCTCTTCTCTATCAACCTTAATACATATAAAGATCTTATTTAAAATTTCAGCAACTTCGTCATCATTGAAGGATTCTCTTTCC
>CALINM010000103.1 GCA_938045315.1 uncultured bacterium | reverse complement strand
AGGGTATTAAGGAACCTCTCTATCCTGAAGTGTAGACTTCTTCAGGGTAAGTAGGGGGACCAATTATGGGCACGAGTTCCTACTTCAGGGAGTAGGGGCGTAGCCTGTGGGTAATCATAGGCTATATTTTTGGAATACCCTGAGAGAAAAGAGAGGCTGTTCCAAAAATCCCGAAAGTATGAGAAACTAATATTCTATGAAGTGCAGAAGATTAACCACACTTAAACCAAAAGAAATCTATAGCTTCATCAAACAATTCTAAAAAGAACACCCACCAGAAAAACAAAAAAGGAAGTAGCCGCAGACTTCAGACTGCGATAAATGGTGGAAATACAAAAAACGCAAGCTAAAGCTTGCGGCTACCAGCTGAACAGACTCTTATGAAGTGCGAAGGCGCTTTGTAGGTATCACAGTCTCACGCCTCATCCAGAAGCGCTCCATAACTTCATATTGACACCAATTAGACCCTCTCTGAAATATTTCAAAAATATTTCTTTTCTTGCGTTGTGTTTATTTTTTCTATTATAATTTTTTCAGTTTTAAACAACAGGCATTAACCTATGAATCATAACTTTAAAGAAGTCTTCATATTTGTTGCTGGAGCAACCCCTCAGATCATAACAGAAACGATTTTTGCCCTTGCCATTAAAGATCCTCCCGTATATGCCGATGAGCTTTATATCATAACCACTAAAACAGGCAAAAAACGCATAGAGGAAACAATTATCAAACAGCAAATACCAAAAACCATGTGTGAGGAATACAATATTCCCTCATTCATACTTACAGATGAATCCTTCATTATCGTGAAGGATACCAGCGGCATTATCCTTGATGACATAAGAAGTAGAGAGGAAAACGAGGCTACGGGAGATGCTATTACATCTTTTATCAGGGAAAAGGCAAAAGATATGAATACTTGCCTTCACTGTTCACTGGCAGACTGAAGAAAGACCATGAGCTTTTATCTTGGCTCAGCCCTTCAGCTCTTTGGAAGACCATGGGATAAGCTCTACCATGTCCTTGTAACCTCTGAGTTTGAGTCAAATCCTGCATTCTTCTATAAGCCAAAAAATGATAAGTTTATTGAGTGCAGGATGCCTGATGGAAGCATCAAAGGTCTTAATACAGCAGAGGCCAAAATAGAGCTTGCAGATTTACCCTTTATAAGGCTTGGTAACAAGATTTCATTGCATGGAATGGGGTTCCGGGAACTAGTTTTAGAAAGCCAGAATGAAATAGACACAGCCACAATCCAGCCAGAACTAACAGTGAATCTTGCTCAAAGATTCATCAAAATCGGCAACACAATCATAGAAATGGTGCCAGTAGAATTGATGATCTATACCGCCTTTTTAAGGCTGAAGATAGATAATTGCAAATATCCTGACTGGCCCTACTGTCTTGACTGCAATGAGTGTTTCCTCACACTGGTAGATTTCTCAAGGCGATCCTTAACAGAGAAAATGACTAAGGATTAAAAAAAGATATACCTGGAGCAGAATTTTAAGGTGAAAGATTTTTAAAAAGATGGGATGATGGAATAGATGAAGATATAATACGCCAGAATATCAGCAAAATTAACAGAACATTGGAGGAAAAGCTTGCAGATTAGATATTCCTTCCGTACTATCAAATCACATCCCTGAAAAGATATTGTAGCAGTAGATATGGCATATGGCTGGAGAAAAGTAATATAAGAATAGAATGAAACATTTCAGAAATATTTCTTTTCTTGAAAAAGAGGTAAATTTTTGGGATAATTTATTAGAATCTTAGTTTTTGAATTTCATTGGAAAAAGGAAGGGATATGAGTAATTTAACTAAAAGAGATACAGTAGTGATAGCTATGTCATATCCCTGTATAGATTGAAATGACGGAGAAAAATATGAAGGACAATCATTTTCTCTCGATTGTTAAAGGAGCACTTCTACATGATATAGGTAAAGTAATTCAAAGAGCACAAGATAACCCCGCCACCAAGAAGCACACTGAATGGGGATATGATTGGCTTAAAGAAAACCTCGATAATGAATTGATTGCCTTGTCTGCCATTGCTCACCATTATACAAAAGACGACGATTATGCCCTTAATAATAACTTCGGTCTGATATGGTATCAGGCAGACAATCTTTCATCTAAAGAAAGGGCTGGTGTAGAAAAAGAAAAACTTGAAGAGGGCAAATGGCATTCTGAAATTAGTATCGCTTGTCCTTTTAGCAGGATAAATAATCCTAACAATATAAAAGAAAAACCACCCCTTTACTTTCTACCTTTAATAAACGAGAAGAGGATTGATGTGGCTTTAAAAGAAGCTCCAGAATACTCTAAAGAAGATTATAAAAGAATATGGAATGAATTTGAAAAGGATTTTCATAATCCTGAGATTTCAAAGCCACACTCTATAAATTTCCTTCTGATGCTTTTTGAAAAGCATTTCTCCAGAGTTCCTTCAATAACCATGAAGATTTATGATGGATCAAGAAAAGAAGAAATCAAAGACAAACACCCTGATCTATCTCTCTTTGACCATTCAAAACTCACTGCCGCTATAGCAGGGTGCATGTATCACTATTACAAGGAAATCTATCCTGAAAAATGGCAAAGAAACGAACTTCTTAAAGACGAAATCCTGAATGTGCCTAATGGTGTAAATCCATACCTCTTGATTGGCGGAGATATATCAGGTGTTCAGAAGTTTATCTATACAATTACATCCAAAGGCGCTCTAAAGTCACTAAAAGGCAGGTCATTCTTTCTTGAACTTTTATGTGAACATATAGTATCTGAATTTATAGAGTCATTGAACCTTACTCGATGCAATATTATATTTTCAGGAGGCGGGCATTTCTATATACTTTCTTATAATACCCTTACTGCAAAAGATGCGATTAAGACAGTAAAAGCAAAGGTCGATGAATATCTATTCAGGGAATTTAAGGGTAATCTTCAGCTCCATCTTGCCTATGAAGAATTTCATCCAGACAATTTTAGAAATACCAAAGAAGTTTGGAGTAGACTTGTAGAAAAACTTGAAACAGCCAAAAAGACGAAATGGAAGGAAAGGATTATAGAAATACTGAATACGGAAATGCCTCACAAAGACTGCTTTACTCAATATTGTGAGGTCTGTTTTAGAGAAGACCTCCCTTTAGTGGATTTACATCGGAATGAAGATATATTAAAGGTTTGCGAACCATGCAAAACACAATATCGACTCGGAGAATTGCTTAAAAAAATATCACATGGAGAATTTCCAGTAATATTCAAACTGTCTGAACCATCAGAAGATGCAATCAAGATTATGGATAGTTATTATCTCTTCAAGAAAGGATGGGATAAAACCCTTCATTCTTCTGCTGTAGCTGTTTACAGGATAAATGATTTAACTGCAAAACACTACAGCCATCCTAAATCAGTTTATCTACAATTGGGTATTTATCAGCATGAAAAACTTGTAGAGCTTTCTGATGCCTCTCCTATTTTTGGCATTAATCGGATTGCGGTCCTAAGGATGGATGTGGATAACCTCGGTAAGATTTTTTCAGAGTCAGTGCCTGAAGAATGTAGAACATTTTCTCGTATGGCGTCTATTTCAAGAGGGTTGAACAAATTTTTTAAATCCTGTCTCAATGAAATAGTGGAAGGTAAAGGAATAGATGACCCAACCGACATCGCTGAAAGAAATGTGAAGGAGAAAGGAAGGATGCTTACAGTTGTCTATTCGGGAGGTGATGACTTATTTATCATTGGCCACTGGCTTGATGTTATAGAGGCAGCTATTGACATAAATAAATATTTCAAGAAATATACAGGCAACCCTTTTATAACCATTTCAGGTGGAATTGCTATAAACCATGAGAAACACCCTGTTTATCAGTTTGCAAAAGATGCTGAAGCATCTGAAAAAATGGCAAAAGATAAAAGAATTGGCAAAGATGCAATCACACTTTTTGATAGATATGTTTTCAAATGGAATAACATAGAAAAGATATTGGAAAGGCTTAAACTCTTTAAAGGTTTTCTTATCCCTAAAGGAGACCACCTTGCAATTGATGAGGACAAGCTGCCAAAGACATTCTTTTACCGCCTTCTTGCGTTGGCAAGAAGGTTTAATGATGACAAGGTTTTGATTCTGCCAAAGGCAGCGTATCTAATCTCAAGGGCAAGGTTAAAGGGAGTTAATCCTAAAGATATTTTAAAGTTAAAGGAGGTTATCATGACTTCCAATGAAAATGAATGGAAGATTACAGAAGTAGCAACACTATTAACATTAATGATGATGAGAAAAGGGGGTGACGGAAATGCCAGATAATAGACATCATGGACAAAGAGAGCCTCGTCAAGAAAACAGAGCCGACAGAAGACAGGAAGAATCACCTGTACAGGAAGTTAAACAAAAAATAGAGTCGTATAAGACAAGAGGGCTTAAAGAATTGTCTGCTAATGAATTGGTTGAAATAGCAGATAAAATGGGAAAATATCTCAAGCTTCTTGATCTAAAAACAACTCAGGTCAGAAGATTCCTCGATGGGGTAAGAAGGATTGATGTCCAGTCAAATAAGGGAAAGAATTTTAATTCGGATTTAGTTGTGCTTTTAAAGCCAAAACTTGCTTATGCAGCTGGCAGGGATAGAGAAAAAATTAAACCTTTAATGGATGTATTAGAACCTGCTATAACAGCGGGTGCTAAAACCTATGAGGACTTTAAAAAGTTAATTGCCCTCATAGAGGGTATTATTGCTTACCACAGATTTTATGGAGGTAAAGATTCATAAAAGGGAGGATTAATCATGGATGGAAATCTATTAGGTAAAATTATCATTTCGGGTATCCTTGAGTGCCTGACAGGTATGCACATTGGTGCCTCAAAAGAAAATATGGAAATAGGGGCTATTGATTTATCTGTTGTTCGTGATCCTGTAACCCGTGAACCTTATATACCTGGTAGTTCCATGAAAGGCAAGATGCGCTCTTTGCTTGAAAAGGCACTCGCAATAGATTTAGGAATTGTGGGTACAACAAAAAGAAGAAACATAGGAACAAGAAGTAATGAAGTTTGGATTCATGTCTGCGACAATGAAAAAGATGCATTTTCCTGTCCCGTTTGTAGAATATTTGGTTCAACAGGTAAAGATGGGGGCAAAAACTTTCCTGCTCGTTTGATAGTTCGTGATCTTTATCTTACGAGAGATAGCGTGTCGAAACTTTCTGACATTGATACTGGACTTCAATACACAGAGTGGAAGTTTGAGAATGCTATTGACAGAGTTACATCAGCAGCCAATCCAAGACAGATTGAGAGAGTCCCCCGTGGAGCGGAGTTTGAATTAGAACTTGTATACAATGTAGAGGATAAAGCTCATATAGAGGATGACCTAAAAAATCTTAAACTTGCCCTTGACCTTTTAGAACTTGATTCCATTGGTGGCCATGGCTCAAGAGGGTATGGAAAGGTAGAAATCAAATATAGAACTGATGGCATTAGAGCGATAACTGTTGATTATCTAAAGAACGGCGATTCAACAAAAATTGTCATATGCAACTCACTGGATGATTTAACTAACATTAAAACCCTTTTTGGCGTTTGATGGTGGTAACAATGGAAATATACGTTTATAAACTTAAGTTTAAAGGTGCAACCCATTTTGGAGATACAGGCATTGACCTTGAGAACGTATCTGAATGGGTAAGTTCTGATACTTTTTTTTCTGCTCTTATGAATGCTAATAGAATTTTAAATGGAAAAGATGCTGTCACTACTCTTATTCAGGCATTTAAGGAAAAACCTCTATTTCTGATTAGCTCGCTTTTCCTATATCAAGAAGATAATTACTTTTTACCACGCCCACTATTTGATAATCATATTAGTAAAGACTTAAAAAAGAAGCTGGGCAAAGAACTTAAAAAACTCAAATGGCTTGATTTGGAAGGATTCTTTAAGTGGTTAAACGGAAAGGATATTATGAAAACAGACATTGAAAAGATGCAATCCGCGCAAGAAATTTATAAAAAAGCCTTTATCACTGAAATAAGGCCACGAGTTACACTTGATAGGATTTCACAGAATAGTAATATTTATCATGCCGGCTATGTATATTTTAAAGAAAAGGCCGGGCTTTATGGTTTAGTCGCTTTTAATAATGAAACTTATATAAAAGAGTTTGAGGTTTTGCTAAAAACACTTGGCGAAATTGGACTTGGCGGAGAAAGGACTTATGGATGTGGAATGTTTGAAGTAGAAAATTTTCAAAAAATTTCGGGTTTATTTGAGAAGATTCTGAATAACAACTCTGATACTTATACCCTACTTTCCCTGTACCATCCATCCGAAAATGAACTTCATGCACTTGAAGATAAACTAATAGCCTATGATGTAATAAGAAAAAGGGGCTGGGTAACTACTGGTAGATATGCCCTTCCATTAAAGAGAAAGTCCGTAGGCTTTATAATTGAGGGAAGTGTATTAAAAGAACAGCCACTGGGATGCATTATAGATGTTACACCAGATACCGATCCTTTTAACATATTAGTTCACAAGGTTTACAGATATGGCTATGCCTTTACTGCACCGTTAAGGAGTGTTAAGTGAACAATATCTTTGAAACGAAAAAGATGAGGCTCATTACCAAATCTCCAATCCATATAGGAAACGTTGAGCAAAAAATTACTCCCTTTGAATATATTCATCAGAATGAATTTGTCTATCAAATATCTGATGAAAAACTTTCTTTATTCTTGCGTCAAAAGAATTTGATAGATTCTTATGTTGCAGCTGTTGATAGAGATGGACATAGATTCAGACTCTTGAATTTTTTCAAAGATAATCAGGTTACACTAACTGAAACTGATTTAACAAAGATAAGCGGTGGTCGCAAAACAAGGCTTTTAGGAAGTGGACTTCAGGATTATAAACCATTTATAAGAGATGGCTTTGGCAAACCCTACATCCCGGGCACCTCAATAAAGGGAGTAATTAGAACTGCTATACTTTATAATCTCCTTAAGGACTTTAAGAACAGAGATAAGGAAGGTTTTAAAGGAAAAATAGAGCAAAAAATATCAGAGGATATAGATCAAGATTTCAGAAAGAAAAACAAAAAGAAACTCTTCCGGTGGGCTAATGAGGAATGGCTTGAAGGCTTTCTTCTTGGTAATAAAAGAAAAACTCCAAATACTGATTGGTTGAGGATGCTTCATGTATCAGATGCTTATCCGGCAAATGGTATTGAAACAGTTCTTATACCTGCAAATATCTTGAAGAAAGAAGATAGATGGGCTTACAAAAAGGAGGCATCAGGACAGAATACCACCATATGGATTGAATGCATACCAGAAAATACGATTTTTGAATTTACAGTCACATGGGACAATAGACTTCTTGAGGAGTTCAAAATAACCAATAAAGAGATTAGCCTTCCTCAAGATTTTAACGCAATACTGGATAATATCACACAGTGGGCAAAGGATGTTCATAATTTTGAAAAGCAGTTTTCTGCTGGCTACACCTTAACAGAGTGGTATAAAATTAATCATGGAAACTTCAGGATTGGTTTTGGTTCAGGAATGATTTCCACAACTATTGTGATGCTTCTTGATGAAGACTTAAGAAAAAAGGTTCGCAATTATGCAGGACTAAACAGAGGACAGGATATCGCACCCAAATCAAGAAGGGTATGGCTTAAAAATAATCAAGCGATCCCCTTTGGCTGGGCGGCAATTGAGGTAGTTGATGCCGATTAAAAAATTTAAGACCTTTGAAGAGGCACAGAAGGAAAATGGGTAGTGAGTGGATTGCCACTTAATATATTTGGGGTTCCAAGAAGCACGGTCGATATTGATTTTCTTGTGCATAGAAATGATAAAAAAAAGTGGATAAGATCATGGAGGCACTCGGTTATAAATGTTAATAAATGTTAATATAGGAGTGAAAATGTCTCACAGTATTTATCTCCAATAAAGATATTTGAGAAGTGGATTTTATTCATGCCTTCAGAACACCTTCTTTGAGTATGCTTGAGAGATCAGAAGAAAGAAGGATCTTTAAAGAATCAATTACCATTAAGGTATTGAGGGTAGAGGATCTTATAGGTTTTAAGCTGCAGGCGATTAAAAATGATGAATCAAGGGAACTGATGGATTTTTCCGATGTTTTGTTTTTTTCACCCGAAAGCTCTTGTACCTTAAAAATGAGGTCATCAGGTATGTTTAATGTCGCACGCATATTATACACCTCCTTAATATGCTTTCATGGTGTGCAAATAAAGGATAATTGTCAAGAAAAGTAGAAGGGTGTTCCAAAATTAACCTAAAGACTTTAATATCCTCACCAAGTATAAAGGAAACAAAAATTTAACTAAGCTAAACAAACCAGCCATATTCCATAAGATAAAAATACCCAACACCATAAGCTTTGCCATATCCTCCCTCTTAACATCCAAGTAACTCCCATCGTATCCTCTGAACAAACTATAGGCTTATAGCCAAGACTTTCTATCTTTTTTATTACATTAACCCTCATCGCTATATGCCTTTCTTACCCCCTTGCCAATAACAAAAGGCAACCAGCTTCAAATGGGAGCTTATCTTCCTTATCTCTTGACCTCGTTTATCTCTTAGATAAAAGGGTGTATTGTATCCTATGCCTGTTCCATCTACCATAGCATATGGAACCTCTCCTTTTTTCTCTAATTCCTTCTTTATAAAGCCAAAGGAGGAGCCGATGCAATCTTTCTTCTGGTAGGTTTTTAAAGCAGTATTAGTTCTTTTGAGTATTTTCTTGGTCTTCCTCTTTTTTGTTTTTCTGGTAGGTGTTCTTTATAGAATTGTTTGATAAGGTTATAGATTTCTTTTGGTTTAAGTGTGGTTAAGCTTTTGTGCCTCATGGAGTATCAGTTTCTCATACTTTCGGGATTTTTGGAACACTCTCAGTATAGTAGGTGACAAGTTGTATGGAATTTATTAAAAAGATGAAAATTCTTGGATATAAGCCTATAGTTTGTTCAGAGGGAGCATATAGCAAAGTTTATAGTGTTGGGTATGTTTATCTTATGGAATATAGCTGGTTTGCTTAGCTCGGTTAAATTTTTGTTTTCCTTTACTTGGTTATATTTCGGAGCTATTGGGCTATTTTTGGAGCACACTCTTAGATATTTGAGGAAAACCAGTTTCTCGTATAGCCTGTAGCTTCCTTAAATATGATAAAATATGCTTATTATTAGCCATGCTTGATGTGGTACGGGGAAAAACTAAAACAGAAAAGTTGCTTGATTTTTTATATGCTATTCACAATTTACGAAGGGGTACTCATAGGACATACAGCTCTAACTCCAAGATTTTCTGGTTTTATGAGATTGAATGCCTTTTAAACGATCCCTTTAAAAACCATATTAGTTCTTCCATATTTACTGAAAATCAGGATAATATGCAAGAAGAGTTGTTTTTTATTCGCAAAAAGGAAATGCTACACATTCCACCAATTCCCGAAGAGTTAAAGCCATATTTACCAGAAGATTTTGATAGTAATATAGATGATTACATAACAAAAGGAAAGGAGGATTTAATAAGGCTCTTTAACGATGAAACTTCAAGAACATACAATACTCCCCTATTTCAAAATTTTTTACAAAATGACCCACATAAACTTGATAGCCTAAGGGTTCTATGGGAAAGTTACATTGAAGAAAAGCTTATTCCTTGGCTAAATGAGTATAATTTAAATAGGATATTCCAGCGAATAGACGAATTTAGACGTAGAATTAGAGAAGCAGAGGAAAGATTTGAAGTGGTTTTTGCTATTGGTTTAATTCAGTGGCGTGATCAAAATATGCAACCAATAAAACGCCACATTTTAACAACACCTGCTGAAATTGAACTTGATGCGGAAAACGGAATATTAAGGGTTAGCTTATCGGAAAACTTTGATAAGTTCCGTTTAGAGCTTGACATGTTAGATCCAGAAAGTAGGCCCTTTTTAGACGAAAGGGAAAAGGAAAGACTTCTGAGAGAGTTAAGCGAGAATATAACCGACGGAAATAACATTGAAAGGTTTTTTAATTTTGTTGCTAATAATATAAGCCCAAACGCGGAGATATATCCAAGGGAGTTAAAGCCTGCGGACAGAACGGACGGCAGATTGCGTATAACCTACGCTCCAGCTTTAGTACTAAGGGAGCGCCAATCAACGGGATATGCTGAGTTTGTAACTTCAATTAAAGGATATACAAAGGGAGTAAGTGAAAGGGATTTGAAATTAACAGAACCATGGCTTCTCCTTTTAGCAGAGGG
>CALINM010000102.1 GCA_938045315.1 uncultured bacterium | reverse complement strand
TGATTTTATAGATCATCTGAAGCTGATTGCTAATCTTGTCAATATTGGAGATGCCCAGACACTCGTTGTACATCCTGCATCAACCATTTGTATCAGCAATACACCGGAAGAAAAACTACAAATGGGTGTTTATGAAGACTTAGTCAGAATATCTGTTGGAATAGAAGATGCTAAAGATATTTTAGAAGATATCGATCAGGCATTAAAATGTTTATAATAGGGGGGAAAAGAATGCACCCAGTTCATATAACTCAGGAGGCTTCGGTAGAATCCGTTCTTAGCTTTGTTGAAGCTGAAATAGCAAAATATCAAACAAAATATATTGTTTTATCTTTTGAAGAAACACTGCATGATGCGAAAAGAAAAAAGGTCGTAGATCTTATAAAAAGTCATTTTGATATTTTTGTTATTCTTAAATCAAAATTGCCTAAGTATCCACAAATGATAGAAGAGTATTTTGCATATGGGGTGCATGGACTGTATTTTGATTCAAAACCAGATATCTATTCTGAAACAAGTACAGAGATCATGGTCTTTGCAGCAGAATTATTTCCTAATGGATGGGTTTTTGCAAACTCAGAAAGTGATGAAAATATGATAGAAGAACTGCTGGGACTAAAAATTATACCCGTACTGCAAGAAGAAAATAAGGAACTTTTAAATTTTATTAAGTCTCATCACCATTTTATTAAGTTTTCACGTAATCTTACCAAGTCAGTGCCCCTGCTTGATAAAGACCAAAATGATTATTCTTTTACTGATAAAATAAGAATGAAAATGCTGCTTGAATCTTTAAATCTAAGACAAAAATTAATGATTAAAAATATAGATGAATCCTTTAATTCCAGTGGGCTGTAGGAGGAAGTTTGAATGAAGCATACGAAGAAAAACAATTTTTATATAGATAGGAGACCACTCGGCACACTTTTCTTAATAGAATATAGAAATGCTATTTTACTGCTATGTTCTTTTATTGCCTTTTTCTTTTTCATTAATGAATCACATATTCCCCAAGGTATGTCGATGCAGGCTTATCAAGCACTTATCATTTTTATATTTGCAAACTTCTTGTGGATTACTAATGTCATTCCACTGGCTATTACAAGTCTTATGGTTATGGGATTACTAGCTACTTTTCGAGTACTTCCCGATGAAAAAATATTTTCATTTTTTGGCAACAAAGCATTGTTTTTTATCATTGGCGCTTTTATTATATCTGCAGGGATTTCTACTTCAGGGCTCAATAAGAGAATTGCTTATTATGTATTATCTAAGTTTGGTGATAAACCACATAAGTTAGTATTGTCGATTTTTTTTCTCTCAGCTTTTTTGTCCCATGTTATGCCTGAACATGCAGTCGCAGCCATGCTCTTTCCAATACTTATGTCTATCAGCACAAAGCTGGGACTGGATAGTAAATCCGTTTTAGGTAAATACATGTTTTTCGCTCTCGCATGGGGCAGTGTATTAGGGGGGGTTGTAACTTTTCTTGGAGGAGCCAGAAACCCACTGGCAATAGGTATATTAGAAGAAACTACGGGGCAAAGTATTGGATTTTTAGAATGGATGGTTGCAGTTGCGCCGCCTATCTATTTGATTATGGGAATGGTTTCTTTTTATCTCATTAAAAAGGTTAATGCATCAACCCGAGATACTGAAGTGTTAAAAGAAATGTTTGCAGAATCAGGCGAGAGACTGAGCAAGATTAACTTGAAAGAGATCAAAGCACTAATCATTTTAGTTGGAACCATTTATATGTGGATTTTTCAAGGCAAACATTTTGGTATTGCCAATGTAGCACTTATTAGTGCCGCACTGTTTTTCGTTCTTAATGTTATTGATTGGGAAGATGCTAAAAAAGAAATTAACTGGGGCGCAATCTTTATGTACGGCGGCGCAATTGCGCTTGGTAAGGCTCTAGAAGAAACAGGTCTGCTAGAGTTTATCAATCAGAATTACATTTCCAACATAAACTTTACACTCTTAGGCTTTATACTTATTATCTTTACAATTAGTGTATTTCTAACTGAAGGGGTTTCAAATGCAGCAGTTGTTGTTATTCTGCTTCCAGTAGTTATTAAAACAACCATAGCAATGGGGCTTCCTCCTAGTTTAGCTGTTTATTTGGTTGCTCTGCCTTCGGGGCTCGCCTTTATGTTTCCAATGAGCTCTCCGCCTAATGCGATTGCCTTTTCATCAGGGTACATCAAATCCAGCGATACACTTAAAACAGGATTTGCTCTTAATATCATATGTATAGCCGTAGTGGCAGCATTTGCATTAACTTACTGGCGTATAATCGGAGTTTACTAGGAGGATTAACAATGGATGATCAAAATATTGTCTGGCATGATACAAATATTAAAAGAGAAGACCGGGAAGCCCTTTTAAAACAAAAAGGTATTGTCCTTTGGTTTACTGGTCTTTCAGGATCCGGTAAATCAACTGTAGCTAATGCAGTAGAAAAAAGGTTGTTTGAGCTGGGCTGTGCAACCTATTTATTAGACGGTGATAATATCAGGCAT
>CALINM010000101.1 GCA_938045315.1 uncultured bacterium | reverse complement strand
AGCAGGGACAAATCACCTTTGCCCGTGAAACAGTGCCAATCTCTGGATCAAAATCTATTTGTTTGCCTTCCCTAATTTCAAAATCAACCTTGTTCCCCTTCGGAATCAATTTTAGGGCTACTTTTTTGGTATCTTTTTTTGCCAACCACCAGTTTGCAGTAAGAGGAATTTCAGCACCACAGGCAGGATTTCCACATTTTACTGTTCTCATCCAATAATAGCCAACAGGTATTGAGCCGTCAGGCTCAGAAGGATAGAATCTACTAATTTCTTTTTTTGCTTCCTCTAAAACCCAGTTGCCCCACTTTTTCACATCTTCAAGCAGAGGATTAAGTGTCATTTCCGTAAGGTTCCAATCATCAGCTTTAATTTTCTTAGGTTGTCCATACTTTTGTGGATATTCAAGTGTGCATTTTTCTATAAGCACAGCTACAGGATTTAAATCATTTGCATAGGTTTCACAACCCAATCTTAGAGCTTCAAGAGCAATTGCACCACCACCAGAAAATGGGTCAATCACTTTTGGTGGTTTTCCATTATTAGCTTTTAAAATTTCTTCTCTTGCTCTTTCAATAAGATTCTTATTCAAAGAGTTTTCCCACTTTGAAAGGTTGGCAATAAATTGAGATTTCTTAAGCCTCTCTTCTTCGTCCTTCGGTTCAGGTGTAAGTGCGGCATAGATTGAAGCGCGGGAAGAAGCAAGTGGTCGCCTTGCCCACCAAATGTGAAGCGTTGAAATATGTCCATGGCGGATATTTTTTTCACGAGCTGATTCTTCGCTTACTTCCCTCACTGGGAAATCTACTTCAATAAAGGATTTTTTATTCATGATGCTATCTCTGCTTTATCTTTCCAGTTTTTAACAACATATCTTACAATCTCAATTTCTTGCTCAGGAATCAGTTGCTTCGCAGGATTTTGAATTATATATAGTTCAGGTTTTATTGAAGCATTTACAACAACATAAAGCCAATATTCATCTTTCAGTCTATGTGCCATTAACCACTCGTTCGGGGTAAGTGCAACGGCACCATCTTTCGCCCTGGCCTTAACTTCTATGTAACGAAATTTTTCACCATCCTGTGAACGGATATCGTACCCTAAATTTTGTAGCGCGACATCTTCTGGAATTCTCTCCTGTTTCCTTTCATATTCAATAGCAATCTGCATCCCAATTTTTTCAATATCTTGGTTACTAAACATCTCATCTAGAGGTTTTGCAGGAATAACCCTTACCGCACCAAGAATTTTTGGTTCAGTTGGATAAAGGTGAGTTTCAGATTCTATATCCTTTTCTAATTTTTCCTTTTTGCGGATATACTCTTTTTTTCTTTTAATCTCATTCTGAATTGTAACTTCAGGAATATTTTCGCCTTTCATTCTTCTTGTCTCATACTCGGCAATTTTACTTTCTGATTCAAGAATCATAGATTCAAGCGAGCGGATTCCATACTTACTTTTAATTTCAGCATCTCTTTGACGTCTCTCCAGCAGTTCCTTTTTATAATTCTCAAGTCCTTCTCTTACGACAAAAGATACAACAGCATCCTTATCAGGAAAAATTTCTGTATGTTCCGAAATTTTATCTTCGGGTTTCAAATCCCATAGGACAGCTGGATTAAGTAATGAAAGTACATTATTTCTATCATGATAAACTGCAAAAAGTTTCTTGCCTGCAATACTATTTTTTCCATCTTTTATCTCTGTTTCTAAGAACCAGATTATTCCATCTTTTTTTCCCTCAGGATCAACAAAGGTGGCTCCCTCGGTGGCGTTCTTTGTATATTGGCTTATAATAATACTTACAATCGCCTCTAGTAGTGGATGGCCCATTGCAACAAATTCTGCCTGAGTTTTAAAAGCTTTCTCTTTGTCAAAGGATATTTTTTCGTATTCTTTTTGAACTTCTCCAAATTTTATTTTAAAGTCATATGGCTGGTTGCGAATCTCAAAAGGCACAGAGTTAATCCGCCAGAGTCCATCTTCTTTTTTATCCATCTTGATATTCAAAACCTTTGAAGCCTTCTTAAAGAACTCTTCAACGTATTCTGGAACGAGCCTATTTTCCATTGCTTTTCGTTGCTCACCAAGAATTTTGGTTAAATCGATGTGCCTTGTGGCAATAGCCTCAAAGCTCGCCATTCTAACTCTATTAATAGCCTCTTCATCTGGAATTCTCTCAAAGTCTTTGAGAATATCCTCCATTGTCCTGCGGTTGGCTATGGCATCCACGATTAGGTCTTTCAAACTCTTTCCAACCAGCACCTCGCCTATAACATCGAAAACTCTGTCTGAGCCGAGATGTTCTCGAATCTGAGTCAGCTTATTAAATAATCTTTCCAGTATACGACCTTCTCTCGTATCTACAGCTACTAAGTTGTAGATATGAACTTCATGTTGCTGGCCGTAGCGGTGCACACGTCCCATTCTCTGCTCCAAACGATTTGGATTCCAGGGAATATCATAGTTGACCATAAGCCAGCAGAACTGGAGATTAATACCTTCCCCGCCAGCTTCTGTTGATACCATAATCTGCGCTTGATTTTTAAACTCAGCCTCAGCTTTAATTCTTGCATCCAGGTTCATTCCACCGTGAATAAACGTCACAGAGTAACCCCATTTTTTCAGTTTTTCAACTAAATATTCCAGTGTGTCTTTGGATTCTGTGAAAAGTAATAACTTTGTACCAGTTTGATGGAGTTTTTCAGCGTCCATTACCTTTCTTAATTCGTTTAATTTAGTTTCAATCTCTTTCTTTTCGACTTCTTTGGCGAGTACCACGAGTTCTGAAAGTTTCTCAATTTCCTCTTTTAGTTCTTCGAGGGTTTCGGCAGAGGTGAGTTTCTCCAATAATTCTTCTTCTTTCCTCCACCTCTCTTTTTCTTCTAAATCTTCGAGGTAATCTTCATCGTATCCAACATCTTGAAGGAGTTTCCCTTTTCCATAGAGGTCCTTCAACCGCTCGTATCTACGCTCCAGGGATTTTCTTATGGCACGGGCACTCGAGGCAAGACGGCGCTGCAAAATTGTAAGTGCAAAAGTAACATTACGTTTTTCTTTCTCCAGGGCTTTGTTAAAGTGCTTTTCAACATATTCTGTGACGGCGTTGTAAAGCTTTTTTTCATCGTCCGAGAGATAATACTTGGGTGTTTCCACTTTTCGCGGTGGAAAAATAGGAGTCCCGTCGAAATTCTTTAAATCTTCCTTCAATCTTCTTAAAAATAAGGGATTATCTTTATTTTGAATTGACTCAGAAAGCATATTAACATCGGCAAAGAAACCAGGTTCTAAAAGCTCAAGGAGTAGACGAAAATTTTCAGGATCACCACGATGAGGAGTCGCCGTAAGGAAAAGAAGATAAGTACTTATTGGCGAGAGAAGTTCGCCAAGATTGTAACGGTTTGTTTTGTTGGTTTTTTCGCCATATTTATAAGCGGACATTTTGTGAGCTTCGTCAACTATACACAAATCCCATTTAGAGTCTTTTAATGCTAACATCACATCGTCCTGTTTTGCAAAATCCATAGAGATGATAATTTGATTTCTATCTGTAAAAACATTTTTTCCCCACTCTGCGTCCATCACACCTCTGTCAACGATTGAAAATCTCTCTTGGAACCTATCTTTCATTTCTCTGAGCCACTGGTCCTTTAAATGTCCAGGAACAACTATGAGTGTTCTCTCCACAAGTCCACGATATTTTAGTTCCTTTATAAGGAGTCCTGCCATAATAGTCTTTCCTGCACCCGGGTCATCGGCAAGAAGGAATCTGATGCGTGTATTCTGCAATATATGGTGATATATCGCCTCAATCTGGTGGGGTAGAGGGTCAATCTGAGAAATGCTTACAGCGTACAACGGGTCAAATTGAAAAGCGTTTCTTATTCTATGAGATTCCAAATAGAGAAACAATGATTCCCCATTAGCAGAGAAAGTGAATAATTTTTCTTCCAAGATCTCAATATTTTTTACATCCTCTTCTGAAAGAACGGGATTGTAGTAGCGATTAGTTTCAATTCCCACAGCTTCGATTTTTATTTGGCTTTGTCCAATAATATTAGTGGAAATAACTCTTACATTTTCTTGCCAGAACGGCCCCTTTAATATATTACCTTGTTGAATTTGTATCATTCAAACACCTTTTAATGTAAAAATGTGGCATATATCAATTTTACAAACTATATATATCCCTCGGTCTTTTGTAAATATATAAATTATAACTTTTCTGTTGTACATGTATTTAACATTTTTAATTTAATTTTTCCCTTAAATTTAAGATTTTCTACAAGAAAATCAAGTTGGGATACAAATAAAATCAATATTGAAAGTTTAGCTTAGCGTTTTGTAACTCTTTACCCATTAGTAATATGATCTTTTTTATTAATTAGAAATTTTTACTAAAGATTCTATCAGAAACCCCTGCTAAATATGGGTCCAAACATAATTTAGTTATTACTGATTTTAAAAGAAATTGTCGCTTTCGTGTAAGTATAAGTTTGGTGTTTAAATAGCTTTTTTAGTTATTCAAAATTCGATATTCCTTTTATCTGAAAATAGGTTTTCCCATTTTATCTTCTTACTCTCCAATATAGTTCTTTTTATCCGCCATCATTGTGGTCCTCAATTTTTTTCTTTGATTGTTTAATTCTTATCAACAACCTTTTCTGTAGAATCTGTTGACTTTTGTGAATTGTCTGAAAAAAAACTGAGCTCTTTACCCATCGAACTTTTATTAGATTCTGCGAGTTTTTTGGAATTAGTTTTTCTTTGTTTGTCGTGTTTTTCTACTTTTTGATTCTGACTTATATTGCCTTTGCCAACTTCACTATGATACCCGTATACTTCTGATGTAGGTTCAGTTGATTTAGATTTAACAGAATCATTATTTTTGTCTAAATCCTTTTGATCCAGCTCAGATTTAGCATTTTCGGGCTGCACCGATGTGTTAATATTCTTT
>CALINM010000100.1 GCA_938045315.1 uncultured bacterium | reverse complement strand
AACCCTAATTTCGGTATCGCTATGTATGGAATGAGGCCTTAACAGAAACTTAAGGCCTCCAATTCACCGATACATCACCATATTTTAAAAATGCCTGCTATACTCTACTATACTCATAAAACACTTGTTTAAATTTAGTTTTAACTTTTTTAATAATCCTATGCTAAAAGCTACTGGTCAATATGTTTATACCAGGTGCCTATTAAAACTAATTAATCTTATTGTTGCTTATTTTTCAATAAAATGAATTGGAGAATTTTTCTATTTGAACAAGAACTTCTTTTGTGAAATGTTTTATTCGATTCCGTAAAGTTTAATTTTATATCTCAATGTACTTCTATCTATTTTAAGAAGCTTTGCAGCTTCACTTTTATTACCATTACATTTTTTTAAAGCATCCTTAATAAACTGCATCTCTTTCATTTTTATATAATTTTCCAAACCTATTTCGTAAACGTTATCAAAAGCCCTTTCATTATCAGGGCTTTTAAAATCCTCTTGCTTAACTTCTTGTGGCAAATAATCAAGTTTAATGTAGTCATCGTCCTCCAATATTAAAATTTTCTCTATAATGTTTTTGAGCTCCCTTACATTGCCTGGATAAGAATAATTTAAAAGAGCTTCCTCTGCAGATCTTTCAATACCTTTAAAATGTTTGCCTAATTTTTTGTTATACTGTTGCATAAAATATTTTGCCAGAGGGAGAATGTCTTCTTTTCTTTCTCTAAGAGGCGGAACATTAATTTCAATAACTTTAAGCCTATAATAAAGGTCTTTTCTAAATTTGCCTTCTTCAACAAGCTTTCCTAAGTCCTGATTCGTTGCTGCTATTAGTTGTATATCGATAGAAATATCAGTTGTACCACCAATTCTCCTAATTTTTCTTTCTTCCAAGGTTCGTAAAAGCTTTGTCTGTAAATCATAGGACATATCGCCTATTTCATCTAATAAAAGTGTTCCTTTATGGGCTTTTTCAAACAGCCCTATCTTTTTTTCCTTAGCATCAGTAAAAGCTCCTTTTTCATGACCATAAAGTTCGCTTTCTAACAAATTTGAAGGAATAGCTGAACAATTAATAGCTACAAAGGGCCATATTGCTCTTTTACTCTCGTAGTGTAATGCTCTTGCAATCAACTCTTTACCTGTTCCACTTTCACCAAGAATAAGTACTGAATTTGCACCAGAGGAGGCAACCTTCTTTATAATTTTAAATATTTCCTCTATTTTTTTTGATTGTCCAATAATAGAAGTAATACCAAATTTTTCTGCCTGGGTTTTAACAAGTACTTTTAATTCTTTATCCAGCTTTTTAGTATCCAGAGCGAGCTTTATTATTAATTCTATATCTTTAGTTCTGAATGGCTTCTGGATAAAATCATACACTCCTTTTTTCATCGCAGATACTGCTGTGTCAACAGTACCATAAGCAGTCATAACTATAACTATAGGTTTTTCCTCCATTTTTGCCACTTCATTTAGTAATTCAAGACCAATACCATCAGGTAGCTTAATATCAAGAAGAATAATATCGACGTTTCTTTCAGAAATTACCTTTCTTGCAGCAGATAAACTCTCTACTCCAACCACATTAAAACCCCTCTCGGAGAGGTACTGGGTTAAAGATTCAAGAATTATTTCTTCATCATCAACAATTAATACCGTATCTTCAATCATGCTAAATCCCTTACCATTGGTATTTCCACTACAAATCTTGTCCAGGACTTTCCATCACTCTCTGCTCTAATCCTGCCCTTGTGATGATTGATAATATTTTTTGTTATATATAGTCCAAGTCCTGTTCCTGTTTGCTTTGTGGTAAAAAAGGGATCAAATATTTTTTCCAAATGTCCCTTAGGTATACCATTACCTGTATCACATATATCAAGGCATGCAAAATTTCCCTTTTTGTAAAGCTTAACGCTAAAATCACCTCCAGAAGGCATGCTTTCTATGCTATTGTTAAATAAGTTCATTAATGCCTGCCTCAACTTTTTCTCATCCCCCATTATTTCTAACTTATCATTTTGAATGGTAAGGTTAATCTTCACATTTCTTTTTTCAGCTACCTTTTGCTGAGAATCTAAAAAAGTTTTAATTAGTTCAATAAGATTTAACCGTTTAATCTTCATTTCCATGGGTTTACTAATTTCAAGAAGAGAAGTTAGCATATCTTCGAGGAGTGAAATTTCTCTTAACACATTTTCAATTAATTTTTTATTTTTTTCACTTAAATTTTTGTCTTCTTTTACCATATCAAGGGTTATATTAATGCCTGTCAAAGGATTTCTTAATTCATGGGCAACACCAGCCACAAATTGACCTAAGTATGATAATCTACTTGACCTTTCCCTATCATCATAAAATTTTTTAATCTCTGTAATGTCATCAACAACCATTAATAAATCGAAGCTACCTTCTTCCTCATTTTTCATTGGCACAATGTTGATGTTTAGAAATCTATCTTTCCAGGAGACCTCTATATTATTAATTCTACAAGCCTTTTCAAATGCTCTTTTTATACTACCAAGAAAGATCTCATCTTTTAAAATTTTAAAGATTTCCATATTTTTAAGATTTTTATCATCTCCAAATATTAATGTGGCACTTCTATTGTAGGTCTTTATTCTCCATTGGGGATTTAGGACAAGAATACCACTAGGAATATTATAAAGTATTGTATCTCTGAATTCTTTACTTCTCCTTAACCTGTGGTAATAAATATAATTTTCCATTACTGCGCCAACCTGAGTACCAAAAAAATTTAGATACTCCTTTTCCACCACATCAAACTCTTTATTTCCACTTCTTCTTCCCCCAATTACTCCCAAGATTCCTTTTTTTCCTTTTACAGGTACGGCAACAAAATGGCTAAACTTATTCTCCGATATTTTATCAGTCACAATCAATAACTCACCAGTTTTTGCAACCCAACCCACGGGTCCATGTCCAATGATTATTGTGTCTTCTTCGATTTTTTCTGGTGATTGTGCTTCAATTGAGAGAAATTCACGAGATTCATTAAGAGAATAAAAAAAACTACTATTTAATGAAAAGATTTTACATAGTCCTTCAACAACAACCCTGGAAATATCTTTCCTTTCGAAAGAAGAATTAAGATCTCCTATGGTGGAGATTAGCTGGTGAAGGATTTTCGACTCCTTTCTTTTATCCATAAATCAACCGCCGGCAATAGGTGGAAAAAGCGATACAGTATCTCCTTCTTTTAATGAGTACTCCAATTCAGCAAAATCACCATTGACCAATCTAATCATAGGATAATTTTCTGGAATCCCAAGACGAGTTATTAACTCCTTTAAAGTGAAATTATCAGGTACATCCAACTCCTGATATTTTGGGCCAAAATCCCTTAAATTAGCAAAAAGTTTTACAATAATTCTCATGAAAGAATTATATCAGATTTTTAAAAACTCTTACAGATCTATAACAAAATTAGCTTTTTTCTTCTCAAGAAATGCAGTGATACCCTCCTGTCCCTCCTTTGAAATTCTTACTTTTGCTATGACTTTTGGTGCCATTTCTCTTCTTTTTTCCATTGTATTTTCAAGTTGATAGGATATAAGTTTTTTCGTTTCTTCAATAGCCTTAGGGCCTGCTGAAAAGAGTTGTTTTTTCAATATATTAAGCCTATTCTCCATAGCATTTTCATCATCTTCTACATAATTAACAAGGCCCATCTCCTTAGCTGTTTTTGCATCAAAAAAACTACCAGTAATACAGAATTCTCTAAGCGCCGGGTAGTTAACTTTTCTTACAAGATAAGAAGAAATTACTGCGGGAACTAAACCTAATTTTACCTCTGTAAACCCAAATTTTGTATCCCTATGACATATAACAATATCAGAAGTTGCAAGAATCCCCGTACCACCACCAAAAACCCCCCCGTGGACAAAACAAATTACAGGCTTTTTTGATGTATAAATAGCATAAAACATCGCATCGAGCCCCTTTGCATCTCTTAAATTTTCCTCTTCTGTATAATCTTTCATTTTTCTCATCCAATTTAAATCAGCACCAGCACAAAAGGATTTGCCGTTGCCTTTTATCACCACCAATCTTTCTTCTCTTTCATTTATTATCTCAAAAGCATTTGTTACTTCTTCTATCATATCTTCATTAAAAGCATTATGTAGTTCAGGTCTATTTAGTTTTACTGTTAGAGTTTTTCCATCGCTTTCAATCTGAATATGCTTATAATCTGGAAAATTCATTTGTTCCCCCCTTATAATTGATTGTTATCATTTCGTCCAATACATTAAAGGCAAGTGTATAGGGATCAATCATTCTGGTCTCCAGATATCTTTCCCAATCTGCCCATCTAATGTCAGCCAAAATTCTTTTTTTAAGCCTCTTTCCCAATTCACTCATCAGCACTTTTTCAAACATGCTCTTTGCTCTTTTACTAAAAAATTTGTGGAAAAGACCATGATCCTCCAAAAATTTTTTATGGTTATAAATCTTCTCAACAAGTTCATCAATTCCTAAACCAATATGGGCCTGCACTTTTATAACCGGCGGTCTAAACCTACCATCCCAGCTAATCATGTCCAACATTGCCACTATCTCTCTGAACGCCCTATCAGCGCCTTCCCTGTCTGCTTTGTTAACCACAAATATATTACCAATTTCCATGACACCCGCTTTAATTGCCTGAACATCATCACCCAAACCCGGTACAGTAACTAATATAGAAGTGTGAGCTAAATCAACAACTTCAACTTCATCCTGTCCAACACCTACAGTTTCTAAAATTATTATGTCCTTACCCATAGCGTCCATCACAAGACAAATTTCTTCCGTTGAAGCTGTAAGCCCACCTAAATGTCCTCTACTTGCAAGACTTCTTATAAATACTTCAGGATCGCTACTATGCCTCTGCATTCTGATCCTATCTCCCAGTATAGCACCACCAGTGAAAGGACTTGAAGGATCAACAGCTATAACACCAATTTTTTTTCCTTCTTTCCTGAAGGCAGCTATTAACTGATCAACTAATGTACTTTTGCCTGCTCCTGGTGGTCCAGTAATACCAATAATGTAGGATTTGCCAGTGTATTGATAGAGTTTTTTTAATTCTTCTCTTCCCTCTTCAACTTCATCATCAAGAAGCCTCATCAATCTTGCTGCCGCTCTTATATCGTTTTGTAAAACTTTTTCAGCTAAAGACATTGATCTAACCACCTATTTTTTTCTTTTTTCATCCCAGATTTTTTCCATCTCCATATAAAGGGGGGGGAATTCTGGTTCATATCTTAAAAATGATGGGATAGGATAGCGGGTACCACCTTTATGAGTTCCTTCCAAACCTTCTATAACCAGCTGAACTTTTGACTTAGGAATGGTGAAAATCATTTCCCAGTCTTGAGTTTGACCGAATAACCTGTCACCATAACAGGGCAAAATAACCTGACATTCATCCTCTTTTAAGGTTCTTATCACTATATCTGCACAATCAATCCTACCATTGATATGAGAGGTTAGGTTGCCACCAGTAGAGTATAACCTGCCATTTAAAAGCCTTAATACCTGTGCTGAATTACCATAAAATACGTAAAGTTGGGGTTCAAAAGTCTCTTTTCCAATTGGCGCCATTAATATAGTTTTTATTTCTTCAAAAGAAAACTTAGGCACACATAATTCACATTTTTTGCCCGCTTCTTTATCTTTCGTATACAAACCTACACATATTGTTCCTTCCTCATAATAATCAATAGAAGGCTCAAAACCAAAAGCAAGTTTGGCCGGTGGGCAGGAAACATCATCTTTCTGAAGCGCAAGCCCCCATCCATATCTTCTTGCAATTGCAAATGCCTGACATATTGCAATTTTTTTGCCTAAATCCTTTAGTGGTCTTCTTAGTTTTGGAGGTATCTCCTCTGAGTTTGATACAGAAACAGCCAATGGATAATATGTTGGTTTTACATAAAGATCCAATGCTTTTGATAACTCTAATGAGCTCATTTTTTGCCTCTCTTATATTATTTTTCCTAATCCCAGATGCCTTGCTATTACTATTCTCTGGATTTCTGATGTACCTTCACCCACTTCTAATAATCTTTGATCTCTATAAAATCTTTCAATAGGATATTCTTTCATAAGTCCGTAGCCACCATGAATCTGCTGAGCATGCCATACAACTGTTCTCATAACCTCAGAACAATATAGTTTTGCCATAGCTGCCTCTTTACCATAGGGTCTACCATTATCAGCAAGCCAGCAGGCCTTGTATAATAGATTTCTTGCTGCTTCTACAAGCATTGCACAGTCTGCTAATTTAAAAGCGTTTACCTGAAATTCTCCTATAGGTTTCCCAAATTGCATTCTTTCCTTGGCATATTTTATACCTAATTCTAATGCACCCTGTGCGCCACCCAGGCCCATAGCAGCTATTGATAACCTACCACCATCCAAGGTTTTAAGCATTTGTTTGAAGCCATCACCTCTTTTTCCAAGTAAATTCTCTTTAGGAACTCGACAATCAGTGAAATATAATTCAGCAGTATTGCTAGCCCTCCAAACCATTTTCTTATGCATTGGCCTTTTTTCAAGTCCCTTTGCATCTGCAGGTACAAGGATACACGACAGTTCTGGCCTACCATCTGAAAGTGTTCCAGTTCTTGCCTGAACCACTATGACACCCGTCATGTCATTAGCACCATTTGTTATAAAAATTTTACTTCCATTTATGACCCATTCATTACCGTCTAAAACTGCAGTTGTTTTTGAATTTCCAGCATCTGAACCTGCATTTGGTTCTGTTAACCCAAAAGCAGCTAAAATCTCGCCTGAACAAAGCTTGGGCAACCAGTATTTTTTTTGTTCTTCATTTCCAAAATAGTAAATTGGTGAGATACCAAGGGAGTTACCCGCAGCTACAGTTGCAGCCTGTGATGCATCAACCCTTGCGAGCTCTTCAACCACTATAATATATGATAAGTAGTCAAGCCCCTGCCCACCATATTCTTCCGGTACTATGGTACCAAAAAATCCCATATCTGCCATTTTTTTAGTCAGCTCATAGGAAAATTCTTCTTTTTCATCTAACTCAGCAGCTATTGGGGCAATCTCTTTTTCTGCAAAATTACGAACTGTTTTTCTTAGATGTTCCTGTTCAGGTGTTAAATCAAAACAAATAGCCATAACTTTATCCCCCTTTTTATGATAACGGTTTAATATTTTCTTTTGCCCAATTAATAATGGTTTCTAATGGTGTTCCCGGAAGGAAAAGCTCGGACACTCCAATAGACTTCAAATATTTAACGTCATCTTCAGGTATTATACCCCCACCAAAAACCACTATTTCCTGAGCATTTTTCTCTTTTAATAATTCTAAAACCCTGCTAAATAAATAATTATGAGCACCAGATAATACGCTCATACCAATTGCGTCCACATCTTCCTGTAATGCTATATTTACAACATCCTCTGGAGTTTGGTGAAGCCCCGTATATATAACTTCAAAACCAGCATCTCTAAGGGCTCTCGAGACAATTTTAACGCCCCTATCATGCCCATCTAATCCTGGTTTTGCCATTAATATCCTTACCTTTCGCATATCCCTGAATACCTCCCATTTTTATATGTAAAAGTCACATAATACAAACACCCTGAAAAAAATTTTTACCATTAATGAATTAAAACATCGCCGGTTCCTTATACTCTCCAAATACTTCCTTTAATGTGTCAACAATCTCACCAATTGTTGCATAAGCCTTTACAGCTTGATAAATATAGGGTATTAGATTTTCCTTCCCCGTTGCTGCTTTTTTAAGCTCTCTTAAGGCATTCTCCCATGCCTTTTTATCTCGCATCCTTCTTACCTCTTGAGTTCTTGCTATCTGTTTTTTCTCCACTTCATCATCAATTTTTAATAGGGGTATGGGTATCTCTTCTTCCATCCTGTATTTATTAACACCCACGATTGTTTTTTCTCCCCTCTCAACCGCCTGCTGGTACCAGTAAGCGTGATCCATAATCTCTCTCTGGGGGTAACCAAGTTC
>CALINM010000099.1 GCA_938045315.1 uncultured bacterium | reverse complement strand
TTTAGTATCACCTACCACATACAAACTACCACATCCAGCCAAAGAGTTTTCAATCAACAATTTTAAATTCTCCCATTGTATTGGCGATGTATCCTGGAACTCATCAATAAAAAAATGATATAACTTTCCACCCAAACGTATATATATATCGGGAATATTGTTTATGTTCAAATTATCAAGAATAATTTTTGGAATATCTTCAATAAACACAACATTTTCTGCTCTTTTTACAAATTCGATTTTTTCTTCAAAGGATCTAAGAACTTTTAAATAAGGATAAAAATAGTTCTCAGCATATATAAATAAAGCTTCGTTTCTTTTTGATTTCAGAAGATTCCAGTAATAATCTAATTTTTTTGCCCATGGTTCTTCCTGAGCACTCTTTTTAATAGGATGTTTTTTTTCACCCCTCGTAAAAAAACTCTCAAAATCTTCTCTTTCTAAATCAGAAAGCATTGTCATAAGCCCATCTTTTTGTATAACATCACTTAAATTGTTGTCTTCGATAAATTTACTTATTTCTTTGCTCAGGGATTTTAAATTATCCTTTATTTTTATCCATTCTTTCTCTCTATCAATATTTTTAAAACCCTCAGGATAGTGTCTTTCTTTTTGATAAAGTTTAATAACATTTTCAAATATCTTTTTATAAGGTGTGAAACTGAAATAAGGCTCATTCTCGTTTATAAATTTTAGAACCTCAAAAAAGGGATTATCAAAATCTCTTAATTCATCAAGATACAAATCAAAGGCAGTTTCCAAATACTCTCTATTATCAAAGATTATTTCAAAATTCGGCGTAAACCCAAATGATATAGAAGAAGCCTTGAAAATTGTTGTAAGAAAACTATCAATAGTTTTAATTTGAAAATCTTTATAGTTACTAAGTATTTTATTTATTAACTCTCCTGACTTATTTGAATAATTTCTTAACCTTTCTTCTGATATTTCAAATAAATTTATTACCTTCTGTTCACCTAAATAAAGACCTTTGAGCCAGTTTAAAACTCTACCCTTCATCTCCCTTGAAGCATTTACTGTAAATGTAATTGCAAGAATGTTTCTTAAATCGTTGTAAGGCACTTCAGAGTTTTCTGCTAAAAGATACTCAGTAATTCTTTTTGAAAGATCATGGGTTTTTCCTGTACCTGCCGAAGCTAAAATTACAAGTACGTGAGGGAACAGGGATTTTGATAATATACCCAATATTAAAAACTCCTATTTTAGCATTTTAAATAAATTAGAATTGTTTGTCAAAAACTGTAATTTATAGAAAGACTTTCATCAAATTTTCTTCAAATGCTTAAAATTATTTGCTATAATTACACCAATGACAAAAAAATATGGTGAAATTGCTATTGAAGAAGCAAAACTTGAGAGATGGGAAAATCCAGCGTCTGAAAGAGATTATACAATAGACATAAGTTTTCCTGAATTTACCTGTCTCTGTCCTCGCTCTGGTTATCCAGACTTTGCAACAATTAATATAAGTTATATCCCAGACAAATATATAGTAGAGCTTAAGTCCTTAAAGTTATACTTAAACAAATTTAGAAATCAACATGTATCACATGAGAAAGTAGTAAATGTAATATACAATGATCTTTTAGAATTTCTAAAACCCAGATATCTTAAAGTTGTTGGAGATTTCAACCCCCGTGGAAACGTTAAGACAATAATAACAGTTTCCTCAGGAAATAAATAAATCTAAAGGATATGTGATTTCACTATTTCATACATTTGTTTAAAACCAGCCATTGATAAGCTTATTCTATCAATCTTTGACACAGGAATCATTTCTATTATAGAGTTTGTAATGAAAGCTCCCTGCCATTGTTTTATTTCATCATAATGTATAGATCTTTCTCTAACAACAAAACCACTTTTACTTAAGATATCTATAACATATTTTCTCATTATCCCGGGGAGAATTTTTCCTGGCGATGGTGTTATTAGTTCATTATCCCTATAAAAAAATATATTAGAAGTAGCTCCTTCGAGAATATGTTTTTCGCTGTCAAGGAATATAACTTCATGAATATCTTTCTTAGATCTCAAAGCTCTGGTAATTGCATAGCTTGATTGTAAATAGCTTGTATGCTTTATATGGGGAAGAAAATCTCTACAGAAATTAATAGTCTCAAGATTCACTCCCATCAATCTTTTGCTTTCTATATCTTGAGTATTTATAGCTTTTACGAAGATTAAAAGGGTTGGATTTTTACTCTCCTCTTCTCTAAAGAAAGTTGAAAAACCTCTTGTAGCCGTAATTCTTATATAAGCATCTTTTAGATGAAGATCGTTTAAGACAAGAAGTTTCTTAATAATTGATAAAATCTTATTTTTTGTATAATTAATAGGTATGTAAAGTATTTTACAGCTTTTTTCAAATCTTATCATGTGTTCTTTATAGGCGAAGGGAATACCATTATAACTTCTCATGGTTTCGAAAACACCTTCTCCATATAGAAATCCCCTATCAAAAACCGAAACTAATCCCTTTTCTTGCTTTACAAATTTTCCATTTAACCAGATCATCATATTTTTAGTCGCTAATTCTCCCTATCCCAAGGGCTGCTAAAAAGCTTCTTGCCTTAATAATTGTTTCTTCATATTCTAATTCGGGATCTGAATCTGCAACAATACCCCCACCAACATAGAAATATAACCTATTTTTATGTATAATTCCTGTTCTTATAGCAATATTAAAATCAAAATTTCCTGAGTTATCTATATAGCCTATGGAACCACAATATATGCCTCTATTAACTGGTTCTAATTCATCAATAATCTGCATGGATCTCAGTTTTGGGGCTCCAGTTATAGAACCACCCGGGAACGTAGCATTTATACAATCTGAAAAAGTTACTCCCCTTTCTAAAACACCAGTAATTGTAGATACCATATGGTGCACATTAGCATAAGTTTCAATTTCCATTAATCTATTTACATTAACAGTTCCCTTTTTACAAATCTTACCAAGATCGTTTCTCTCCAGATCAACAATCATTATATGTTCTGCTTTATCTTTATCACTATTTTTTAGTTCCTCTGCAATTTTTCTATCCTCTAAATTATCTTTTAATCTTTTTCTGGTGCCCTTTATTGGCCTTGTTTCTATATAGTCACCATCTCTAAAAAGAAACCTTTCAGGAGAATTAGAGAGGACAATAAAATTATCATCAACAAAATAGGCACCAAAGGGTGCAGGGCTTAATTTTCTTAATCTATTGTAAAAATAAGATGAATTACTTTTAAACTCACAACTAAACCTCTGAGATATATTTGCTTGATAAATATCACCTGAAGATATATATCTTTTTGTCTTATTAATTATTTTAAGATATCTTTTTTTAGAAACTGAGGATTTTAAATTTACATCAAAGCTTTTTTCTTCATGTATATCAGAGGTCTTTAGAATTACATCTAAATCTTCTAATTTTTTTTCCGATACGCAAAATAACCTCTTTTTTTTT
>CALINM010000098.1 GCA_938045315.1 uncultured bacterium | reverse complement strand
AAATTTTCTCCCATATGTTTTTCTTATCTATCAAATTTTTTGTAAGTTTATTAATTTTATCTTTAAGCTCCTCATAATTGTTGAAAAAGATTTCAATTTTCATATTTTTTGATTCGAAAAAAGGCGTTTCTACAAGATTTATTTTTGCAGGTAGATTGAGTTTATTTTTATTATATGTAAAAATTTTTTTTATTTCCATGTATTGAGGCATTGTAACTTCCCTGATTTTTTGCATCAATGTTTCTCTGTCATTAGCGTCATCTAAAATAAGCTGAAGTTTATTACTATAAGTCTTACTTTTTATAAAATCAAAAACCTCCCTTTGCTGGCTCTGAGTTAGTTTAAAATCACAGATCAATTTTAAGAAAGATTTAAGATGGATGGGATCTAAAAATTTTAACTTTCCAGCCAGATCGATGGGAATAATGTCTTTTGCTATAAGATCAATAACTTCATCAGGTAGTGTCAATATTTCTTCGTATTTTAAAAATTTATCTATTTGAAAATGGGGAATTAGTTTTTCAATTTTAAAAAATTTTAAGAATCGTGAAAGTTGGATTTTTTCGATGATATTTAAAGAATTTTCTCTAAGCAAAACATTAAAAACATGAATTATATGAGAAGGATCCTCAAAAACTATCCCCTTTATTTTTTTTCGGGTTTGCATTAAGTATAATAATGCCTTGAAATTGTTTAGAGGATAAAGTTTATTCCCCTTTTTCAAGAAAATAAAGGAGGGATTTTCTACGGTATTAGATTCATAGAATACAAGTAAATCTCTTGATAAAATTATATCTTTTTTAGTGATCCTTTTTAATAACATAGGATAAGTATAATCTTTCAATTTTTTTTGCTTCATCTAGCAAACCTCTTTTTTTAACCCCCTTTAAATAAATATTACATTTATTAAGTAATTCAGAGATGGCAAGATTTTTTTGTTCCTCTGTAAGGTTGTTTGTTTTCAAAATTTTTCCAATACTATAGATTCTAAATCTATCTAAATGGGGTATAGTTTTTGATAGTTGATCTTCGTGTCCACCTCTTTTAATTACAAGTTTTCTTTCTATTAAGTATATTGGTATTTTTAATGATATTCTAAGCCATAAATCATAGTCTTCACAAGCAGGTAGGTTTTCATCAAAACCACCTAATTCTAAAAAAAGGTTCTTTCTCATCATCACCGCTGAAGGGGAAACTATACATAACTTCAAAGCTTTCTCAAATATCATGCCTGATATTTTTTTATGTTTTTTTTGGGGATTAATTCTTTTGCCATTTCGTATCCATATTTCATCAGTTTGACATATGTCCCAGTTATTTTTTACCATTTCTTCAACCTGGATCTTTAATTTATTTTTTAACCACAAATCATCTGAATCAAGGAAGGCAATAAACTCACCATTAGATAATTCCACACCTCTATTTCTTGCAAAGGATGGGCCATTATTTTTTTTGCTTTTAAAGTATCTTATATTGTATTGATGGTAGATACTTATAATCTTATTCATAATTTTTTCTGTATTATCCCTTGAACCATCATCGTAAACTATCAACTCAAAATTTTTATAGGTTTGATTAAGTACAGATAAAACTGACTCTTTAATGAAATTTTCTCTGTTATAAACTGGAATTATGATAGAAATTAGTGGTAAATTTTTATTCATATTTTTATAATAACATAAAATTTAATTTCTTTGGTATTTAAGTTAGTTATTTGGGGGGAGAGTCAAAGTATGCATGTTCTTTTAACCGGTGCAACCGGTTTCATTGGAAGCCATGTGTTAGATATGTTACTAAGAGAAAATTATGATGTATCATGTCTCGTGAGAAATACAAGTGAACTTAGATGGATTAAAGACAAGAAAGACAAGATTATAGTTAAAGAAGGAGATTTATTGTTTCCAGAAACTTTGAGTAATTTATTTGATAATGTAGATATTGTTATTCATATTGCTGGGCTTACCTACTCTGTGGATTGGCACAGGTATTATTTAGTAAATTTTATTGGTACTAAGAATATCTTACATGCCGCTTTAAAAAGTAAAAATGTAAAAAAATTTATATATTTTTCAAGCCAAGCTGCTTGTGGCCCAGGAAATAGGGGGGAAATAAGAGATGAGACTATTCAACCAAAACCTGTCTCTCACTCTGGTAAAAGCAAATTATTATCAGAGGAAGAAGTGCTAAAATATAAAAATGATATGGAAGTTTTGATATTAAGACCCACTATTGTTTATGGGCCAAGAGATTTTTATCTTTTACCATTTTTTAGGTTAGCAAAAAATGGTTTTTTTGTAACTATTGGTAGTCCAAATAGATTAATTAACCTATGTTATATTGAAGATTTAATTAGTATTCTTTCGATGTTGTTGAAAAAGGGTTTTACATCGGGTGAAGTTTTTTTTATTGGAGGTGAAAATTATCCCCTTTACGAAATAAGAGATATTTTCTCAAAAGTCGTAGGTAAAAAGCTTAAAAATATTAGTATTCCTGGTAAGATTTTGCCAATCTTAGGTTTTTTATCGGAAATAATCGGGAAATTTTTTAAAAGAAAACTTATTCTAAATCTTGATCTTGTTAAAGAGCTTACAAGGGATAACTGGGCTATAAACAATGAGAAAATATGCAAATTTCTCAATTATGTTCCCTATACATCTCTAAAATTAGGCTTACATAATACCTACGAATGGTATTTAAAAAATGGTTTTCTTTAATATTAACAGATTTTATTTCTCAAAATTTGGTTACTTGAAGATATGCTGTTGTAAATTTGCCAGTGTATGTTATAATACGTTTAAAACTAAAGGGAGGATTTGTGAAAAAATTATTAATTTTTCTTTTTTACATATCCATTTCAAATTTAGGTTATGCTTTTAGTAAAATGGAAAGTGGGGATTGTAAAAGTTGCCATAAAATTACTAAAGAAGAGGCAACAAAGATTTTAAATAAGTTAGATCCTAACATAAAGGTTGAAAAAATTGGTTATCCCCAGATTAGTGGTGTTTATGAGCTTTTTGTAAAGGATAATAAATCTAAAATTGGTATTGTCTATTTGGATTTTAGTAAAAAGTATCTAATTATAGGGAATGTTATTGATATAGAAGGCAAGAAAAGTATTACTGAATCAGCAATGGAAGAACAAAAAAAAATAGATGTTAATAAGATTTCTATAAAAAATGCATTAATTATGGGTAATAAAAATGGAAAGAAAAAGATTTATGTGTTCAGCGATCCTGAATGTCCACATTGCTATAAACTTCATCAGGAACTGGAAAAATTATTAAACGAAGATAAAGAAGTTTTAGTATATATTATTTTATTCGGTCTTGATATTCATCCCAATGCCCAGTGGAAAGCAGAGTCAATATTATGTAAATCAAAGGAAAATATGGACGAGGCCATCAAGATGCTTGAAATGAGTTATCAGGGTAAAGAGATACCAAAATTGAGTTGTAAAGAAAATTATGCCCTTGCAAATAAAAGACAGGCTAATAGTTTTGGTATTAGTGGTACGCCGGCAATTGTTCTGTCAAATGGTAAAGTAATTTCAGGATGGAGGACAAAAGAAGAACTGAAAAATCTCATAAATTCAAAATGATTTTTTATCTAAATTTGAGAGAAAGAACTGAATAACATGGAGATGAGGGGATTCGAACCCCCGACCTAAGCGTTGCGAACGCTTTGCTCTCCCAACTGAGCTACATCCCCTAATTTTTGATATATATTATCATCAAAAAGGGTTTATTTCAATAAATTCTGAATTACTGATTTAAAATAATCTGCTTTATTCTGATTTTTGTTTATTAAAGCTAACTCATAAGCAGTACTATAATAGTAAAGAGCTTTTTCTTTATCGTATTTATTTAGATAGATTTTAGCTATAAATTCCAAATCCCAGTATAAATAATCTAAAAGGTTAAGAGATCTATCTATATCAAGCGATTCATTGATTATATCCAATGCTTCATTAAAGTTTTTATTTTTGAAATTAATCCATGACAATAGCTTAAGAGCAAAAGATTTTTCGACCAATAAATTTTTACTATTTGATATCTTAAGAGTTTCATTAATATGCTTTTCAGCAGAGACCAAATCGTTTGAGTTAATGTAAAACAGGGATTTTAAAATGTTTATACCCATTTGTACATGATCAGGGTAATTAGTATTGTCAATTAATAGATTTTTTAGCGCATCACTATCATTTGTAACATAGGCAACTAAAGTTTCATAATATTTTACATAGGGGATGAATTGTGAGGATTCATTAATTGATATTTGTTTTGCTGCATTTAAATTTTTTATTGCTTCATCAATTTTGCCTTCTCTGATATTATAATTTACTTTAAGTAAAAGTGCCCGTATTTTTAAATCGGGTATATTTGTGGCTATTGATAAGCTTAGTCCAGTTTCAATTAGTTCTTTTGTTTCTGTATCTTGTGAGAGCAAGAATTTTTCAGCTTTTTCTAATATCCGTTCTGATTCTTTTACCATTGGTGCTTTAGGTAATATTGTTTTTGAAGAACAGCTAAACAGAAAAATAAAAATTAAAGATAATGTTATAACTCTCATTTTTCTTTACCATTATTAATTTCAGGCAGCAATATAGCAGGTGGTATAAGAGATGGAGGAGTTCTAGGCGGTAGATTCCCGCGAATAAACCAACTTTTTTTCACTGCTTCAGTAATATCATCTACGTTGTCTGCTATATTTTCAGCTTTGTCAATCATTATCCCGATACGAGGAGATTGTCTTGATATATCCTTTGCTATTTTGTTTATCTCTTCAAGTGATTTCTGAGTTTCATCGAGTAATACAGGAATTTTCTGATTAAGTGTTTTTGACAAAGCCTCTATTTCTTGTAAAGAGTTATCTACAGTTTTTGTTAATTTGGGTAAATCTTGAGAAGCCTGGTTTACATTTCTTAAAGTTTCTTCAAGTTCTTTTAAAGATCTTCTTGTTTCTATAATTCTTTTCCTTAGTTCATCATTTGTAGTTCTAAGCTCGGAAGTTAAAAAAGCAGTATTTTTCAATATTTTTGTTACATCACCTTGGGGATTAACTATATATTCAACGAAATTTTTTACGTCTATAGCTACAGGTTTCAACTCTTCAACAATTTCTTTTGCAATGTCTTCTAATCCTTTTGTTTTTGCAAAGGTTATTTTGTCACCGTCTTTTAACTGAGGTTTATCTAAGGAACCAAAGGATATCTCTATGATAGATTCACCTATATAGCCTTCTTTTTTAATTGTTGCGGTGGAATCCTGCCTAATCCATTTCAGGTACCTTTTTTTTATCTCTAATTCAATAAGTACATGTCCTGTTTCATCTAAATTAATATTTGAGACCCTACCTATTCTAAATCCCGCGAGTTTAACAGGCATGTTTACTGATAATTCAAAGGCAGTATCGTGTGTAAAGTAAAGATTAACAGTTTTAGCGAAAATGTCTTTTACTTTACCTAATTGGTAAATTACAATTATTAAAATGGCGATGCTTAATGTTATAAATATAAAAACTTTCTTACCAATATGTCTGAATCTTGGGTCAATGTCTTGTATCGTAGCCATAGTATAAACTTATTTTAAACTTATAATTTTGTCAAATTTAAAATTTTCTGGTATATGTATTTTTTGCCTAAAAGTCATAATTGTTATTCTTTGCTCTCTTTTGTTGTGAAAATCTAAAATACAATTCAAATAAAACTCTCTTTCTTCTTTATTGGTATCATCTAACACATGTGAGTAATATATAATTTCTGCATCAGTCATAAAAGCCCTTGCTAAAAGTGCTCGTTTCTTCTCATTATTGGTAAGAAATGCAGGTAGTTTGTTGAAACTATTTTCTATTTTTAGTTGTTTTAGAATTTCATAAGCCTCTTTGAAAAGAACTTTTTCCGATTTATTTGTGTGATAAAGAAGCGGTAAATATACGTTTTCTATTAGTTTCAGGTTGCTTATAAGTGGCAAGTGAGTAGAGACATGTATTTTTTTAGTTAAAATTTCCGTAATATCTTCATCTGGTATATCTCTGAATTCTTTACCTTTAAATAAAGCGTGTCCTTGATAATCTCTATTAATAAAAAAAAGTAAATGTAATAAAGCTACATCAAAAATATCTCGTGAAAAGACTATTGCAACTTTATTTCCTTCGTTTATTGTAAAATTTATAGCTTGCATAGTTTCATTTTCAATATTTAAGATACAATCTCTAAAATCGTATACTATTCCCATATCACCACCAGCATGTCCAATGTAATGTTGATGATGAAAACATAATAAAAACATTTTGAAATAGCCTTTGTATTTAGTTGGGGAATTTCAGTAATACTTTTTTTTATAACAAGACCATAAAAGCAGCATATTGTTGATATCGCAACTCCAAAAAAGAAGGATTTTAAAAGTAAAAGTAAAATATCAAATATAGATATCTGGTAAAAAAAAGCATTAAAAAAATCCTCGGATGATATATTTGTGAATATAGTTAGAGATAAGCCACCACTTAATATGGACATAAAAGTGGCTATAATTGTTAATCCCATTAATGATATAACAAAACTGATGATTCTACTGAAAATCAGGGCGTAGATGTAGTTAATACCTAAGCTTTTAAAAGTTAAAAATTCATTATGTATTTTCATCAGGTTTAATTCCGATGTTATAGCAGCGCCGCTCCTTGTGATTGTTATAATTGCCATAATTAGGGGAATGATTTCTCTCATTAAACCTATGTTTATGACTTTAGAAATTGTCGATAGATCGCCTATACCAGTGATGAATGATGCAATTTGAGTAACTACTACCATACCCATAAATATACCAATGTAAATTGTTATGGGAGTTGCTTGAATGCCAGTGAAGTAAATTTGTTTCTTACATATATTGAAAAATAAATTTATGCCTTTTGGAAAGTTTTTAAAAAAAGCTTCTATGCAAATGTAAAAAAAAGATACTAAGTTATAAGTGGTACCTAATACTCTATCAAACAAAAAATCTAAAATTTTTTTCATCGTTTTATTTTTATTGCTCTTTGGAAATCTTCTAATTTCTTTGTATTTATAATATCAGAAGCTGTCAACCAGGCCCTTCGAGCCTGCCCAATTCCATAGATCATCATATTTAATTGAATCGAATTGTGTGAGTCTGTGCCTATACAGAATTTTACACCATATTCTTTAGCAATTCTTATATTTACATCATTTAAATCTAATCTGTCAAAGTATGCGTTTATTTCTAAGAAGGTATTTGTTTTTGCAGCCATTTTAAACACTTCTATGATGTTTACATTATATGGTTCTCTGGCATTTAAAATCCTTCCTGTGGGATGGGCAATCATGGTTACATACTTGTTTTCTATGGCGTTTAAAATTCTTTTTGTCATTTTCTTTTCATCATCTTTAAAACCCGAGTGTATAGATGCAATAACAAAATCAAGTTGTTTTAATACTTCATCAGGGTAATCTAATGTGCCATCATGTTTAATATCTACTTCTGAACCTTTAAAGATTTTAAAAGGAAAAAGTTCCCTATTTAGCTTATCAATCTCTTCCATCTGTTTTAAAAGCCTTTCTATTTCTAATCCTTTGGCAATTTTGAGACTTTGCGAATGATCTGTTATAACAATATACTCATACCCCTTTTTTATTGCCGCCTCTGCCATTACTTTGATGCTTTCCCCACCATCACTATAAGTGGAGTGTAAGTGGACATCTCCCTTAATTTCATTATAATCAATAAGTTTTGGTAAGTTGCCTTTTTGAGCCAGTTCAATTTCACCATTATCTTCTCTCATTTCAGGTGGTATCCATGGCAGGCCTAAAGTTTGATAAACAATTTCCTCATCAGGGCAGGGGATTAATTTATCACCTTTAAATATGCCATACTCATTGATTTTAAATCCCATATCTTTAGCTATTCCTCTAAGTTTTACATTATGATTTTTAGAACCAGTAAAGTATTGAAGGCAGGCACCATAGGAATTATCATCAACAACCCTTAGATCTGCTTGCATTCCCGTTGAAAGAACAACAGAGCATTTTGTTTCACCCTCTGATATAACTTCTTTAATCACAGGTAATTTTGTAAAATTTCTAATTATTTCTGTTGTACTTTTACCAGAGGCAAGGATATCTATGTCGCCTATTGTTTCTTTCATCCTTCTAAAACTGCCAGCGACTTCAGCTCTAATTACACCAGTAATATTTTTAATGTCTTCAATGAGTTTAATAATATCATCAAATATTAGCCCGATTGGATATCTAAATATCTGTTCTTTATATCTTAGTAGCCCTTTTAAAATATTTTCTTCTTTTTTGGGGCCAAAGTTAGGAAGATTCCTAACTAACTTATCTTCACAAGCTTTAATTAGTTCATCAAAATTTGTTATGTGTAAAGTTTTATAAAGGGTCCGAAGAGTTACAGGTCCTATGTATGGCACACTTAAAAGCTCTAATAGCCCCTCAGGTATTTTCGAACGATACTCATCATATGCTGAAATTTTTCCTGTTTCTATGAATTCGCCGATCTTATGTATAATACTCTCTCCAATACCTTTTATTTCTGAAAGTTTCCCTGATGAGTACAGTTTTTCAATATCCTCAGGAAGCCCATAAATAATCTGTGATGCCCTTTTATAGGCCCTGGCACGAAAAGGGTTTTCCCCCAGGAATTCAAGCATGTCTCCCAGTTCATCAAATATCTTTGCTATTTCTTTATTTTTCATTTGTTTCTTTTCTTAAATAAAGTCTTTGTTCAGGTAAAGGTATTTCAATATTTTCTTGTTTAAATCTTTTAAAAATTCTTTTTCTCATTTCGTGTAAAACTGGAAATTGATCTATAAATTCTTTAACATGCAAAACAATTGTAAAATCCATAGAACTGGGACCAAATCCAGGAGAAAATCTAACAGTAGGAGCAGGGTCTTTTAAAACATTAGGTATTTCATCAGTAGCCCTTATAGCTTCTTCTAAAAGAACACGCTCTACGTGTTCAGGGTCAGAATTATAACTCACACTTATATTAATAAAACATGCCATTCTTTTTTCAGGTAAATAATAATTTGTAACTATACTTTGAGCTAATTTACTATTTGGAATGACTACCATATTATTAGGTAGCATTCTTATTCGAGTTGTTCTCCATGTTATATCTTCTACATACCCCTCCTGACCTGTTTCAAGTCTTATAAAATCACCGACTCTTATAGATTTTTCAATTAATATATGTATACCTGCAAAAAGATTTTCTAATGTATCCTTTAAGGCAAGTGCTACTGCTAAACCTCCTACACCCAATGCTGTGATTATAGGGGTTATTGATACTCCAAGAAAACTTAAAATCATCACAAGACCAATGACGATAATTGTCCCTTTAATTATTCCGTATAATAGACCTGTTGTGGGCAAGGGAAGTTTTGATTCTATTATGTAGTTTTTGTAAATTTTACCTACTAAATTTGATGCTGCAATGGTTATAGAAAATATAATTATTACATTTATGATTTTGTTAGTAAATATTGAGTATTTATCAGGTATTTCTGATAAGGCTATTGCTATATAAAAACCTATGGCTATACACCAGTAAATAGATGGATTTTTAATAGATTTAATTACGATGTCGTCCAATTTCGTTTCAGTTTTTGAAGCCCAAAGGTGTAAAAATCTAAAAGAAACTCCGCGAATAAGGAATAAGATAATGATAGAAATGATACCAATAAAGATTGGAATAAGAACTTTTAAATTTTCCACTCAGTTACTCCCCGTAGTTTAAAAGTATATATTAATAAATTTTTTTAAGCAACATCACAGGATCTAAAGTTTTGTCTATTTATACATAGGTATCTGTTGTGTAAGACAGTGTATGGAACCCAAACCAATAATTATGTCTGAGCAATCTATTCCAAAAACCTTTCTGTCTTTAAAAACTCTTT
>CALINM010000097.1 GCA_938045315.1 uncultured bacterium | reverse complement strand
ATGTTAGAGCCATTTCAGTTTTTGGATCAAAAAAATGAACCTTGCTCATATCAAACACAACTTCTATCTCCTGATTTACTGTTGCCTCGGATATCGGCTCAAATCTCGCTATAAATGGCGTCTTACCTGTTGTTAAATATATGTAATTTACATTCCCTAACTGCTCTACCACTTCAACTGTCCCTACCACTGTATTATCTGCGCTTGCATTCGGCGCATATATCTTATCATGTATATCCTCAGGCCTTATACCCATTATTATCTCTTCCCCAACTTTACTCTTTACTTTTTCTACCATATCATCCGGCACTTTTACCTCAAAATTCTCTTCGTTAAAATATAACCCACCTTTCTTTTCCTCTAATATCCCTTCCATAAAATTCATTGACGGACTTCCTATAAATCCGGCTACAAACTTATTTACAGGCTTTGAATATAATGTCGCAGGGTCTGCTATCTGCTGTATCTCACCATCCTTCATTACCACTATCTTTTCTCCCATTGTCATCGCTTCTACCTGGTCATGTGTTACATATATCATCGTCGCCTGTAACCTCGTATGTAATTTGCTTAATTCCGCCCTCATCTGCGTCCTTAATTTTGCATCTAAATTTGATAACGGCTCATCAAATAAAAATACCTTCGGCTTCCTCACTATTGCCCTTCCCACTGCTACCCTCTGCCTCTCTCCTCCTGATAATTCCTTCGGCTTCCTCTTTAATAAATGCTTTATACCTAATATGTCTGCTGCCTCATTTACCCTCTGGTCTATCTCTGACTTCGGATATTTCCTTAACTTTAAACCAAATGCCATATTGTCATATACCGTCATATGCGGATATAATGCATAATTCTGAAAAACCATCGCTATATCCCTGTCTTTCGGCGGCACATCATTTACCAATACATCATCTATATATATCTCACCCCCACTTGCCTCTTCTAAACCTGCTATCATCCTTAATGTCGTTGTCTTTCCGCATCCTGATGGCCCTACTAATATTAAAAATTCTTTGTCCTCACATACTATATTTGCATTCTTTACTGCTAATACATTTCCATATTTCTTTACTACGTTTTTTAATACTACCCTTGCCATTTACTTGCCTCCTGAAATTATTATATAATTTTGCAATAGATCTTTCTTTTTCTTGGTCCATCAAATTCACAAAAATAAATACCCTGCCAGGTTCCAAGACATAATTTTTCATCCTTGATAAAAATAAATTTTTCGCATCCTGTAACTGTTGATTTTATGTGCGAATCAGAATTTCCTTCTGAATGAAAATAATCATCATCTTTTGGTATAATCTGATTCATTTTTTTTATTATATCTTTTTGGACTGATACATCTGCATTTTCATTTATAGTAAGTCCTGCTGTTGTATGTGGCACAAATAAAAAAATTATACCATCTTTTATCTTGCTTTTGCTTACAATGTCCTGAACTTTTGCAGTTATATCTATCATCTCAATTCTTTTTGTAGAACTTATTGTAAATTCAAACATATTATTTAAACTTTAGTGACAAACCAATCCTATGGGTGCTTTCAAGAACTCCATATTGTCTATATGCATAATCTATGCTATATATATCTATTTTTAAGCCAGCTCCAATGACAAATCCGGCAAGAATACTTGGTCCTGCTATGTTTTCATAATAATGATTTAAATCAAACATTCCCTGATATTGATAACCTAAACGTAATACAATAATGTCCCTATACCAGTATTCAATTCCAGCAGCAATCATTCCGAATGTTTCTATTGGTTGAACATAATCTAAATTTATCATTAAATTTCTTATCCCTGTATAACTTGCACCAATTCTTAACATTATTGGCAATAAAAATGCTTCACCAAAACCAAATTTAGGTCCTAAATTCTGTATATTTATACCTAACTGCAAGCCATTTATAGGCAACTTATAAATACCGCCCAAGTCAGCTGCAAAACCAAATGCGCCTTCGGTATCTATACTTTCATTAAATAATTTAACTGTAATTCCCAAAGATAATTCCTTATTTATGACAGTTCCATATGCAAGGTTTCCACCTATATTGCTTGCCGAAAAACTTCCCTGGTCATTACCCAATTCATCCCATTTTTTTATTTCACCTGAATTTAAATAAACTACACTTATACCGAATGTCCCTATTTCTCCTGCCGGATAAGCAAGTGCAAGATAATCATAAAAAATATCAGCAAACCAGATGGTATGAGAAAAAGTTGCCTCAAATCCGGACAATTGTGAAAGTCCTGCTGGATTCCACATTATTGCATTTACATCATCTGCAGCACCTGTAAAAGCACCACCCATAGCTATTGGTCTTACACCCTGTTCTAATTTTAAAAACACTGCTGCGGTTGTCCCCTGATCAGAAAATAAATTTGATGAAATTAAAAGAAAAGATAAAAATATTAAAAGAATTTTCTGCTTTATTGACATATTTTCACCTCTTAATTATTTCTTTAAATAAATATATCATTATTTTTAGTCCATGTCAAGAAAATTTGAAATATATATTAAAAACAAATTAAAAAATCGTTTTAAAGCAATACCTTTTTAGACAATTTAAAGAATTTTTAGTTTTTATATTTTTAAAATTTGAGTATTTTCCCATATAATTCCCATATATATTGATTGTTTTTCAATTTTTTAATTATTAAAAACACATACTCCTTATCACCATAATTTTCAATAAAAACCCGCATAATTTCACTGTTTTTTATATTATTTTTTACTTCATTTAAAGACATAATATTAATTATATCTTTTTTTTCTTTATCAAAATAAAAGATATTATCCCTGGTTACAAGAAACGCATTATTTTTAGTTTTTTTAAATAATAAAACATATTCTGTTATTTCCTTTATTTTTATTTTAGTTTTTTCATTTTTTGAAAAGTCATAAGATGAGATGTATGTTTTTTTTAAGTTCATATCAATATCAATAAAATATAACTTATCGTTTATAAAACATGGAAAAATCGCATTTTCAAGATCAATATATTTTTTTGAAATAATATCCATTAGCCTTATTAAACGTTTATTTAAATAATTAAAAACATCACTAGCTAAAAATTTGCTATCATCAGAAAAAACAGGATTTGTAAAAACATTTTCAAATGCCACAAATTCAAATTTTCGTCCCGGAACAGGTGGATGCTCTTTTAATACAAAACTATAAATTATTTTATTTAAAGTTGCATCTGCTATGCCAACTGTTGTATTCATTGAATTGCCAAGCCGCATAACAAAAGCAATATATTTACCATCAGGTGAATACTTTAGATCTTCGATACTTTGCGGAATTAATATTTTACCATCGCCTTTTTTAATAAATAACCCTTCTGGCTTAAATGAATTAAAAATTTCCAACTTATCCTGTGTTGTTGATAAATCCCTTTTTAAAATCAAAAAATCCTTCCATATAAGCAAAGCAGGTTTTTCTTTTGCAATAAAAAATTTATCATAATTTAGATAATCAATTTTACCAAGATAAATCAATTTTTTATCAGAAAGTTTTATTTCACCTGAACAGGAAAGAAAAAAAATGCATAATAAAACAAAAACTTCCGTCCTATGCATAATTATTTATATTTTTTTCTCCTCTGCAATGTTTCAAATGCTTTTAATTTTGAAATTTCTCTTAAAAGTTCTATTTGTATTTTATCATAATCAACATCTTTTTTATCTTTACTTTTTAATAATTTTTCTTTTTCTTCTTTTCTTCTCTTTATTGTCTCAATATCTGCCTCTTCTGGCCTTTGGGCTGTCTCAACCAGTAAAATAACCTTTTCTCTGTTAACTTCTATATAACCACCACTTACTGCCAGTAATTCTACTTTGCCATTTTCATAAGTTATTTCAACAACACCTGGTGCAAGTATAGTTGTAAAAGGAGCATGTTCTGGCAAAATCCCAAATTCCCCATTAATACCAGGCGCTGTAATTTCTTTTACTTTACCTGAAAAAATTTTTTTTTCAGGAGTCGCAATATCCAGATTTATCGTTTTCATATTACACCTGCCTGTATTTTATTATTTTATACATTATAAATTTAAAAAACTATTTCACCAATGCTTTTTGTCTTTCCAAAACTTCATCTATATTACCAGCCATGTAAAATGCCTGTTCAGGTATATCATCAAGTTCGCCGTTTACAATTCTTTTAAAACCATCAACAGTTTCTTTTACAGGTACATATTTCCCTTCTCTCCCTGTAAACTGCGATGCAACAAAAAACGGCTGGGATAAGAATTTCTGTATTCTTCTTGCCCTTGCAACTATTAATTTATCTTCTTCTGATAGTTCATCTATACCTAATATTGCTATAATATCCTGTAAATCTTTGTATCTTTGTAATATACTTTGGACCTTTCTTGCAACAATGTAATGGTCTTCTCCTACAATTGCCGGATCTAAAATTCTTGAAGTTGAATCAAGCGGATCAACCGCAGGATAAATTCCTATGTCAGTTAAAGCCCTGGAAAGAACCGTTGTTGCATCAAGATGACCAAAAGCAGTTGCCGGCGCCGGATCAGTTAAATCATCAGCCGGAACATAAATTGCCTGAACCGATGTTATTGAACCTTTTTTTGTAGATGTTATTCTTTCCTGTAATTCTGCCATTTCAGTTGCAAGGTTGGGCTGATAACCAACAGCAGAAGGCATTCTTCCTAATAATGCTGAAACTTCTGAACCTGCCTGTGTGAAACGGAATATATTATCAATGAATAAAAGCACATCCTTACCTTCTACATCCCTGAAATATTCTGCTTCTGTTAAAGCGGTCAAACCTACTCTTAAACGAACACCTGGCGGTTCGTTCATCTGCCCATAAACAAGAACTGTTTTATCAATAACACCTGATTCCTGCATTTCTTTTAATAAAGCAGTTCCTTCCCTTGTTCTTTCTCCAACGCCACCAAAAACAGAATAACCACCATGCTCCTGTGCTATATTTCTTATTAATTCCATGACAATTACTGTTTTGCCAACACCTGCCCCACCGAAAAGACCAACC
>CALINM010000096.1 GCA_938045315.1 uncultured bacterium | reverse complement strand
GAATTACATTTCTATATTGTCCTGGAATTTCCCCTGGACCGTAAGAATTAAAGAATCTGCAGTTTACAATGGCTAAACCATAATGATGATGGTAAAAATTGCAGTACATTTCCCCTGTCATTTTATTGATTTGATAGGGAGTTGTAAGATGCATAGATATAAAATCCTCTTTTAAAGGAAGTTTTGGATAAGATCCATATATAGCACAGCCACTTGAGGCATAGATAAATTTTTCTATTTTCCCCAATCGGGAGTATTCTAAAATTTTTATGTGACCTATAACATCCACTTCTGCAGAAAGTTCAGGATAATCAACAGAATTTTGATTAGCGAAAAATGCTGCTAAATGGAAAACGATACTTATATCTTCTTTAAAAACTCTTTTTAAATCCACATCGTTTCTCACATCTCCCAAAACAAACATTATATTTGACAGAGGAGCTACATTCCAGGGATCTTTTATTCTTATAGCCGATAAATTATCTAAAACTACAACTTTACCCTTTGAACCAACAAGTCGTGAAAGAGCTATAATCAAATTGCTACCAATTGCACCTGCCCCACCTGTTACTAAAATATTTCTGCCTTGGTAATATCTAATAAGCTCTCTCGGTAGTTCTACTTTTCCCAAGTAATCTTCTACTAATTTAACTCTCTTTTGATAAACACTCATATATTTTCACCCCCTTTAGAAATTTCTAATTAGTTTATCTATTAAAATGTCTTTATCAAAATAGGTCTTGACATAATGAAATCCATCTTTTCCCATTTTTGTTAAATCTGAATTTTTATAAATTTTTCTTATCAATTCCTCTGATTTTTCAATATCCCCATATTCACAAGTATAACCGCATCGGGCTTCATGTATTATTTTATGCCCGTCACTCTCTTTATTGAGAAAAGCTAAAACTGGGATCCCCGCTGCCATGTATCCGAGAATTTTACCAGGCACCACTGGTGTTTTATTTTTATTTGTTAAACAAACAAGCCCCACATCACAATCCTTTACAAGGTATGGGTATTCCTCTTTAGAAACAAAGGGCTTAAATAGAACATTTTTTAAACCTTTATTCTTTGCAAGAGTTTCTAATTTTTCCTTCTCCATACCATCTCCTACAAATAAAAATACCAAGTCTTCGATGTCTTTGACTTTATTGGCTAACTCAACCACAAAATCTAAACCCTGAGATGGTCCCATTACCCCAGCAAAAAGTAAAATAAATTTATCTTCTAATTCGTATAATTTCCGAAATTTATTTGTTCTTTTAATGTTTTCGAACTTTTTTGTGTCTACCCAATTATGTAATACAATAAACTTGTTGGATATATCCTTATGGCTATTTTGTAAAAATTCCAGATTCCCTTCTGAATGTACAAAAATTAGATCTGCTTTTTTATAGGCATCTTTCTCTAACTTTTGAAAAAACTTAATCAAAAAGGGATTTTTTAATACACCTAAATCTATAGCATTTTGGGGAAAGATATCCTGTATGTTCAAAATAAACTTTCCACCAAAAAACTCTTTTAATTTCCAACCCAAAGAAGCTAAGGGAAGAGGTGGGCTATAAACAATAATAATATCTATTTTTTGGACATATTGTTTTATTTTACCTTTAAATATAAAGGGCATGGTCAACTGGGAAATTCCTCGAATAATAAAATTGACCTTATGATGAGGTAGGGTTCTTATTCGAATGATGTAGATTCCATCTTCTTTACTGAATTCTGGATAGACTTGATACTTTTGTTCTTCTGATAGATTATATTGGGGATAGCTTGTCGCCACATAAACGGTAAAACCTTTATCTCTTAAACCTTCTGCTAATTCTTTCATTAAATGGGATGCAGATCTTATTTCTGGTGGATAAGAATCTGTAATTAAAAGAATATTCATAACTTTACATATCTCCCGAGTCTTAAGGATTCATTAATTTTAAAGACTGCTAAAGTGGATTTGTAAATTTCTTGAAAACTTATTTTAGGTTTTTCTTTACCTGTGATTACATTGACAAAATGATGGAGTTCTTCTTTGTATCCCATTTCTTGATTGAATGTTTTAAAATTACTCCTTTTACCACTAAACCAGAATTTTGATTCTTTAAAATCTTCTATTGTGATAGTTTTACCTTCAGAGTAAATTTCTACCCTTTCCCGAGAAAAGGCTTTGTCTCCCGATGCAGAATAAAAAATATTCCCAATGGAACCATCAGAAAATTTTATCAATATTGACACATTGTCGTCATTTATGATAGTTTGATTATTTCCTGATACCCTTTCAGCAAATATTTTTATTGGGAAAGAGTCTGTAAAATAAATCATCAAATCTACAAAATGACAAATCTCCCCAATAATTCTATTGCCTCCCTCTTCCTCTGAATGTACCCAATGATCAACTGGAACAAAACCAGCATTAACTCTGTAATGAATCATCATCGGATCCTTTCGATTCATAATCATCTCTTTTACTCTTTGTGAATGTGGGGAAAATCTTCTGTTATAACCTACCATCAAGAATGGTTTTTGAGCAAGGTCTTTATAAGTCTCTGCAATTTCCTTTAACTCTTCTTCGTTTATACATAAAGGTTTTTCTACAAAAATATGTTTATAAGTCTTTAAGGCTTCTATAACCATTTTCGCATGTAAACTATGTGGTGTAAGGATAATCACAGAATTGATGTGTTGAGATTCGTAAATCTCTTTGTAATTTGTAGTGATTTTTTTAAAAAGATATTTTTTAGCAATATGATCTGCATTGATGCCTTTTGTTGTACTTATGGTGTCTAATGTTATGTTCGGAATCTTAGACAAAGCTGGAAGTAGTAAAGCTTTTCCAAATAAGCCTGCACCAATCACACCCAAAACCGGCTTGGTAACTAAAGGGTTAACAAACTGATTTTGACCTTCAATGTAAAGAGTCTCCTCTTTTTCTTTTTTTTCTTCTTCTGCTTCTTCTCTGGATTCGTATTCTATTAATACCCCTACATAAGGACCGCCTTTGTTATTTAAGATATTTTCGTATAGGGTCAAAGAGTCCTTAATCGACACTCTGTGTGTGATCAAGGGTTTTAATTTTACTTTTTTTTCAGCAACTAACCTTAAAAATTCTTTAAGATTCCTATTTTCCGTCCAGCGAACATAACCTATGGGATAGTCAATACCTTTATTTTCGTAGATAGGATCAAGACTACCAGGACCAGCTGCTTTTGACACAATGATTTCCACTTCCTTATGCCACATTTCGTTTCGATTGGGATGAATGTCAACAACTCCTACTACAACAACGCGCCCTCGAAACCTTGCTATATCTACTGCTAGATGAATAGGCTCATCACTTTTTGTGGCAGCCGTTATGATTACCGCATCTGCCCCATACCCTTCGGTATATTTTTCTGTTATGTTTTTGAATTCATCTATATCAGTTACTGCCAGATCAATACCTAATCCTTTAGCAAGCTCTACTTTTGAAGGATCAATATCAAAACCTACTACCACACAACCATAAGACTTTAAGATCTGAACCGTTAATAGACCCAAAAGTCCAAGTCCAATAACAGCTATCCTCTCACCAAATGTAAGATTAGCACATCGTATCCCATGAAGAGCAATGATCCCAAGCATACCAAAAGCAGCTTCTTCAAAATCCACCCCTTCTGGTATCCTACAACAAAGATTTTCTGGTACCACAACATATTCAGCATGAGAAGCATATCCAGCACCAATACAAGCTACTCTATCCCCTATAGAAAATTTATGCACACTTTTACCTACCTCAACTACTATACCCGCAGAGCTATATCCTAATGGAGTAGGGGTATCGAGTCTTCCCAATGCCTCATAAAAGGTTTTAACAAAACCCTCTTTTTTGGCTTTGTCTAAAAAACGTTTTACCAGATCAGGGCGAGCTTTTGCCTTGCCTAAGAGGGATTTTTTTCCCAGGTCTATTATAGAACGTTCAGTACCTATGCTAACTAAAGAAGCAATATTTTTTACTAACACACTGTTGGATCCACAGTGTGGTATTGGAATATCAACAAGTTCCATTTTACCAGTTTTATAATTTTGTATCAACTGTTGCATTATTTACCTCTTTCAATTTTAAACCACTCCACAGTTCTTTTAATAGCAGTTTCTCTATCAAAAGGCAACCTGCCTTCGCAAACATCCATAATGGGAGAGAGATCAAAAACATATTCTGTGGTGATGTTATTTAGTCTAAAAGTCGTTAATGGTGCATTTGTCCATCCTAAAAATTTTAAAATGTCCCCAATCTTAGCAAAAGTTTTTGCAAGCCATAAGGGCATTCGTCTAATTTTCGGTGCTCCAATTTCTTCACGAACTTTCTCTGCAAACTCGTATAAATCGGTAGGCTCGGGATCACCTACATAAAAAGTCTTTTGATGTACCTTAGAAGATGGTGCTAGCAAGATACTATGTATTTCGTGGGCAATATTCTCTACATAACCCATCGATCTTTTATAATGACCATCACCAATGTGAAAATACCAACCCTGCAATACAGCCTGAAAAAAATTAATATACGGCTCCACCATCCA
>CALINM010000095.1 GCA_938045315.1 uncultured bacterium | reverse complement strand
AACTGATAAAATTTTATAAATTAGCTTCACAAAGTTTAGATAATATACTAATTCTTCCTCAAATTCATCTGTTAATGGATTTGAAATAAAATTTTGATTAATGTAATATAACTCCATGGGTAATCCATTAGTTTCTGTTTTGGTACCAACTTTTAATAAAGGTGAATTTATAGAGGAAGCAATAGAGAGTGTACTTACACAAACTTATGGTAATTTTGAACTAATAATTGTTGATGACTGCTCATCAGATAATACTGCTAATATAGTAAAAAAGTTTCTTTATGATAAAAGAGTAAGGTTCTTTCAAAATGATAAAAATTTGGGTATTGGGGGAAACTGGAATAGGGCTTTATTTTATGCAACGGGTAAGTATATTAAATACCTTATGGCTGATGATAAATTCGAGCCTAATTTACTTGAGAAATATATTGAAGTAATGGAAAAATATCATGAGGTTTCTCTTGTTACATCCTTCAGGGGCATCTTTGGAGATAGAAATGAGGTTATAAAGCAACCAGAAATTGGAATGATAGATAGCATAAGAGCTATAGAACTTACATTAAAACATGGCAATTGGATCGGTGAGCCAACTACTGTTATGTTCAGGAGAGAAAATCTATGGATTGGTACTTTCAAAACAGAATTAAAATTTCTGTTAGATATAGATATGTGGATCAGACAATTAACGTGTGGATATTTGTATGTAATTCCAGAAGTTCTTTCCTGGTTTAGACAGTATGAGGGGCAGGCAACAAAGGTAGTCAAAGGAGACTTTGAGGATATTTTTGAAGAATATTTACTCTTTGAGATGGTTTTTCATGCAAAGAAAAGATTTTATTTAGATCAAATTGTTAATCCTGAAAGGCTAAAAAAGAAAAAATTCATGAAGAACTATAAATTTATACCAAAAATGATACAAAAAAAACGTTATGATTTGGTTCTAAGAAGCTTTAGAATTGCATTGAAGGAGGGGATTTTTTTACCCTTTTTCATAAAGTCTTGTTTTAGTTTTTACAAAATATTTAAGGGGGCCTGATGGGGTTAAATGATTTTTTGAGAGCTTATAGGTATAGAAAAAAGATTAATAAGTTTTCTAAGGAGATTGGAAGTTTTTACACTAATGAAACAGATATTTTTTGTGAAAAGCAGATTTATCCAGAAAATTTAAATTGTTCAATAGCTTTTATAGTTCCAGAAATTTCGAAATTCAGTGGTGGACATACGGGCATATTAAGACTTGGAACATATCTATGTAAAATGGGGCACAAAGTTGATTATATTGCGATCAACGATAAATCTATTGAAGAGATGGAGGAAAATGCCGTTATCAATTTCCCTGAATGGGAAGGTAAAATTCTTACAAGAGAAGCTTTTCAATCAAATTATTATGATATTGGCATTGCAACAAAATGGAATACTTGTTACCATTTAGTAGCTAATCAAAAAAAATTTGGGCTAAAAGCCTATTTCATACAAGACTTTGAACCCTTTTTTTACCCCATGAGTGATTATTATCTTCTCTCTCTAAATACTTATAAAATGGGGCTAAAAATGATTAGTTTAGGGCCCTGGAATGCAAAAATGATAAAAAAATTTTTACCCCATAGGGATGTAAAGTACATAGAATTTCCGGTGGAATTGGGGATATATAACATTGAAAAAAGAGAGATAAAAATTAGTGAACCAATAAGATTTGCTGTTTATATTAAAAGGGACCCTAAAAGAGCTCCTTTTTTATTGATCGAACAATTAAAGTATTTGAAATACATGTTTGATAAAAATAATGTAAAAGTAGAGATAAATTTTTTTGGTATCGAAAAGAATATTAAACTGCCTTTGGGCAATAATTTAGGAAAGCTTAATGCAGAATCTCTTAAAAGTTTATATAGAAATTCTCATTTTGGTGTAGTTGCTTCACTAACAAACATATCCTATGTAAATTATGAAATGGTAGCTATGGGGCTTCCTGTTATAGATTTTATTGATGGTAGCGCACCAAGTTTTTTCAGTGAAGAGGAGATGATTTTTATAGATGCCCATCCTATGGCATTGTATAAAACGGTCGAAAATTACATTAAAGAAGAAAATAAATTAAATGCAATAGTTTCAAAAGCCCAAAAAAAATTAAGAAATGTAACATGGGAAAGTCAGGCAAAAAAATTTGCAGAACTTTTATTTGAAAGGGATTAGGCTATGAAACTACCACTTTCTGTTTCTATAATATCTTTCAATGAAGAGAGCAATATCGAAAGATGTCTTAAAAGTATAAAGGATATTGCTAATGAGATAATAGTTGTGGACTCACATTCAACCGATAATACGAGAGAGATTGCAAGGCAGTTTGGTGCAAAAGTCTATGAGGAAGATTGGAAAGGTCATGTGGCACAGAAAAATAGCGCATTAGAAAAATGTAGCAATCCCTGGGTTTTAGCCCTTGATTGTGATGAGGCTCTTTCTGAGGAATTAAAGAGATCTATAATTAATGCTATTACAAATCCTGATTGTGATGGGTATGCGGTAAATAGAAAAACATTTTATGTGGGCAAATGGATAAATCATGCCTGGTATCCCGACTGGAAATTAAGGTTAGTTAAAAAGGAAAAAGCAAGATGGGTTGGCACTGATCCCCATGATAGGTTAGTTGTTGATGGTCGTATTAAAAAATTATCAGGGGATCTATATCACTATTCTTATAAAGATGTGACGGATCATTTTAAAAGGGTTATAACTTATGCAGTAATTAGTGCAGATGCATATATTAAGGAGGGGAGAAAAGCAGGGATTATTGAATTGCTATTTAATCCCTTTTATGGATTCTTTAAACACTATTTTTTAAAAATGGGGTTTTTGGATGGTATTCAGGGATTAATTATTTCTATGAGTAATTTTTTTTATACTTTTCTAAAATATGCACTGATCTGGGAGAAAAAAAATAGAGAAAAAATTAGCAAATAGGTTGTAAAAAATCTAAGATGCCTTTTGTGGAAATTAAAATATATGTGGTATTGCTTCGTCTACGTTGCTGACAGCTATAAAGGTGACATCTTTTTTTACAAATTTTGGTAATTCTTGAAGGTCTGCTTCATTATCCTTAGGTATAATAACCTTTTTTATCCCCGAACGTCTTGCTGCAAGTGCTTTTTCTTTAATACCACCTATGGGAAGTATTCTGCCTGTTAGTGTTATTTCACCTGTCATTGCTACATCATTTCTCACAGGTTTGTTTGAAAAAAGAGAGAGGAGTGCTGCAACGATTGTTATACCTGCAGATGGACCATCCTTTGGTATGGCACCTTGGGGAACATGTATATGAATATCGTGCTTTGAAAAGATATCTGGATCTATATTGAACTTCTCAGCATTACTTCTAATATAGCTTACTGCAGCCTGTGCAGATTCTTTCATCACATCACCTAAATATCCTGTTAAAATAAGTCCTTTGTCTCCCTTCATCTTTGTAGCTTCCACAAATATAATGTCACCACCACTCTCTGTCCATGCAAGTCCTATTGCTACACCGGGTATTTGGCTATAAAATGCCCTTTCATAGTAAAATTTTCTTGGACCTAAAAATTTGGATACAGTTTTTTCGTTAATAACAAATTTTTTCTCACCATATTGTGTTATTTCTTTAGCAATTTTTCTACAAATATTTGCGATATTTCTCTCTAAATTTCTCAGTCCTGCTTCTCTTGTATATTCACGTATAATCTTAATTATAGCCTGTTGAGTAAAAGAAATATCAAAACTTTCAAGGCCATTTTCCTTAATCTGTTTTGGTATAAGATGCTTTTCAGCAATTTTAACCTTTTCTTCTTCTGTGTAGCCAGAAATATTGATCACTTCCATCCTATCTCTAAGGGGAGCAGGTATTGGATCTAAAAGATTTGCTGTGGTAATGAAAAGGACTTTGCTAAGGTCAAAAGGAACATCTAAATAGTGATCAAGAAAAGCATTATTTTGTTCTGGATCTAGAACTTCAAGGAGCGCTGAAGAAGGATCACCTCTGAAATCCCTGCCAATTTTATCAACTTCATCGAGTATGAAAACGGGATTATTAGAACCACACCTTTTTATTTCTTGTATGATTCTACCTGGCATTGCACCAACATAAGTTCTTCTATGTCCCCTTATTTCAGCCTCATCTTTCATACCACCAAGAGATAATCTAATAAATTTCCTCCCCAGCGAGCGAGCAATTGATTTGCCTAAAGATGTTTTTCCTACTCCTGGTGGACCAACAAAACATAAAATTGGCCCCTTTTGATCTCCCCCTTTTAGCTTTCTTACTGCAAGAAATTCTAGTATCCTTTCTTTTACTTTTTCTAAATTATAATGATCTTCATCAAGAATTGCTTTTGCATTGTTTATATCCAGTTTATCTTCCGTTGATTTTGACCAGGGCATTGAAATAAGATAATCAAGATATGTTCTTGTTACAGTAAATTCAGCTGAAGCAGGATTCATCTTAGAAAGCCTTGAAAGTTCTTTAAAAGCAATCTCCTCAACTTTTTTAGGCATATTAGCTTCTTTAATGCTCTTGGTTAATTCATCAATTTCCTGGGTTAGTGATTCTTCTTCTCCGAGTTCTTTTTGTATAATTTTTAGCTGTTGCCTCAAGAGATAATCTCTTTGGGTTTTGCCGATTAATCTTGTGGCTTCCGCTTGAAGTTTGCCCTTGACTTGAAGGAGATCTACCTCTGTGCTAAGGAAGAGAAATATTTTTTTCAGTCTCTCTGCTGGATCTACAGTGTTTAATATTTCAATTAGTTGAGGTAAATCAAGACCGAGAATCATTCCAACAAAATCAGATAATTTACCCGCATCTTGAAGCCTTTCAGCTATATTTGTAGCGTCCAGAGGGAAATTTTTGCCCAGGGAATTGCAAATTTTAAGCATTGAAAGAACACTTTGCATTAAAGCTTCTATTACTATGTTTTTTTCATATAACTCAACCACTTCTTCAACCTTAGCTATGGGATAGGGATGTAGCTCATAGAGTTTGGTAATTCTCACCCTAAATTGACATTCCGTTAATATTTTTAGTCCCCCTTCAGGTAAATGCACAAGTTGTAATATCTTCAATGCACTCCCTATGGGATTTAAGTCTGACTCAGTAAAAAACTCTTCTTTAAATGTATCAAGGGGTGGTACTATCACTATTATTTTATGAGAAATAAATGCCTTTTCAATAGCTTCTATGTGCTTTTTGTCAATGAAGAAGCTTGATTGAATAGCACCGGGTAAGGAAATATTTTCTTTAGTAATAATAAGAGGCACCTCTTCAGGTAAAAGAATTCTTTCTGGATAGGGTTCAAATCTTATTAGCATAAAAACTCCTCTATAATAACTTACTAAATAAAAGATTTTTTTTCAAGATAACAA
>CALINM010000094.1 GCA_938045315.1 uncultured bacterium | reverse complement strand
CGGGTATTGCACCCAATAAATCTATAACAGAACAGGATGAAGATGACTTACTATGGATTAGAGGTGAGTTTATTTATACAAATTTAAAAGTAGGGAAAAAGATAATTTTTGGACACACTCCATCTAAAAACTTTTTGCCCTATTTTGATATTGATAAAATAGGTATTGATACAGGAGCTGTTTATGGTGGGTTTTTAACAGCTATAAAATTGCCTGAGGAAAAAATTTTTCAAGTATAGAGGAGGAGTTTATTATGCCCACATTGAAATCTAAGGTTTATTACACTAATTTAAGAACAAAACCAGGAAGAAGTTTACTTGATAAGTTGGGCTCAATGATGGAAAAAATAGATATAAAAAGTAAATTCAAAGAAGGGGAACTTGTAGGTATAAAGATTCACTTTGGTGAAAAGGGTAATTTAGCTTATATAAGACCAAATTTTGTTAGGATTGTAGTTGATTATCTTAAAAAATTTAATGTAAAACCCTTTTTAACGGATTGTAACACCCTTTATAGAGGGACAAGATCGGACTCTGTAAGTCATATTGTAACTGCATTAGAAAATGGTTTTAATTATGTTGTTGTTAATGCTCCTGTTATTATTGGAGATGGTCTTCGTGGCAATAATGTTAAAAGAATAGAAGTTAATTTAAAGCATTTTAAAACCGTTTCTATAGGTGAAGAGATAGCAAATTCAGATGGTCTTGTGGTAATGTCTCACTTTAAATGCCATGAACTTACCGGTTTTGGAGGTGCTTTGAAAAATTTAGGCATGGGATGTGCTTCAAGGGAAGGCAAGTTAGCTCAGCATTCAAATATAGCCCCTTCTGTTAAAAAGAAAAGTTGTGTTGGATGTGGTGTATGTGTTAAGTGGTGTAGACATGGGGCAATAACTATCGTGGGAAATAAGGCTGAGATATTAGCTAAAAGTTGCGTGGGTTGTGCTGAATGTATACTTGTGTGTCCAAAGGGCGCCATAGTGATTAATTGGAATGAACAGGTTCCTATTTTACAAGAGAAGATGATTGAGTATGCTTATGGTGCTATTAAGAGTAAAAAAGATAAGGTATTTTTTATAAATTTTTTAACACAGATAAGTCCAGCGTGTGATTGTTATGGGCATAATGACATGCCAATAACTAATGATATTGGTATTCTTCTTTCAGAAGATCCCGTTGCTATTGATCAAGCAAGTTGTGATTTAGTAAATAATCAGGTTGGAATCGAGAATACAGCCCTAAAAACAGGGTTTAAATCAGGGGAGGATAAATTTAGGGGTGTTTATCCCGAAATAGATTGGAAGCCACAGCTTGAGTATGCGGAGAAAATTGGTCTTGGAAAAAGAAATTATGAGATCATAGAGGTTAGTTGATGAATAAGTTTTTGGTAATTATTTTTTTTATATTGTCACTGCCCTCTTTTTCCATGGCAAAACCTGAATATGCAGAAAAAACTGGAAAAGATTGTATTTATTGCCATATATCACAAACGGGTGGAACACTTACTGAATATGGTGAGTTGTTTCTAAAAACAGAACTAAGACCAGCGGGCATTAAAAGGGTTATCAGACTTGTCTTTTATTTTTTTCATTTTCTTTTTGGGATACTGTGGTTCGGTACCATTCTTTATGTACATATTATTCTTAAACCAGGATATGCTTCTAAAGGCCTACCAAGGGGAGAGTTGATATTAGGATGGGTTTCAATAATAGTGATGGGTATAACTGGATTTATCTTAACGCTTTTTAGGATTAACAATATTTCTGAGTTGATGTCCACTTATTTTGGTATTATCTTAATTATTAAGATAATACTTTTTATTTTAATGGTTATTTCGGCTTCAATTGTAACATTTATTTTAGGTCCTAAAATGAAGAAAAAAATAGTAAAAAATATTTCTCCTAAACAGGGAGAATTTACTCTTGAAGAATTAGAATTGTTCGATGGAAGAGAAGGACGTAATTGTTTTATTGCTTATAACGGTGAAATATTTGATTTGACTGAAAGTAAATTATGGAAGGATGGAACACATATGGGTAGGCATAATGCTGGTAGTGACTTAACTTATGCTTTAAAGTCTGCACCCCATAATGCGGATGTTTTAAAAAGGTTTCAAAAAGTTGGGGTTTTAGTTTCTAGTGATGTAAAAAAACAAAAGGCTGTAAAAATATTTTTTGCTCTTGCATATACAAATCTTATAATAGTTTTCCTTATTGTATTTTTAATAACCCTTTGGAAGTGGTAATATGATTTTGATCACAAATGATGACGGTATTCAGTCTGAAGGAATAAAAATTCTTTATAAAGAAATAAAAAATAAATATCGTTGTGTAGTAGTAGCTCCCGATAGAGAAAGAAGCGCTGTAAGTAGAGCTCTTACTTTATATAGACCTCTAAGAGTTGAAAAGATTAACGGAGATTTCTATTCAGTTGATGGCACACCAACTGATTGTGTGAATTTAGCCGTTAATAGCCTTTTTAAAAGCAAAATTAAAATGGTGGTCTCTGGTATAAATAAAGGTCCAAATATGGCTGAAGATGTTACTTATTCAGGTACTGTTTCTGCAGCCATGGAAGGTCTTCTTCTTGGAATACCATCAATAGCCATATCCTGTTCTGCTAAGGATGGTTTTATTTTTGAAACATCAGCTAAAATCGCACTTAAAATCATTGATATTGTTTTGAAAAAAGGTTTACCCAATGATACGCTACTAAATATAAATGTACCCAACCTGCGTTTTGAAGAATTAAAGGGTATGAAGGTTACAAGATTGGGCAAAAAAAAATATAGCGATACAATTATAGAGAAAGTGGATCCCAGGGGGAAAAAATATTATTGGTTAGCGGGAGAAGAAATAGGATATGAACCCCTTGAAAATACAGACTTAGAGGCTGTTTACAATGGTTATGTTTCTATAACACCCATTCATTTAGATCTAACAAATTATAATGTCATTGAACAGCTTAAAAAAGATTTTGGAGCAATTAAGTTTTTTTGAATTCTATAACTCTAAACAGTTTGAGAAAAGAGAATGGTAAGCTCCTTTCATTCAAAAGAGAAAAACCTGCTTTTATAATTTCTCTTTTTATGAATTCTATATTATGTATGTGATAGTCCCCTTTATTTGAAAAACCAGCAATAAATCTTCCCATTTTGTAAAGTAAGTTTTCTGTAGGTCCTGAAATTATTAATCTGCCACCAGGCTTAAGGCTTTCTTTCCACGAGGATAATAGCTCATCTAAACTTTTAATATGTTCCAGGACATCTGCTGATATTATAAGATCTAATTTATCGTTTATTTCATTAATTGTAGTAACAAATATTACATTTAGGTTGTAGTCCTGAGATAATTTTTTAGCGTATTGGGGATATAAATCAGCGGCATAAGTTTTTTTAGCGATTTTTGAAATTGTGGGCAAAAATAGACCAATTCCGCATCCAAATTCAAATACTACCATATCTTTTTTTATTTTGGATAATTTAAGAATAGTTTCATATCTTTTCCACATTAGCCACCTAACAAGAGGATTGTAATGTGTATAAGATGGTATTGCCATCTCATCTTTAATTTTTTGATCTATATTTTCGAATTCTAATTTTGTAAGAACTTCTATATATTGCTTTGTAGGCCTGATGAGTCTCATGCTAAATAAGCTTCAGTTACATATCTTCTCATCATTCTGTGAGTATTGAAGTAATAGGCTATTTTGGAGATAGAGTTTTTAGTCATAAAACACCATTTTTGTTTATCATTGTAATAGGTAGGTATAATTTCGTGCTCTAACTTGTTGTACAAATCTTCAGCGTCACCTGGTGTTGAGTCAATATTAAAATCATCGCCTGAATGGTGTTTACCTATAGACCAACCTGTTACACCTTCAATATACCCTTCAATCCACCAGCCGTCTAATACACTAAAATTAATCACACCATTATGCGCAGCCTTCATCCCACTTGTTCCTGATGCTTCAAGAGGTCTTTGAGGAGTGTTTAACCAAACATCTACGCCAGAAACCAATCTTTGTGCTATTTCCATATTGTAATTTGGTAAATAAACAATCTTAATCTTATCTTTTAAATATTTTGCTAACTCGAATATTCTTTTAATCATCTTCTTACCTTCGTAATCGTGAGGATGAGCTTTACCACCGTAAATTATCTGAATTTTACCTTCGCCAATTTTAATAAGCCGCTCTAAGTCATAAAAGAGTAGATGTGGTCTTTTATAAGCTGTTGCTCTTCTGGCAAATCCAATTGTTAGTATATCAAGATCAAATCTTACACCTGTTTTTTGAAAAACCATATCGAAAAGTGCTTTCTTAGCCTCTTTTCTAGCATTTTTTATTTCTTCATCGGGTATTGTCTCAACACGCACAAAAAGTTCTGGTTCATTTGCCCATCCTGGGATGTATTTATCATAAACTTTTGCCATTTCTGGGCATACCCATGTATAACTGTGAACTCCATTGGTTATAGCGCTTATTTCATAACCGGGGAACATTTTTCTAGATACTTCACCGTGCTTTTTTGCCACACCATTTATGTATTCACTTAAATTCATAGCAAGAAATGTCATATTACAGTTTTCTTTACCTGCAAATCTTTGCAAAACATGCATGGGTATATAATCTTCTCTTAGTAATCTTGATACCAAAGAATAGTCAAATCTATCATGCCCTGCAGCAACTGGTGTGTGGGTTGTGAAAACACATAACTGTTTAACAGCATCCGGATCCCATACTAAATTTTCATCCCATACTTCTTCTATACTTCTTTTATTATCGTTTAGAAGTTCGATAGTTAAGAGAGCAGAATGCCCTTCATTCATATGATAACGCCATATTCTTAAGTTCATCTCCTTAAGAATTCTTACGCCGCCGATACCGAGAATAATTTCTTGTTTTAATCTATATTCACTGTCACCACCGTAAAGGTAATGAGTAATTTCCCTATCTTTATGAGAATTTAAATCAAAATCAGTATCCAGGTATAAAACTGGTACAATCCCACCCGTTTGACTCTTTACTTCATAAAGCCAGGGCCTTATATAAACCTTTTTGCCTTCAATTAATACGTAAGTGGTAACATCTAAAAGTTTCATCATAGTGTGAGGTTCAAAGTTTGATGGATACTCTATTTGATTACCTTCAGAATCTATAGCCTGCTCAAAATAACCCCTTTTTGTAAGTAAAGTTATAGCTACAAAGGGGAGTTTTAAATCAGCTGCTGTCTTAACAGTATCACCAGCTAATACACCTAAACCACCGCTATAGGTTGGAATTTGCGGTGTTAACCCAATCTCCATAGAGAAATAGGCGATAAGTGAGTCATTGTTCTTGCGTAACATTGATTTAAATTCTATTTTATTAGTTGTCTAAATTTCAAGTTTTTTTTGTTAATTTAGAATAGTATAATACTTTACTTATGGTTAAGATTGATTTTGAACAGGCAAGAAATAGAATGGTGGAGCAACAGATTATAGCTAGGGGTATTAATGATCCCCTTGTAATAAAAGCCATGAAAAAGGTGCCAAGGCATTTATTCGTAGATGAAGGTTTGCGTTCTCGTGCTTATGATGATTATCCACTTCCAATTTCCTATGGTCAGACGATTTCTCAGCCTTACATAGTAGCATTAATGACAGAGGCTCTGAGATTAAAGGGTGATGAAAAAGTTCTTGAAATTGGTACAGGCAGTGGTTACCAGAGTGCAGTATTAGCTGAAATAGTCAATACTGTTTTTTCCGTTGAGAGAATCCCTGGTTTAGCGAAAAGAAGCAGAGAAATACTCGATTCATTGGGATATCACAATGTTATAATTAAAGTTGGTGATGGTACCTATGGATGGAAGGAAAAAGCGCCTTTTGATGGTATATTAGTAACTGCAGCAGCTCCCTCTATTCCAGAACCCCTTTTAGAACAATTAAAAGACGGTGGTAGGTTGATCATTCCTGTGGGCGATATTTTCTCACAAGATTTAGTTCTTGTTATTCGAGAAGGCAATCGATTTAAAAGGAGTTCTTATGGTGGTGTTAGATTTGTTAAACTGATAGGAGCTTTTGGTTGGAAAGAGGAACAATAAAGAAAATATTAATTATCCTTTTCTTGCTCGCCTGTTTCTACCTATTGACTGTTTTAATATTTAATGATGCAGTTTTAAAACTTCAGAAAATAGGTACTTTTCTCTGACTCGATTGTATTGGGCTTAGTTGAAGCCATGAAAAGAAGAATTATTCAGCTTATAAGTTTAATAAGTCTTAATAGTTATTTTAAAGGTTTTATAAATAGAATTAATTATGGTGGATCACTCAAAAAGATTTGTATTCCTGTTATTAATTGCTGGAGTTGTCCATCAGCATTAACTGGTTGTCCCATTGGTGCAATAGAAGTTTATGTGAAATCAGGACAGATACCTTATGTGCCAATTTTATATATACTTGTGCCAGGAGCTTTATTAGGTAGATTTTTTTGTGGATTTATTTGTCCTGCAGGTTTTTTACAGGAGTTATTATTTCGTTTTAAGACAAAGAAATTTAAAATAAACAGAAATCTGTCTTATTTGCCTGTTTTTTCATTGATTTTTAGTGTTATAATTTTTTCATATTTATCATCTCAAGCATGGTTTTCAAGATATCTATGCCCGATTGGTACTATTCAGGCATCTATCCCCTGGGTGATACTAGACGAAGGAATAAGAAATAATATAGGTGGGGTTTTTATTTATAAAATTTTTTTTCTTATTTTTCTAATTCTAATGTGCATTTTTGTTTTTAGATTTTTTTGTAGAGTCCTTTGTCCTTTGGGGTTTGTTCTTGGTGTTTTTAATAAAGTTGCATTTCTAAAGATAAGATACTTTG
>CALINM010000093.1 GCA_938045315.1 uncultured bacterium | reverse complement strand
AAAAAGAATTAAGCGATATAGAAAATGAGCATAGCAACTTAATTCTTAGTATACCTAACATACCCCATATAAGCGTTCCCATTGGTAAAACTTCTGAGGATAACATAGTTATTAGAACCTATGGTGAACCAAAAAAATTTAATTTCGAACCAAAACCACACTGGGAAATTGGAGAAAAATTAGATATAATTGACTTCCAAAGAGCGGGTAAACTTACGGGAGCAAGATTTTCTATACTAAAAAAATATGGTGCAAGATTAGAAAGAGCTATAATTAATTTTATGTTAGATTTACATACAAATAAACACGGATATATAGAAATGTTGCCTCCATTTATTGTAAATAGAGAGAGTATGACAGGTACAGGGCAGCTACCAAAATTTGCTGAAGATTTGTTTAAAATAGAGAACTGGGACTATTATCTTATACCCACTGCAGAGGTGCCAGTGACTAATTATTATAGAGACGAAATAATTCCCGAAGAAAAATTGCCTATTTATTTTACAGCCTACACACCCTGTTTTAGAGCAGAAGCTGGTTCCTATGGTAAAGATACTAAAGGCTTAATTAGACAGCATCAATTTGATAAAGTTGAATTAGTAAAGTTTGTCCATCCTGACAAATCTTATGAAGAATTAGAAAAATTGACTAACGATGCAGAAAAGGTATTGCAAGAATTAGAATTACCATACAGGGTAGTTGTACTCTGTACTGGTGACTTAGGTTTTGCATCTGCTAAGACTTATGATATAGAAGTTTATTTACCATCATACAATGGCTATAAAGAGATATCTTCGTGTAGTAATTTTGAAGATTATCAAGCTAGGAGAATGAATATAAAATTTAAACCAAAGTGTGGTAAAAAAGCTGAGTATGTTCATACTCTAAATGGTTCAGGGCTGGCTGTGGGAAGAACGCTTGCAGCAATATTAGAAAACTACCAGAATGAAGATGGGAGTATCACAGTCCCAGAGGTACTAAAAAAATACATGGGTGGAGTAGAGATAATAAATTAGGAGGGGTGGCCGAGTGGTTGAAGGCGGTGGTCTTGAAAATCACTGTTCCGTTTGAAGCGGAACCGGGGGTTCGAATCCCTCCCCCTCCGCCATTTTCTATATAAGTTTTTTTTAACCAATGCCAGACAAGTAATAAACATGTTTTTAAAGTTATTATAAATAAAAACTATTTGCAAAACCTTTACTTTTCTCTGTTTTTTGCTATTTTTATGCATTATAGAGAAGTATTTTTTAGCTTTGACCAATTAATTATAAATGAAACAATAGAAACAATCTCTAATTTTTTCTACCCCTGGTCCCTTTCTTTTTCATTCTTAGTCTCATTTACATAGTCCTCTCAACTTATTTTAATACAATCTTCTTCATTTATTAAGTCCCTATCAATTAGAGGACATAAATCCATATTTTTGTTGCAAAAAAACTTTTTTTTCCTCATAATAAAAAAGTTTAGGAGAGATGGCCGAGCTGGTCTAAGGCGCACGCCTGCTAAGCGTGTGTTCCGCCTAAAGCGGAACCGAGGGTTCAAATCCCTCTCTCTCCGTAAAATGGCTAATTGAATTAAAAATGGAGGTTACAATAATGAAGAAAATTGCTTGTGGGGGATTATTACTCGCATTAATTTTTGGGGGATTATCACTTTGGGGATGTAAAAAGAAACAACAGTTACAACCACAGGGACAGATGGGACAACCAGCTATGCCCCAAAAAGTTGAGACTGTTCTTGTTGTACCAGATGGTGTAAAAACCAAGTGGAAAGCTGTTAAAATTAATGTAACTGATAAAACTTCCAACAAATCTCAAATTATTACAGTTGAAATTGGCAAAGAAGTTCAAATTCCAAATAGCGATCTTAAAATATTTGTAGAAACCTTTTTGCCTGCATTTAAGATGGAAGGTGGAACAATTACGTCAACAAGCGTTGACCAGCCTACAAATCCAGCAGTAAAACTAAAAGTTTTTGAGAAAGGTGAAGAGGTATTCAAAGGCTGGCTTTTTGAGCGGTTTCCCAACGTCCATCCCTTTAATCACCCAAAATATGCATTATTATTAGCAGGTTACGAGAAAAAATAAGGGTAATATTTAAAAGGCTGAAGGGCGTTTTAAATCAAAACGCCCTTTTCTATTATAGATTTTTGATAATTCTTTCAACTATATAGTCTGCAAGATGTTCTAGTCCTTCCGAATCAAAACAGACATTACAACCCTTGTCAAACATAAACTTGCAGTAAGGTTCAAAATCTTCATCTCCTTTCCTATATAGAATTAAAACTGGCACTCTGGGGAAAATATGAACAATATATGAAATATCATAAACCTTTTTAAACTCATGATAAATTTCACCACCTAATTTTATTAAAGAATCCTCTAATGCTTTGATATTATTCCCAACAGCATTTTGAAGTTTTATTTCAAATTCTTCTTGCTTTACATCTCTAACTTTTAATTTAGCATAGAAATTTCTATAATCACAGAATTCATACTTACCTGAAAGATCATGAACATGAAGAAGATAATAATAAAAAAGTATTTTATCATGTTCTGTTAATGTAGCATTTTCATTTAAAATATCATTATCTGTTACTATGATTCTATCGCCAAGGGATAAAAAAATTAGATTACCCTTTTCATCTGTTGTTATTCCGTTAACTTTAGAAATATCCTTCCTGGGTAAATCCTTTAATTTTAAACGGTAAGCCTCCCACATCTCTATCATTGTGGTTGGGCTATCAGATTTATCATGGGGAAAAAGTGCTATTATCTTCTTTTTTATTTCTTCAGTTAGATGAGGACATTTGTCAATAGCCTTTGGACCGTATGCATAAATATGGGTGGCAAAGGCTAAACAAGTTTCAAAGCCACACTTTTTACAATTTGTGGAATTAAGAAATTTTAGAATTTGGAAGGGAGTTGGTTTCATGTTTGAATTATACCATATTTGTCCAATTTTACATCTTTTTTTCTTCAATTTTTTATCAAATATTTGGATAATATATTATTAAAAAGCAAGGAGGTCTAACTATGGATTGCATTTTTTGCAAAATAATTGAAGGCCACATTCCTGCAGAAAAGGTTTATGAAGATGATTTTTTTATAGCCATTCTTGATATAAATCCTGTAAATAAGGGGCATTTATTAGTTTTACCAAAAAAACACAGTGAAAATATTTTTGATTTAGATGAACCTGAATTATCGCAAGTTATGGTGGTAATAAAAAAATTATCAAAAATTTTAATGGACACTCTTAACGCTGAAGGGATAAATATTATACAAAATAACTGTAAAGCTGCGGGACAAATAATCTTCCATTCCCATTTTCATATAATTCCAAGATACACTGGTGATGGTATTAAAATAGGTACTGTACATGGTAAATATAACGAAGGTGAGATAAAGGATTTTGCCAATAGAATTCGAGAAGGTATAAGAAAATAAATTTATTACCTTCTTAGTTTCCTGCCTTCTGGTACCCTTATTGTTAATTTGATACTGTCAAGATATTCTAAGATGGGTATTATGTATTTTCTTGATATATTAAACATATCTCTTACATCCTGGGGGGTTAAGATTTCTTTAGTTTTAAAGAAGAAAATGATTTTTTCTTTAAATTTTTCAAAAACATCTTTATGAAGATAGTAGTTATCTTTTATTTTAATCACATTACCACTTTTTACAAGTGTAGATAACATATCTCTTACTTTTTTTTCTTCCCAATTTAATATCTCTGCTAATTTTAAAGGTTCTTCTGTTTGCAAACCCATATTTTTCAACAAATTTTCTAAAGGCTTAAATACAATATCTCTACCACCAGGGACAAAGTCAAATAATTTTACTATGTCTCCATCTAAGGTAATTTTCCTGCCATCTAATAAATCTTTTATAATCAAATTAAATAAACTCTCAAATCCACCTGTTTTTTCCAATAATTCTTTTTTATTAATACCAAGTTTAAGAGGATTATCATTATGGTATTTACTAACATTTTCTAACAAAATGTGAACCAAATTATCATAAACATCCCTATGGAAGAATTTTTTAGTTTTTTTGTCCTCTACTAACAAATTTTCCTTTAATAAATCGCTTAGAATTTTTTGTGCCTCGCTAAAACTTAGATTCATAAAACCCATTAAATCGTAAATGGTTAGCCCAATTTCTCTTTGTTCCTTGATAAGGAGCGAACAAATTTCCACTAAGTTATTAGAACTTAAAATTCTTATATAATCCTCTGTTATTTTATTTCTATTTATCTCTTTGAGAAATGGATGTAATACTACTCCTCCACCCATGGTAGTGTAGATACCAAACCCTCTAATAATGTAGGGATCCTTATATGAAAATGCATACGGTTTTTGTAGATTAACTATTGCAAAAACTTTATTTCCAGGCAGAACTTTCTCTACATTAAGAAAAAATATTTCTCCAGTCGTTTTCATGGTCATAGCGTGAAATTGAGCAACTATTCTTGACTTCAGAGGTTTATCATTATACGGCAGATAATAGAAATCGACCAACAAATAATTACTTAAGTGAAAATAACCCTCTTTAACAACAAGCATACCTCTCCTTACATTTTCTCTCTTAAAGTCAGAGACATTTAAAGCAAGCCTCTCTCCCGCATACCCTTCTTCAACAAATCTTCCATGACTTTGTATTCCTCTTATTCTTCCTTTAAGGTTATCTGGCAGGAAAACTATTTCTTCCCCAGATTTTATTTTTCCAGAAATGGCTGTACCTCTTATAACGGTTCCAAAACCTTTTATTGTAATTACATCATCAACGGGCATTCTAAATGGTGTATCAATAGATTTTATTGAAATTCGCGTTGCTAAATCATCAAGTACTTGTTTGAACCTTTCAATCCCTTCTCCTGTTATAGATGAAACTTCTACAATTGGTGCATCTTCAAGAAAAGTCCCTTTTAGAAAATCTTTTATCTCTTCCTTCTGGAGTTCTAAAAGCTCATTATCCACAAGATCAATTTTTGTAATCACCACAATACCGTATTTAATATTTAAAAGCTCACAAATATATAAATGCTCTTTAGTTTGTGGTTTAATCCCTTCATCGGCAGCGATTATCAATGATACAACATCAATACCTGACGCACCGGCCACCATCTTGCTAACAAACTTCTCATGACCTGGTACATCAACAATGCCAACTTTTACACCCGATGGCAATAAAAGATGGGCGTACCCTAACTCTATTGTTATACCCCGTTCCTTTTCTTCCTTCAACCTATCACAGTCAATACCTGTCAAAGCTTTTATAAAGCTTGTTTTACCATGATCAATATGACCTGCTGTGCCTAAAATAATGCGTTTCAAAATACTTAGCTCCTATTCATTTTTGATTACTTCCAACCCCTAAATCAAATCAAATAGAGTGTATAAAGAACCTGACCTAATAGTTAACCACACCTTTATATCTACAGTTTAAAACCTATCTATAGCTCTTTTTCCAATATCTTTTCTATAATGCATATTTTCAAAACTTATTTTATCAACAGCTCTATAGGCATTATCAATTGCTGTTTTTATTGTCTCACCTAAAGCTGTGACACCCAGTACTCTACCCCCATCTGTATAAATTTTTCCATCAATGAGTTTAGTCCCTGCATGAAAAATATAAACATTATCATCATCAATTTGATCTAACCCTCTAATTTCGAACCCTTTTTTGTACTCTCCGGGATAACCACCAGAGGCAATCACAACACAAACTGCATGTTTTTGTTCCCATAATAAATACTCATTATGAAGATTTCCATCAATGCAACCAATTATAATGGGGACAATATCATTTTTAATTCTCACAAGAAGTGGTTGAGTTTCTGGATCTCCAAATCTTGTATTAAATTCGAGTACATAAGGCTCATTATTCTTTATCATAAGACCAGCATATAAAACACCCTTAAAGGGATGCCCTTCTTTTTCCATCCCAGAAATTGTGGGGTATATAATTTTTTCCATCACCTTATTATATACTTCCTCAGTTACAACTGGTGCAGGTGAATATGCACCCATTCCTCCTGTGTTTGGTCCTTCATCATTATCGAAAACCCTTTTGTGATCCTGGGATGAATCCATAGGTAGTACCGTTTTACCATCTGTAAATACAAGGAAAGAAGCCTCTTCTCCTTCTAAAAATTCTTCAATTAAAATCCTTTCACCAGCGGAACCAAATATTTTTTTTACCATAATATCATCAATTGCATTTATCGCTTCATCAATACTCTTACATACATAAACACCTTTTCCCGCTGCAAGACCATCTGCCTTTATTACAACAGGAGTCTTTTTTAGATTCAATAAATACTTTTTAGCTCTATCAGGATCACTAAATATTTCAAAATCTGCAGTGGGTATATTATATTTTTTCATAAGATTTTTTGCAAAAACCTTACTACCCTCAAGCATTGCAGCTCCCTTAGAGGGGCCAAAAGCCATAATCCCCTCTCTCTTTAACATATCTACAAGCCCTAAATTTAATGGAGCCTCAGGACCAATTACCACAAGATCTATTTTTGATTCTCTTGCAAAATCTACAATACCATTAACATCTTCTGCTTTTATGGGTATATTCTGCGATATCAATGCAGTTCCACCATTACCCGGGGAACAATAAACTTCTTTTACAAGCATGCTCTGTTTTATTTTCCAGCAAAGTGCGTGTTCCCTCCCCCCACCACCTACAACTAATATTTTCATAATTAACCCTCCCGTAATTTAAAATTATAAAGCATACACAAATAATTAAAATTGTTATAATAAAAATAAATTTTTACAATGCAGCTTCGAACCAGTTTTTACCAATCCCAACTTTAATCTCTAGAGGCACTTTAAAATCAATTACATTTGTCATTTTATCTTTTACAATTTCAACAGCTCTATTAGTATCATTTTCAGAAACTTCTAAAAGTATTTCGTCGTGTACCTGGAGTAACATTTTAAAATTAATATTCGCTTTTTGTAAAGCCCTATACACAGAAATCATAGCAAGCTTTACAATATCTGCAGCTGTTCCCTGAATTGGCGTGTTCAAAGCTATTCTTTCCGCATTACTTCTTACCAGATGGTCAGGAGAATCAATTTCATAAAGGTATCTTTTTCTTCCAAATAAAGTCCTTACAAATTTATTTTTTTTAGCGAATTCGATAAGATTTTCTCTAAACATTCTCACCTTTTCATAACTTTCAAAATACTTTTTGATAAATATTTCAGCATCTTTCTGACTCACCCTTAACTCTTTACTCAATGAATAAGATCCCATACCATACAAAATGCCAAAGTTAATAGTTTTAGCCTGCCTGCGCATTTCTTTGGTAACCTGAGTTTCATCAACTTCAAATATTTTTACGGCTGTTCTTGTATGAATATCTTTACCCGCACGAAAATCCTGTATTAAATTTTCATCTTCTGACATATGGGCAAGGACACGTATCTCTATTTGAGAATAATCTGCAGATACTAATAAATACCCCTCATCGGCAACAAATGCACTCCTTATTTTCTCACCCCAATCATACTTAATAGGTATGTTTTGTAGGTTAGGATTGCTACTTGAAAGCCTTCCAGTTGTTGTCAATGTTTGATTAAAAGTGGTATGTATCCTCCCATCGGAAGCAATAAAATCAGGCAAAACATCAATATAGGTATTTTTCATTTTAGATACATTTCTATATTCCATTATCATAGGTATAACTGGATGGGTATCATATAATTCCTGTAGTACATCCGATGATGTGGAATGAACTCTTCCACCCTTTTTAACAGGTTTTATCCCTAAATCTTTGTATAAAACATCAGAAAGTTGTTTTGGTGAATTAAGATTAATTCTTTTCCCGATTAAACTATAAATTTTTTCCTTTAAATCTTCAATTTTTTCAGTTATTTCTTGATCAATTTCTCTAAATTTATTCAAATCAATCTTAATACCGTTTTTTTCCATGTGAGCAAGAACAGGGATTAAAGGTAGTTCAATTTTTTCATATAAATTTAAAAGTTCCTTTTCTTTTTTGATTTCCTTTTCCAGCTTTTCAGCTATAGGGGGGAGAAACTTAAGAAGATATACCTTCTTTAGAATTTCTGGATCATCAAATAAAGTGGGCTGAATATCTTCTTTTTTGGGGACATAGCCAAACTCGTCTTTTAAAACATCCTCCAGATTGTGGTTATGATTAGCGTTAGGATATAGAAGGTACGAGTATAAAGACAGATCAATTATTGAAACATTCTTTAAGATTTCCTCACTAAATAATTTGTAAAGTTCTTTCGATTCAAAAAGATAAATTTTAACATCCTTTTCTAAATTTATAAAAAAATTTTCTATATCTTTATCTTTTAAAAGAAAAACCTTTTTCCCATCCTCTGTAATGAAAAGCCTCTTATAATCTTTACTAATATCTATGAGCAAAAAACAGCTCTTTAATATCTTGATGCTTTTTCCATTCACATGAGACAGAATGGGTAATGAACTCTCATCAATTTTATCTAAATTAAACTCTTTTATAAATTCGAAAAAATTAAGTTCTTTGAGCAATTCTCTCAATTCAATTTCATTAGGATTCCTCAGCTCAAAATCTTTAATGCTTATATCCTTTATTTCTTTTATATAGAGTTCTGCTAATTTTTTGCTTAATAGGGCTATATCCTTTTGTTGTAACAATAGCATTTTGGCCTTTCCCTCTATTTGATTTATCTTCTCATAAATATCTTCAAGGCTGGAAAATTTTGTAAGGAGGCTCTTTGCAGTTTTCTCACCAATTCCTTTGATTCCCGGTATCCCATCTACATTATCTCCACAGAGAGCTAAATAATCTGGAATTTTCTCAGGGGGGATACCAAGAATTTTTATAACATTTTCCCTATCAATAAAAATGTCTTTTAATGGATGCCAGATTTTTACTTTTTCGTCCACTAACTGAAATAAATCTTTGTCAGCTGTCACAATACAAATATCTATCTCATTTCTTAATACTCTAACCAGACTTGCTATCAAATCATCTGCTTCCAACCCATCTTCTATAAGCATTTTAATATTTAAACTTTCAAGAAGTCTATGAACATTAGGTATCTGAATCCTGATTTCCTCTGGAAGTGGTGGTCTTTTAATCTTATATTTATCAAAAATCTCATTTCTAAAAGTTTTTTTCTTAGAATCAAAAACAACCACAATATGAGTAGGTTTGTGTTCCTTGATAATTTTAGAGAGCATTTTTAAAAAACCAAAAACAACCCTTGTGGGAAACCCCCTTGAGTTTGATAGATAAGGCAAAGCATAATAAGCTCTATACAAAAATGCACTACCATCAATAAGATATAATTTT
>CALINM010000092.1 GCA_938045315.1 uncultured bacterium | reverse complement strand
AAGAGAAAAAATTGAGTCCCGAAGAAAGTGAAAAGTTAGCAAAGGAACTTGCCCAGAGTATGGCTAGTAGTGCTATACATGAAACCAAAACTCATAAACCCGTAGACTTTCACAAAAGAGAAAAAACTTTTGAGAAAAAACCACAAGATAGAAGAGATTATCAGCATCCAAAGAAGGAATTTAAAAGGGATAAATTTGATAAACAGGTAAAAGAAAAAGAAAGGACAATAGCGCCTGGTAAACGTGAAATAATAATGGGGCCTAAAGATATTAAAGCACCTTCTGAAGTTCCAGTAGAGCAAAAAGGTGAGAGAAGAAAAGGTTTCGAAAAAAAGAAGGAAGTTTTGAAGAAAGATCAGTTATTGGAACTGAAAGAAAGAGAAGATAAGTTAGTTATACAAAAAAAGAAGAAAGAAGAAGAAACAGTAATTGAAAAACTTGCTATAAAGAAACCATTAAAAATAGCAGAAGCTATTTCTGTTGGTGAACTGGCAAAAAGGATGGGTGTAAAAACAGCCCAGGTAATAAAAACTTTTCTTGATTTAGGTATGATGGTTACGATTAATCATATAATAGATTCAGATACAGCGGCTATTGTAGCAAGTGAATTTGGATATGAAGTAGAAAAGGTTAGTATAGATGTGGAAGACTTAATTGCAGAGGAGCATGCTGAAAAGGATGAACAGAAAAAGCAGCCAAGACCTCCTGTTGTAACGATTATGGGTCATGTAGATCATGGAAAAACATCCCTTCTCGATGCAATAAGAAAAACAAATGTGGTAGCTACTGAAGCAGGTGGTATAACTCAGCATATAGGTGCATATCAAGTAGAAATTGGTAAAGGAACAATAACTTTTCTTGATACACCAGGACATGAAGCTTTTACAGCTATGAGAGCAAGGGGTGCTCAGGTAACAGACATAGTAATTTTAGTTGTTGCTGCTGATGAAGGCCCGATGCCTCAAACTATCGAGGCTTTGAATCATGCCAGGGCAGCTAATGTACCTATAATTGTTGCAATTAATAAGATAGATAAGCCAGGTGCAAATCCTGATAGAGTAAAAAATATGCTTGCTGAAAAAGGTTTAATACCAGAAGAATGGGGTGGAACGACTCTTTATGCGGAAGTGTCAGCAAAAATTGGTAAAGGAATTCAGGAACTTCTTGATTTAATACTTATACAGGCTGAAGTAATGGAATTAAAGGCAAATCCTGATAAACTTGCAAAAGGTGTGGTAATAGAATCAAAGTTAGATAAAGGACGTGGTCCAGTTGCTACAGTTCTTGTGCAGGAAGGCACATTAAAAGTTGGAGATCCTTTTATTGTGGGTACTTATTATGGTAGAGTTCGTTCTTTAATAAATGATAAGGGTAAAAAAATCGATAAAGCTGGTCCCTCAACACCAGTTGAAGTTCTGGGGTTACCTGGGGTTCCAGATGCAGGTGAGCATTTTATAGTTGTTTCTGACGAGAGAAAGGCAAGACAGATTGCAAACTTAAGAGAAGCTAAACTTAAAGAAAAAGAAATGGCTAAAAAAACTAGGTTATCACTTGAGGAAGTGTATGAAAGAATTCAGCAAGGTGAAATACAGGAATTAAATATAGTTTTAAAGGCTGATGTTCAGGGTTCTGTTGAAGCAGTTACTGAAGCTCTAAAGAGAGTTTCTACAGAAAAGGTTAAAGTGAACATAATTCATTCAGGAGTTGGTTCAATAAGTGAATCGGATGTCATGCTTGCTGAAGCTTCAAATGCAATAATAATAGGTTTTAATGTTAGGACGGATTTTAAAGCCCAGCAGTTAGCAGAAAAGAACAAGATAGATATTAAAATTTATAACATCATTTATGATCTTGTAGATAATGTTAAACTTGCCCTTGAGGGTTTACTTAAGCCTGTTATACAGGAGGTTTTGGTTGGTAAAGCTGAAGTAAGACAAACTTTTTATGTTTCAAAGGTTGGTACTATAGCTGGGAGTTATGTACTTGAGGGTAGAGTAATGAGAAATGATAAAGTTAAGTTGTTTAGAGATAAACAAGTTATTTTTGAAGGTAAAATTTCTTCTTTGAAAAGGTTTAAAGACGATGTGAGAGAAGTTCAGCAGGGTTTTGAGTGTGGTATTTCTCTCGATGGATGGAATGATATAAAAGTTGGTGATATTATGGAATTTTATGAAATAAGACAGATAACTGTAAAACTTGATGATCTAAGTAAAGGTTAATAGAGATGTATGTTGGATTATGTGCATTTGATATACATATTGAACATGCCCAGTCACTTAAGGCTAAAAGACAGATTTTAAAAAAAATAATTGATAATATAAAAAATAAATTTCCTGTTTCAGTAGCTGAAGTAGATGGGCAAGATTTATGGCAAAGAGCTGTAATAGGTATAGCTATTGTTTCATCATCTTCCTCAATTATTGAAAGTATTTTTACTAAAATTGAGGATTTTGTTGAAAATCTTCATCTATGCAATGTTATTAATGTTAAAAAGGAGATATTTACATGGTAAAGACTCATAGAGTAAAGAGGGTATGTTCCGCTATTCAAAGGGAGATATCAGTTCTCATATACAAAGAAATACATGATCCGCGCCTTGAAGGTGTTACTATAACTCATGTGGAGATAACTCAAGATTTATCTCAGGCAAAGGTTTACTATTTTATCCCCTCAGGTAGAGAAAGAAGATCTGTTGAGAAGGGTTTTGAAAGTGCTAAAGGTTTTTTAAGACATGCTATTTCTGAAGCGCTGCAAATTAAAAGAGTGCCAAATTTAATCTTTGTTTATGATGATACATTAGAAATTTTAGGTATGGTATCAAAGGAAAATAAAAAGGATTAGGCTTGAATAGTCAAATTGACGAACTTAAAAAAACAATAAATGAAAATAATTCATTTATTGTAGTTTCTCATATTGATCCGGAAGGTGATGCTATTGGTACCTCATTAGCCTTATATTATGCTTTGAAAAATTTAGGAAAAAATGTTTGTGTCTATAACGAGAGTGGAGTACCAAAAATTTTGAAATTTCTCCCCGGTAGTGATCAACTCATTAAAAAAATTTCTTCAATAAATGAGTTTGACTGTATATTTGTTGTTGATTGTGGCGATTTGGGAAGAATAGGAAGTTTGAAAAATAAGTTAGAAAAGTTAAAAATTATTAATATTGATCATCATAGCACTAATGATTACTTTGGTGATATAAATTTTGTTGATAAAAATGCTGCTGCTGCTGGGGAAGTATTATTTGATCTTCTGAAGAAATTGAATATTGCAATAAATTATGAAATAGCTATAAACCTTTATACAGCTATAGTTGTTGACACAGGGTCATTTAGATATGCTTCAACAAGGGCAAAAAGTTTTCAAATCGCAGCTGAGCTTCTTCAGTTAGGTGTGGATCCCTGGTTTGTATCGATGAACATTTATGAAAATTATCCCTTCGAAAGAATGAAGCTCCTTGGAGATGTCTTATCTACTCTTACACTTCATTTAGATGGAAAAGTTGCTTTTATGCTTGTAACAAAACAAATGTTAGCAAAATATAATGCGAGTGTTGATATTACTGAAGGTTTTGTAAATTTTGGTAGAGCCATTGAAGGTGTAGAATTGTCTATTATTTTTAAAGAAAACGATGGTGATAGTTTTAAATTGAGTATGAGATCAAAGGGGAATATTGATGTTTCAATAATTGCAAAATCTTTGGGTGGTGGTGGTCATAGAAATGCAGCGGGTTGTAAAATACAGGGTACATATGAAGAAGCTACTAAGAAAGTATTAGAGGTCCTAAAAGAGTATGAACGGGATTTTGCTGCTAAATAAACCAGCTAATATAACATCTTTTAAAGTAATTGATAAAATGAAAAGACACTTTAAAATTAAAAAAATAGGTCATGGAGGTACACTTGATTTCTTTGCTACTGGACTTCTTATTATTGGTATAAATGAGGGTACTAAGATACTTAAATATTATATAGATCTCGATAAAGAATATGAAACTGTGATTCATTTAGGTATATCAACAGATACATTTGATATTTGTGGTATTCAAAGTTATGTGCATTACGGTGAATTACCAGAGGAAGATAAAATAATGGAGGTGATTAAAACTTTTATTGGGGAAATAGAACAAATACCACCTGAATATTCAGCTTTAAAGATAAATGGTATCAGGGCATCTGATAGAGTGAGAAAGGGATTAAAAGTAAGTTTAAGGCCAAGAAGGGTTAGGATCTATAATATTGAAATTTTAGATTATAAAAAGCCTTTTCTAAGCTTGAAAATAAGATGTAGCAAAGGAACTTACATTAGGGCAGTTGCGAGGGATCTGGGGACAAAACTTGGTTGTGGTGCCCATGTTAGAAGCTTGTTAAGAACAAAGATTGGTATGTTCAATTTGGAAAATGCCATTGATTTAGATAGACTGCTAAAGAATGATTCAATGGATAAATTCTTAATACCTCTGGTGGAAGCCCTACCCTTTCTACAGAAGATTACTTTAACATCACAGGAAGTAGATGATGTTTACAAAGGAAAATATATTTTTAAAGATTTGACATGTAATAGTATGAACTTTTTAGGTGTATACAAAAATAATGCTGTGGCCATCTTTGAGATTGGAAATGTTAATGGAAAGTCTGCACTAAAACCCATTAGGATTTTGTTTGATAAATGAGGTTCTTTATAAGGTTTGAAAAAAGTTAAAAGCTATTTTGAGATGCAAAAATTTTGATTTTTGATTATAATCTAAATAATATTTTTAATGGAGGATATTTATGAATAAAGAATTAGTTAGCATAGTGATGGGTTCTGATTCTGATCTCTCAATTATGAAACAAGCAGGCGAAATTCTTGATTATTTTAATATTAAGTATGAAATGGAGATAATGTCGGCGCATAGAGCACCAGATATTGTGTTTGATTTTGCAAAAAATGCCCATAAAAGAGGCATTAAAGTGATCATTGCTGGGGCTGGTGGCGCAGCACATCTTCCAGGAGTAATAGCCGCACTAACACCCCTTCCGGTTATAGGAGTTCCAATAAAATCATCTATTTCTATTGACGGTTGGGATTCAATACTTTCAATTCTTCAAATGCCTTCTGGTATACCTGTAGCTACTATGGCTTTAGATGGTGCAAAAAATGCTGGAATATTAGCTGCTCAAATAATTGCTATAAGTGATCCTCAAATTATGGATAAAATAATCAGTTATAAAAATGAATTAAAAAGCCAGGTCCTTGAAAAATCTAAAAGGCTAAAAGATACAGTTAAAACTAAATTTTCACAAAAATAAAATTTTAAAAGAAGAAAACGTTTCGTGGTTTAGGTTTTTAATTAGCTAAAATCAAAAAATGTTCCCCCTCTGATGTTGAGGGATTTGGTTTTAGAATTTATAGAATTGAAAATAAGAATGAAATAATTGGTTTCGTTTTGGAACAGGAAAATAAAATTGTTCCTTTTGT
>CALINM010000091.1 GCA_938045315.1 uncultured bacterium | reverse complement strand
AATAGTATTTATCCTTATCATTAACTTCATTGTTTTCCAGAATACTCTCCAGCAATTCTTTTGCTCTTTCATAATTACCATTTCTTATATTTAGCCAAGCAAGACCAAAAACAGTATCTCCATACCTTTCAGGATATTCCTTTAATAAAAAATTTAAATAATAATTAGCAATATCATATTCCTTTTGCCTCCTTTTATATTCAGCTAATGAATATACAAGGTCATAAATACCCTTTTGTTTTTTTTCGATAAAACTATTAACTAAATTAGTAAAATTCTCATAATCCTTACTTCTTAGATAACAGAGAGCCAAAATTTTTTCAGAATCTTCAAAATTTAGCTTATTTAAATACTCAATCGCCTTTTTGTAATTTTTTCTTTTAAAGTAATACAAGCCATATAAATATCTAACCTTAGAATCCCTTTCTTCAAGCCTCCTAATTAATTCAATTGCTTGAAAATCATTATTTTTAAGCATTTTTAAGGCAGTAAGGTATAACTCATCTTTAGAGACAAAATCTTCAATCTCTCTATAAGCAAGAATTGTTTTTGATCCCCCTTCAAGAAACAATTTTTTGAATAAAACCTTAGCCTCCCCTGCATCAATTTTTTTTAAAATATTAGCCTTTTCAAAAATTATGTTTTTATCCTCTGGATAAGTTTTAAGATAATCATTAATTAATTTTAGCTTTCTATCAGGTTCCACAATCAAATTTATAAGATTTTTATATGCTTCCTTAAACGTGGGATATCCTTTATAATTTTTTATGAGAATATTTAAAACTTCTTCTGCCTTCTTAAATTCGCCTATTTGCATAAGACAATGATATTTATTCAACAAAACATAGTCATATAACTCATAATTCTGAGATATTTCATTTAACTCTTCATAGGCAGCAGCATATAATTTCTGGGACATTAAATCTCTGGCTAATAAAAACCTTTGTCTTTGTGATTCTTGAGCAGCATAAGAATAGGGATATGAAAATAGCACAATAAAAAAAATAACCAAAAAATATCTCATATTTAAATTATACAACGAACTAAAACTCTAGACAGTTTTTTTTTTGAAAATTAGCAAGGGACATTATCCCTTGCTAATTTTAGACATTAACGTTTTAGATTTACCAGCTCTTGCATTAGCTCATCTGTAGTTAAAATAATCCTCGAATTTGCTTGAAAACCACGCTGGGCCGAAATCATTTTTACAAACTCTTCTGCTAAGTCAACATTAGAGAGCTCTAAGGCATTCGATAATACTCTCCCTAAGCCTGATGTTTCTGGAGCGGCTATCAAAGGGGCACCTGATTCTTGAGATGGAGCATAAAGATTTCTACCTAATTTCTCTAAACCCGAAGCATTATTAAACCTAGCTAGCGCTATTTTCCCAAGAACTCTTGTCTGACCATTACTAAAAATTCCATTTACACTTCCTGAACTATCGATGGAGATATTCATCAGTCTACCTGAAGCGTAACCATTTTGTGATATATTGGAAATAGAAAAATTTGATGCATATTGTGTAGTCCCACCAAGTCCATCTCCACCTTCAGACGTACCTGTTCCATAATTAAAATTTATGTTTTGAGGTGATACTACTTGGGTACCGAAATTAAAAGATATGCTTGTGGAACTATTATCATTATTTAAGCTCCCATCAGTATTGAATGTCAAGGATTGAGTCCCTGCGAGTAAAAGTTGCCCAGGATTTGATGGGTCCTCATAAACGTAATGCACATCCCATGTGTTTTGAGAAACTTTAACAAAATAAAGTGTTATATTATGTTCCCCACCTTGAGAGTCATAAACAACCATGCTGGTAGAGGAATTATAGTTGCCCGGATCATTTGAATTACCATCACCATTTAGATCTAGGGTAAAGGGATTTGTAATAATATTATCCTGAGCATTTAAATTCAAAATTACTTCAACATTTGTTGTTGCCACAGCTGGAATTTGAGAGGTGGATATACTAATATCACCAATTGTACCCGTTATATTGCCATATGTATCACTTAAATAACCCTGCAATATATAACCATCAGCGTTAGCAATTTTACCGTCTTTATTGACAATAAACTGACCTGATCTTGTATATAATTTAGCACCATTGTTATCAACAATAAAGAAACCATCACCATCGATTGCAAGATCTAAAGAATTACTTGTGGACTCCACTTGGCCAGATGTGAAAACAGTTATGACATTTGAAACAATAACACCTCTACCCACCTGATATGTACCTGATATACCTGAAAGGGTTTGACTCAAAATATCACCAAAGGTTACTACACTTTTTTTAAAGCCTACAGTATTCATATTCGCAATGTTATCACTAATTACTGATAGAGTAGTACCATTAGCATTCATACCACTAACGGCTGTGTAAAGTGATGTTAACATATAGACCTCCTATTTAATTTCTATAATATCTTGTAATTTTATATCTAAGCCATTTTCAAGCTTTAAGCTAAAAATATTTTTACTTATATTCAAAGATATAACTTTGCTTTCTCTACCTTCATCACCATATTTTACAGTCTTACCAATTAAGTAAGAATATAACAATGGATTGTTATCTCTCATGGACAAACTTGAAATACCTTCTCTTATATTTATAAGTTCTTCTAGGGAACTAAATTGAGCTAATTGTACAATAAAATCCTCATTTTTTAATGGATCAAGAGGGTTTTGATATTGTAATTGAGCTACAAAAAGTTTCAAAAAATCTTGCTTTCCCATTTTTTTCACATCATATACATTTGTCATATTGTTAGTTACATTACCTACCTGCATAAATTACCCCTCCTTAAGCATAAATACTTAATCCCTGTAGTTTTTTACTAATTTTCCCAACTCCTTCTGGTTTTTCCACTAATTTTCCTGATCCCACGTTATTAACAATTTTAAAATCTTTTCTATGATGCCTTTCATTGTCTTTAAGGGCAAATTGCCCCAAATTTATTCCCTCTTCTGCCAATGAAGCTATAATTTTATCTATATTTTCATTAAAAAAATTTCTTGCCTGCTCAGTATTTGGATAAACCTCTGCTCTAATAACACCATTATTCATTGTAAGGATTATTTTTACCTTGCCAAGTTCAACTGGTTCCAATGCAACAGTAATAGTATCATTGCTCT
>CALINM010000090.1 GCA_938045315.1 uncultured bacterium | reverse complement strand
TACGGTGCTGATACGCTGCCATTCACACTCTCCAAAGGTGCATACCCAGTGTTCCTAGCAGTTGTCTCAGCTCTCTACGGTGGGTACCTACCAGCTTAGCTTTGCAAATACCATTATTACCCAAATACACAATTGAATCATGAATTAGCTTCATTATTTTGATAATAGTAGTTCTGATGAATTCACAATAATTGATGTTTTTGCCAATGATCATAAGGGGTTATTATTCGAAATAACAAGGGCATTAAATATGCTATCCTTAAATATCTATTTTTCAAAGATTTCAACGTATGGGGAAAGGGCTGTAGATGTTTTTTATGTAAAAAAGAATGGTAAAAAGTTGGAAGATGAGGATATGGGGTATATAAGAAGCTACATATTAAAAGCCATTTCTTATTGATATTTGTGTAAAAGTTTTTTTAGTCTATCTTCTATTTTATTTCTATAAATGTAAAAAAAACCAATAATAACTAATACAATAGCTGAGAAAGTGATAAAAGTCTTGTAATGTTCATTTCTTATTAAACTTCCACCGATAGATAATAGGAAGGTACTCATGATTCTTCCAAAGGTTGATATTATTATGAATACCCTTGGTTGCATTTTACTCAAGCCCAGTATATAACATAAGTAATCTTTTGGAAAACCAGGCATTAAAAAAAGAAAGGCGGATATTGAAGTTCCTTTATGAGTCATTAAATAGTCAAATCTGTTGAGATATTCTTGCTTTACAAAAAAAAGCACAAGGGGCCTACCAAAAACCCGTGCTAAATAAAATGCAACTATTGAGCCGAGAGTTAGACCAATAGTAGAGTATATTGTTCCAAGTATAGTGCCAAAAAGATAACCACCTATAAATCCAGTCACTTCTCCAGGAATAAAGGAAATAATAACTTGTATTATCTGGAGAAATATAAATATAAATACGGATAAAGTTTTAAAGGAATTAACAAATTCTATCAGTTTATGCTGATCTGTAATTATGGATATTATGTTGTATTTAATTGTAAAAAATATTGAAAAAAATAGAATTAAAATAAGGAACAGTGCTTTTAATAAAACTTTTTTTTGCATTAATTGATAAATTTTATTGAAGTGAATGGGGATTTACAAGTTTTTTATTTGGTGGAATCATTAAATTTTTTAAATTATAATTTTAATATGCATCAATATGTAGATTTATTTTTACAACAACTAATGGTATTCAAAGGGCTTTCACCAAGGACTATAGAATCTTATGCCAGTGATATAAATAACTTCTTTAAATTTTTAGATGAAAACAACAAAGATAAAAGTAAAGAATTAACAACAGAGGATTTTATGAGTTTTTTTGAACATCTCCAGAAAGAAGGAAAGGAGATAACAACTATTGTGAGAAATATGATTTCATTAAGACAATTTACTCATTTTCTAACAAAAGAAGGCTTAATGGAGAAAGACCCTTTATTTAATATAACATTACCTAAATTAAAAAGATCGCTACCAGATGTTTTATCAGAGGAAGAAGTTGAATCTTTGATAAATATTCCTGATACGGAAACAAAAAAAGGACTTAGGGATAGGGTTATTTTAGAACTTCTTTATGCTACAGGAATGAGGGTTTCAGAGTTAATTACTTTAAAATTAATACAATTGAATATTCCAGTTGGTTTTGTTATTGTAAGAGGTAAAGGTGATAAGGAGAGGGTAATACCTTTGGGTGAAGAAGCTATATTTTGGCTGAAAAAATATTTAGAAGACAACCAAATTAGAGATTTTCTTTTTCCTGGGAAAAAGGGTAAACATATAACTCGCCAATATGTTTGGAAATTAATAAAAGATTGTGCTATAAAAGCTAATATAAAATCGATAAGTCCCCATTCTATCAGGCATTCTTTTGCAACCCATCTATTGTTAAGAGGGGCTGATTTACATTCAGTTCAACTAATGTTGGGACATTCGGACATCTCAACTACTGAAATCTATACCCATCTTACTAAAGATCATTTAAAATCCGTTTATTACAAATTTCACCCTCGGGCTAAATAGTTATGGAGATTATTGCTACACACGTTAATGCCGATCTTGATGGTTTGGGTGCTATGATTGGTGTAAAAAAATTGTATCCAGAGGCACTGATGTGTTTTTTAGGTTCTCAGGAAGAAGCTGTTAATAAATTAGTTGAGGAAATCTGTGAAAGGGGTATAGAAAAAATTTTTAGATTAAGCGATTTAAAAATAGAAGATCTAAAAAGAATAATACTGGTTGATACCAGATCTCCTAAAAGATTAGGTGGATTAGAGGAGTACGTAGATAAGTTTAAGCCTGAAATACATATTTATGATCATCATTCATATCAAGAAGGTGATTACAAGGGAGATAAAGTGTTTTTTAAAGAAGTTGGGTCAACAGTTACTATAATATGTGAGGTTTTGCAAAGGAATAATATTGATCTAACTCCCTATGAGGCAACAGTAATGATGGCTGGTATTTACGAAGATACTGGTTCTTTAACATATAATTCAACCACTGTAGATGATTACAGGGCTTGTATCTGGTTATTGGAAAAGGGAGCAAAATTAGATACGGTTAAAGAGTTTGTGTACAAAGAGACATCAAGGTTACAAATTGGCTTGCTAAATGATATGCTCAACGATTTAAGAATTTATAATATATACGGCCACAATGTGGGCATCACGGTAGCTTCTTCTGAAGAGTTTATTAGTGATTTTGCAGTTTTAGTTCAAAAAATAAAAGATATAGAAAATTTGCCTGTAATTTTTGGTATAGGCAGGTTTGGTGATAGGATTTTCATATCCGCACGTAGTAGAATACCAGAAGTAAATGTGGGAGAGATATTGTCTATCTTTGGTGGCGGAGGGCATTCATATGCTGCATCTG
>CALINM010000089.1 GCA_938045315.1 uncultured bacterium | reverse complement strand
GGTTTTTTTATAGACTTTATTGAAAAATTTGTTGATATAGATGAGGATACTATTAGCAAAGCAATATTAACACCTGTTTTTATGGCTCGGAAAGCTATTATTTTTGATGATCGAGAATGTTATTTACTTGATATAGATGCTCTATTAGAGGGCAGGGAGTAAAATATGATGAAAATACTAATCTCAGATGATAGTTTAACTGTTAGAAAAGTTATAGAAATGTTATTAAAACCCTTAGAATATGTTTTGATTTTTTCTGAAACAGGAAAGGATACTATATCTAAAGCTATGGGAGAGCAAATCAATTTAGCTATTGTAGATTATAGTCTGCCTGATATGGTAGGCACACAGGTAACTAAAGAGATTAAAAAAATAAAACCCATGGTTTCAACACTTCTTATGATAAGTAATAGAGAGCATGAGCCCACTTCTAAATTACTAGAAGGAATGTGTGATGATTTCATAGAAAAGCCCTTTGATTCACAAACATTTTTAGATAAAGTAGATGTTTTATTGAAAAAATCATTAGAAAAACCAACAACAAAACCTGTTGAGCTGGTAGAAGAATTAGCATTGGATAAAGGTTTAATTGGGAATATTAATATTGATATTGGTGAAGAATTTATTAGCTCGCAACCCACAAAGAAAATTGAAACGATGGAAGAATTAGAAATACCTTCGTTGGAGGAAGTAACCACTTTAAATGAAAAAAACATTGAAAATATAGAAGAAATAGAACTCATAGAAGAAATAGAAGAATATCAAGATAAATTAGATGAGGATACGGGAGTGACACAAAGAGAAACAGAAGTGGAGAATGTGGAAGAAATTTCTATTGATGAGTTGTTGAAAGACGACATTGAAACTTTAAGTATTGTAAATAATGAGTCAAAAGATATTGATGCCTCGGACATTATTGAAGATAAAGAAGAAAGCAAAGACGTTGAAGAAAAAATTGTAGTGAGAGAAGAAAAAACTTCTTTTGAGGAAGAAAAAAGCATTGATTTAGAAGATTTTTTCTCAGATCTTAATGAAATTCTATTAGAAGATAAAAAGGAAAGTAAATCAATATCTGAAAAGGATATGGTAGTTCCTGTTATTGAAGAGGTAGCTAAAGAGCTTAAAGAATTAGAAACTATAAAAGAGAAAGAGAAAGAAGACATAGGGACTGAATCAACTGTACCTATTCAAAAGATAGAAAAAAGAAAGGAGCAGATCGAAGAAGATATTTGGAATTTTGATCTGGATATATCAAGAAAAGCTGTATCTGGTGAAGATGCTTTTACCACACAAAAATTGGAAGATTTAAAGGATATAAAAAATATGGTTAGAGAGATTACATATGATATTGTAGAGAAAATTGCCTGGGAGATAGTCCCAGAAATTGTCGATACAATTATAAAGGATAAAATAAGTAAAAAATCTTAGAAATGAAATTCTTATAGATCTAAGTTATTGCGATTTTTTTAAGGGGTTATTATGGAAGATATTTTGCCTAAGGGATATGAACCAAAAAATGTTGAAGACAAATGGTATAGTTTCTGGTTAGAAAAAAACTATTTCAAAGCAAATGAAAATTCAAATAAACCACCTTTTTCAATGGTAATACCACCTCCAAATGTAACAGGTTCACTACATATGGGACACGCTTTGAATAATACAATACAGGATATACTTGCTCGGTATAAAAGGATGTGTGGTTACGAAGTATTATGGCTGCCAGGAACAGATCATGCGGGTATTGCAACACAAAATGTAGTAGAAAGATTGATAGCTAAGGAAGGAGAAACAAGGCATACACTGGGCAGAAAAAATTTTATACAGAGAGTATGGAAATGGAAGGAAGAGTCTGGCACTACCATAATTAAACAGCTTAAAAAATTAGGTGCCTCCTGTGATTGGTCAAGGGAACGTTTTACAATGGATGAGGGTCTTTCAAGAGCTGTAAAACATGTTTTTCTTACTCTTTTTAAAGAGGGCATAATAGAACGAGATAAAAGGCTTATAAACTGGTGTTCCAGATGTGGTACTGCTCTTTCAGATTTAGAGGTGGAGTATGAAGAAAAAGATGGGAATCTATATTATATAAAATATCCAGTTGAAGATGGTGGCTACTTAACGGTTGCAACCACCAGACCTGAAACAATGCTTGGTGATACGGCGGTAGCGGTAAATCCTGATGATGAAAGATTTAAAAATTATATTGGTAAAAATATTTTATTACCCCTTGTTAATAGAAAAATTCCCATCATTGCAGATTCCATTGTGGATATGGAATTCGGTACAGGAGCTGTGAAGATTACACCTGCCCACGATTTTGTCGATGAAGCAGTTGGCAGGAGGCATGGCCTTCCCTTTATTTCTGTGATTGATAGAGAAGGTAAAATGAGCGGTCCGATTCCCGAAACCTACAATACTCTCGATAAATTTCAAGCTCGTACTAAAATTATTGATGAATTAAAAGATTTGGGTTTGCTCCTTAAGATTGAACCGTTAAAACACAATGTTGGGCACTGCTATAGATGCAAAGAGGTAGTAGAACCATTGCTTACTCTTCAATGGTTTGTCAGGATAGAGAGCTTAGCAAAGCCAGCGTATAGGGCAGTTAAAGATGGTAAAATCTCAATAATTCCTGAAAACTGGGCTAATACTTATTATCAATGGATGGAAAACATACAGGATTGGTGTATATCAAGACAGATCTGGTGGGGGCATCAAATACCAGTTTATTATTGTTCTCATTGTGATGGAGATAAAATTTTCATAACTTTAAGACCAAATCAAAATGATTCAAAAAGATACCATGGGACTTACCTTGATTTTAAAAATGAAGGATTAAGTTTTGAGAGAATTGTTGATGATATTGATTTTTATTTAATTGGGGATAATGCAACTCCAATTCCGGAAGGAGAAAGATGTCCTAAGTGTGGTAGTGATGAGCTAATACAGGATCCTGATGTACTTGATACCTGGTTTAGTTCTGCATTATGGCCCTTTTCTACTTTAGGATGGCCAGATAAAACAAAGGATTTACAAGTTTTTTATCCTACTTCTGTCCTTGTTACTGCTTTCGATATCTTGTTTTTTTGGGTTGCTCGTATGATTATGATGGGAATTAAATTTATGAACGATGTGCCCTTTAGAAACGTTTATATTCACGCCCTTGTTAGAGATTCAAAGGGGCAGAAGATGAGCAAATCTAAAGGTAATGTTATAGATCCTCTTATCATTATGGAAAAATATGGAACAGATGCTTTCAGGTTTACCCTCGCAGCCTTAGCAGCTCAGGGTAGAGATATTAAATTATCTGAAGACAGAATTGAAGGGTACAGACATTTTGCTAACAAAATCTGGAATGCTTCAAGATTTGTTTTAATGAATCTCAGGAAAGAAGTAAATTTTTCAAAACCTGAATTAAAGGAGTGTCATTTATTTGATATTTGGATTTTACAGAGGTTGAATGAAACAATTAGGGATGTAAGAAACGCTTATGATTCCTACAGCTTTAATGAAGCAGCCAATTCTATATATAAATTTCTCTGGAATGATTTCTGCGATTGGTATATAGAACTTTCAAAGCAAAGGATTAACGAAGCTATTGTTCAAAAAACTTTATGGTTTACTCTTATGAATGCATTAAAATTGATGCATCCCATAATGCCCTTTATTACCGAAGAAATTTATCAGAAGTTACCAGGGCATGAAGAAAGCATTGTAATTTCAAAATTTCCTGAATTTGATGATAATGTTTCAAAAATTGATGTTAAAATTGTGGAAACTTTTATAAATGTAGTAAGAGCAATCAGGAATGTTAAAAGTGAGATGAATGTGAGCCCCGCATTGAAACCTAAGGTTTTTATTCTTATAAAATCAAGGGATAAAACTGATTTAAAAGGTTTTTCTGAATACATTCAGAGTCAGGCAAAATGTGAGGTTGAGTATATAGAATCACATATCTTAAATCCAAAAAATTTGGCCTATGCAGTTGTTGAGGATATAGAAATTTGGGTAAATTTAGCTGGGATGATAGATGTAAATGCTGAAATTAAAAGAATTGAAAAAGAGATTTCAAAAGTTGAGAAAGATGTGACCTTTTTGAATAAGCGACTTGCAAATGAAGATTATTTAAAAAATGCTCCACAAGAAGTTGTAGATGATGATAAAGTAAGATTAAAGGTATTTGTAGAAAAATTGAATAAACTTAAAGAGAATATGAAAATACTTAGGGAAATGAGATGAATAAATTTCAATTAGAGGATATTGTTAGAAGAGCCTTAGATGAAGATATTGGTTCGGGTGATATAACATCTGAGATAGTAGATAAAAACTTAGTTGGATCTGCTTACTTTTTAGCAAAAGATGATT
>CALINM010000088.1 GCA_938045315.1 uncultured bacterium | reverse complement strand
AGTCTCTTCAACTGACGCAGCTTGCTCTGTAGCACCCTGTGATAACTGCTGCGCCGAACTACTTAACTGACTACTGCCAGATGCCACATTGTCCGCCGCAGATTTAACCTCCAATATAACACCCCTTAACTTATCTATCATTTTTCTCATTGAGGATATTAGTTCACCAAACTCATCATTATTTTTAGATTCTAATTCTATCATGAGGTTCCCATTAGCTAAACTTTCCATGAAATATAAACATTCTTTTAATGGGCTTACAATGTTGCGTATTATTATATAAGCGAGAAAAAAGCTAATCAGTAATCCCGTTAAAATTATTATTATAGTGGCATTTCTTACAAAAGAGAATCTTTCATAAGTTTGTTCTTTTTCTTCCATTGCTATTTTGTTTTGTATATCTAATAACTTTTTTTCTGTTTCTTGATAGGTTTTGTATAGGGGTAAGACATTATTAAATGTGAAAATGCTTGCTTCTCCAAAGTTTTTTGAATTTAATAGGGAAACCCCTTTTTTTAAACCATCATTGTATAGCTTATCTATGTGATCACTAAAATTCTTCGCAAATTGTTTTTCTTCCTCTGATAATTTATTTTCCTGGTATTTTTTAAATATTTCTCTAATTTTTTGTATGTTTGATTCGATTTGATCAAAATGAAATGTAATTGGATGGTTTGATTCATGTAGTTTACTTACTTCTAAAGAGGGATCATGATTTTGAGCTAATAGAAGATGTCTAATACAATCATTAATAAGTTCACTTATTTCATTTATTTGATTCATTCGAATAATTCTATTATTGTAAACGGTCTCCAAAGTATCGTTGTGCTTTTTTATCTCCTTTAGGCCCCATAGCCCGATAATGATAACTACAAAAGCCATAAAAAAAGTTAAAAAATATAACTTTTTTCCCACTGTAAGTTTCTTTAACATTTTAAAACCCCCACATTATTTTATTAATCATATCGTTTTTTTTCTTTTAAACTTTAAATCTAAATTAAATTTTTTTGAAAAAAGGACGATATATATATTGTGGGGAATAAAAGCTAAAAAGGAGGTGAGGGAAAAAATTTTTTAAGCTACCCCAAAAAGGTAAGGATACCTTAATAAAAAAACTCAAGGAGGAAGCTTATGGCATTAGTAGTTAACACAAACGTATTATCAATTAACGCTCAAAAGAATCTTACAAAAAGCCAAGGTATTTTGACAACAGCCATGCAAAGGTTGTCATCGGGCCTTAGAATCAACACTGCTAAAGATGATGCTGCAGGTATAGCTATCGCATCACGTATGACTGCTCAAATAAGAGGATTATCTCAAGCAGTTAGAAATGCTAATAATGCAATTTCACTTGCACAAACTATTGAAGGTGGTTTGGATGAAATACACAACATGCTTCAAAGAATGAGAGAGTTAGCAGTTCAGGCAGCAGATGATAGTAATACAAGTACTGATAGATCTTCTCTTAATGCTGAATTCCAACAGTTAAAGACAGAAATAGATAGAATTGCGAATTCTACAAAATTTAACAATCAGAATGTGTTAAATGGTGGTTTCGGTTCATCGATAAGTAACTTAGGTAATAATCTCTCTGCGGCAAACGGTATAGAGGATATATCAAGTAATGGTGCAGCTGCTGGGACATATACTCTTACAGTTGAAGATGGAACAAACAGTGGTAAAAAGTTAACTTTAAGTGTGGGAAGTCAGAGTCAGGTTATTGATGATGTGGCAGTACCAACAGGTCTTAATAGTACAGAAGTTAACTTTACTGCACTGGGCATAAAAGTCACTATTAATTCAAATATTCAAGATATAGCAAGTGATAATACATTTGATGTTACAGCTGGCTCTGGGACTTTCCAGATTGGTTCAGAAAATGCTTTGAACAACAGAATTACAATTAATTCAGTAGATGCCAGAGTTAATGCGTTGTCTGCAAATCTTTCTACCGCAGATATTACGAATATTGCAAATGCACAAAATGCAATTGATTACGTTACAACAGCAATTGAGAATGTTTTAAGCAAGAAGGGCGATCTCGGTGCAATAAACAATAGATTGGAGTACACAGTGGCGAATCTAAACAATATAATAGAAAATGTTTCTTCAGCGCGTTCAAGAGTTATGGATGCTGATTTTGCAGTGGAAACTGCTAACTTGACAAAGTCTATGATTCTCCAGCAAGCTGGCATATCTGTACTTGCTCAGGCAAATCAGAGCCCACAACAAGTTTTAGCGCTTTTAGGTAGATAAAAAGGAGGCAGGGGGAGGGACAACCCTCTCCCTGAAATAAAATGATTACGAAAGTTATTGCGAATTTAGCAATAAACAATATAGAACTTAATAATATTGAGAAAAAGCCTGAAAAATTGGATAGGGATTCTATATCAATCAATATAAATAATAACGAGATTCAGAAAAATGAAAAAACAAAAAAAGAGATGAAGCCATTAGCAAAATATTTTAAAGCTTTATGGGTTATTGATGAAAAAAATAATGTTTACATAAGAATTGAAGATGAAGAAGGTAATCTTATAAAACAAATCCCACCTGAGGAGTTAATGAATTTAAAAGAGAGAATAAAAGAATATATAAAAAATAGTTTGAAAAGGGAGTAAAATATGACGGTTATTTCAGGTACTGGTGTATTTTCTGGAATAGATTCTGCAAAAATTATAGAACAACTGATGGCTGTGGAGAGAAAGCCTATCGAGGGGTTGAAAAAGAAAAAAGGTGATTTTAATACGAAGATAAGCAAGTTAGGCAATCTAACAAATCTTTTAAAAAACTTAAAAGACACTCTCAAAGACTTAAAAGGAGCAAATCTTGTTCCCTATAAAGTACATACAACTAATCCAAATATTGTAACGGCATCTGCTTCTAAAAATGCACAAGAGGGAATATACACTCTCAAAGTGGTTAGATTAGCAGAAAGTCAAAGTATTTTTTCTGAAACATTTTCTACTCCCGATGCTGCTGTGGCTGATTTAGATGCAAATTCTGTCCAAAAAATATCCATAAAAGTTGGGGACAGTGAGGAGAACATTATAACAATAGATGCAATGAACAATTCACTTGGTAGCCTAAAAAATGCAATTAATGCTACTGGATTAAAAATAAGAGCAAATATAATAAACGATGGATCTGGTTATAGACTTGTTCTGACTTCAACTGAGACAGGTGCAAGTAATAGAATTGTAATTAGAGTTGATGAAAATAATGATGGAATTTTTGAAACTTTGCCCGAGGAGGTTGATAATAGCGGCCTTTCAAGATTAGCGTTTAATGCCACATATGATGTGGATGGGAATGTTTCTGGTGGGATTGCAAATTTATCTCAATCAAAAAAAGCAATAGACGCGGTTGTTGAAGTTGATGGTATTACTGTTACACGCTCAAAAAATCAGATTAGTGATATTGTTGAAAATGTTACATTACAGCTACAAAATGTCTCAAATGGTGAATATATTAAGTTGAATGTTGAAAAAGATTACCCCAAATCAATAAATAATTTGAATACTTTTGTATCAAATTATAATAATTTAATGACTGCTTTAAATGATTCATCTATCAAAGATGATTACATAGTGAGGCAACTAAAAGCTTCGGTTAGAAGTATTTTAACAGATTCTTATAATGGCAAAACTTTAACAAATTATGGTTTAAATCATGATAAAACAGGAGTGTTAAGTCTTGATAGTGTTAGATTTGATAATTTTATAAGGAGTAATTATGTGGAATTAGTCAATACTTTTGATTCTGTTATAAATAACCTTGAGAATAACTTAAATAATTATCTTGAAAAAATAATTCCACAAAGGAAGGAAAACTATAATAAGTTGATAGCAAACATGGATAAAAAAATTGAATCTTTAGAAGATAAATTAAACCAAATGGAAGTTTCATATAGAAAGAAATTTTATGAACTTGAAAAAACTATCGCAGGACTTCAAAAAAATGGTGACTATTTAACTCAGACTTTAAGCAAATGGGGGAATAATAAATGACTAATAATTTACAAGTAGCAAGAAATGCTTATATGGAGACAGTAGTTAAAACATCAACAAATTCAGTTGAGCTATTAATAATGCTTTATGATGGAGCAATAGATTTTCTTAATAGGGCGAAAAAAGCAATTTTAGTTAAAGATTTACAGGAAAAGGTCGATAATATATTTAGGTTGACGAGAATAATAGAAGAGTTATTGGGAAGCTTAAATAAAGATGTGGGAGGCAAAATTGCTGAAAATTTGGAAGATCTGTATATATTCTGTTTGCAAGAGATCTCGAGAGCAAATTTAAAAAATGATATTTCTCATCTTAATGTGGTAGAGAAAATTATGATGGAATTAAGGGATGCATGGAGGCAAATTAAATGACTATTAATCCCTTCCAAATTAATGGAGTAACAAATGTCTACAACAAATTCTTGAAACAAAGGATTAATAACATTCTCGAAAATGATAACATAGAAGAACCTAAAGACACTGTAAGTATATCTGCTGAAGCGAAAAAGAGAAACATTATCAACCAGGCTAAAGAAGAGGTACTCAAAGCAGTTAGGGAAAATGAATAGTGGATGATAAGAGTTTCAAGATACTTGTTGTAGATGATGATCCAATAGCAAGGGATGTAGTCTTTTCAATTTTATCAAAAGAGGGATATTATGTGATTGCTGCAAAGGATGGATTTGAGGCTATTGATTTTCTAAGAAGTGAAAAATTTGACATTCTTATTACAGATTTGGTGATGCCTGGTATTGATGGTATTGAACTGATAAAGTCTTCGCTTAAAATGAATTCAGATTTAGCAACAGTTATAATTACTGCTTACAGTACATTAGATTCAGCTCTCAAAGTTATTGATTTGGGTGCCTATGATTACATTACAAAGCCATTTAAAATTGAAGAAATCTTATTTTTAGTAGCCAGATGTAAGAAGATGCTAAATCTACAGAGAGAAAATATGATTTTGAAAAGGTTCATTAATCATATTTTTAGTCATAATTTGTTGAATGTAGAAAAACTAGAGCAGACACTTTTAGATGAGATAAAGGGGTTGAATGTTTTGACTGATGCAGAAATTAAGGTCTTTCAAAAAAAATTGGAGTCTACTAATGGAAAAGCTAAAAGTTCTGGTAGTTGATGATGACCAAATGGTTAGGGACACATTATATCAGCTTTTAACCCAAATAGCGGGGTGTGATACAGAGTTGGCAGAGACAGGAAAAGATGGTCTGGAGAAGATACAGAAAGAGGAATTTAATGTTGTTTTCACTGACCTTACTATGCCAGAAATGAATGGGATAGATCTAATAAAGGAAGCGAAAAGAATAAATCCATATCTACCAATTGTTGTTATAACCGGTTATGGTAGTATAGATAATGCTGTTAATGCCATGAAAGAGGGGGCTACAGATTTTATCACAAAGCCATTCACTATAGAAAATATCATGGAAATTCTGAATAGAATTAAAACAGAACCAAAATTAATAAAGGAAATTGGTGTTGAAAAAGGAAGTGTAAATCTAAATTTTCTAAATTTAGCACTTTATAAGAAATATTTATCTATTTCGCTCTTGCAAGAGGTTAGTGCTGAATTAGATGAGCTTTATGACAATAAAAAGGTTTATGACAAAGTGGTAGAATTGGGCAATAAACTCCTTGATGTAAAAGGAACTGCATTTTTAATGTTCGAGAATGGGAAAGTTAAAATGAGAAAATGTATCGGCAATATGGAAAAATTTTCACTCTCCCATAATAATTTTTTTTCAGAATTTTTTGGAGAAGGACAAAAACCGGGCGTCTTTAAAAAAACTATTCCTAATTTAGGACAAGTTAGTAATTATACTGAAATTCTCTTTGCTCCTCTTACTATTAATGGTGAAGTGTTTGGAGGATTAGTATTTAATGGCAAAAACGATGGATCAGGATTCAATGAAGAAGATATAGCTATTGCAAACACATTTGCTAAAAAAGTTTCACTGAGAATAGAAAATAATGCATTATATGAAGTATTTTATAGCAATCTTGTGAGTACATTAAAGTCACTTATTATTAGCATTGAAGCAAGAGATTCATATACAAAAAAGCATTCCGAAAGGGTTACTAATTATTCTTTACAGATTGCAAAAGTTTTGGGACTATCAGATGAAGATATTGATGTAATCAAATTTGGTGGATATTTACATGACATTGGTAAAATTGGTGTAAAAGATACAGTGTTATTAAAGCCAGGAAAGCTTACTGATGAAGAGTTTGAAGAAATAAAACTGCATTCTGTGATAGGTGATAATATTCTAAAACCAATCAAATTTTTCCCAAAAGAAAGGGAATTAATAAGACACCATCATGAAAGATATGATGGTAGAGGATATCCAGATGGTCTCGGAGGTGAAGAAATACCACTTACTGCAAGAATACTTGCAGTTGCTGATACATATGATGCTATGACATCTACAAGACCCTACAGAAAAGCTCTCGATCATAGTGTTGCTATTGAAGAATTAATAAGATGTTCAGGGAAACAGTTTGACCCGAAGGTTGTAGAGGCTTTTTTAGAATGTGACGCTGGGAAAGGAATAAAAACTGAAATTTGATCCATGAAATATGATTCTGCTTCTATATACTCAGTTTTTTGACACCTTTGATAAATTAAAGAAAAATTTTTATTTTTTAAAAAATGATTTTAATATACAATGGGTGAGAACGAATCATGAATTATTGGAACATAACAATTGCGATATTCTTTTGATAGAAAATAATAATAATAATATTGATGAAATTAGGGAAATAATCTCAAAAGCTAAGAAAAGTTTTCTTAAACGGCCTATTATTCTTATACTTCAACAATTTGACAATATGATGGTTGATGAATTGATTAAACTTGGTGTTAAAGAAGTAATATATAAAAATGAATTTTGGCCTTCAAATTTGACAAAAGTAATTTTAAAAACTATAAAAAGGGATAGGATGAAAAAAAGAAAAGAAGTTTTAAATGTATTTTTAGAAAAGTCTCAAAGGTTTTGGCTAACTGTTTTTGACAGCATACCTGAATACGCATTTATAATTGATAAAAATGGTATTATCGTTAGATGCAATAAACCCTTCTCAAATTTATTCAGTAAGCATCCAAGAGAAGTTATTGGTAAGAGAGCTTATGATCTAATACCATTGAGTATTTTAAAAAATATTAATTATGATGACTATAAAAATTTTTTCCAAGAAGAATTAAACGGTATTACATACAGTATTACTACAACTACCTTTGAATTCGATAATGATAAATATATCGTTTTTTTTATGAGAGACATAACAGAATTAAAAAAGATGAGAGAGCATATATTTCAGAATGAAAAATATACTTCAATAGGTATTCTCGCCTCAGGAATAGCACACGAAATTAACAATCCCTTAACTGGTATTATTGGTTTCACACAAATGTTAAAATTAACCTCTGGTTGTTCCGATAAATCAGA
>CALINM010000087.1 GCA_938045315.1 uncultured bacterium | reverse complement strand
TGTTTATCACAAGGGTATAAATAGGGACAAGAGAAGTTACAAAGACTCCACCAATATTAGCATGCCCTTTTTCAAGTCCTTTAAAAAAAAACAAAAAATAAAGCCCCATTGATAGAGACCCTAATAGTAGGAACTTAAAATTTTTGATTACCCTTTTTTTTGGTGATTTTCTCATATAAATAATTGGTATGAAAAATATTACACTTACAAAAAATCTAAGAAATGTTAATGAATATGGATCTAAATATCTCGTCAAAATTTTTGCTGATGTCCAGCTTCCACCCCAGATAACCATTGAAATTATTATAAGAAAATTGAAGAGATAATTACTATTTGTAATCTAATTTCCTTCGCCCATACCAATGTCACATCCCATATTTCACTCAATCCTGTCGCCCCTAACCAAACGCCTATAGCTTATCAATTAAAACCCTATTCATACTCCCCGACCTAAAACCTTCTAAATCGAGGGTAATATATTGAAACCCTAATCTAAGAAAGTTTTTTACTATTGTTTCTTTCATTTCAATAACCTTCTGAAAGTCCATGGGGTCCACCTCAATTCTGGCAACCTCATCATGAGCTCTTACCCTCACAACGGAAAAACCTAAATTTTCAAGAAAGTTTTCTGCTTTATCTATTTTTTGCAATAAATCAATGCTAATTGGTTTACCATAGGGAATCCTGGAGGCCAAACAGGCTTTAGAAGGCTTATCATGCGTAGGCAAATTATATATTCTTGAAAGTTCTCTTATTTCTCTTTTTGTAAATCCAGCCAGTAGAAGTGGGCTTACGACCCCCTTTTCCACCACTGCTCTCCTTCCAGGTCTAAAATCGCCCAAATCATCTTTGTTGCTACCTTCAAAAACAATATGAAATCTTAGTTTTTCCTTAATTCTTAGCGCCTGTTCAAATAAATGAGATTTACAGTAATAGCATCTATCCGGTGGATTTTGATTAAATCTTTCATCTTTTAGCTCCTCTGTATGAATTATCTGAAAACTAATGTCATATTTATTGCAGAAGCTTATTGCAAATTCTTTCTCTCTTTCTGGATATGTTTCTGAGTCGGCAATTAAAGCAAGAACATTATCTCTACCCAGATAAAGATAAGTTAAATAAAGAAGTAATGAACTATCAACTCCTCCAGAATAGGCAACAATAGCGCTTTTATAAGACTTAATTATACTTTCTAATTTTTTTTCTTTCTCTTTCATATTATCATGGATTTTAAAGTTTCTTCATCAATTGTTTTTGTATAAGTGAGTCTACTTTTAATTACCCCATCTATTTCTAAAAGAAGTGGCTCAACAATGGCATCTGAATATCTATATGCAATCTGAAACACTGTCTCAGGGATATCACCATTAAAATCTTTTATTAGTAAATATGGACCTTTTGGTTCAACACAACAAATAATAATATCTCTCTTTTCATCAAAGGTATTTTTTAACTTAACACATTCATTTTCATCCCTGGCAACAATGACCTTTAAATCTTTAGAAATCCTGATATGTCTACCAATTTTTAATAACCTAATATCATCAAGATCATAGTCCTTTTTAAATTTAAATAGATCACGTACTCTGTTTGCAATAAATTTATCTGTCAAAAGACACCCACCAGCAGGACAGGGATAATCTATATTGTTATTTTTTGCAATTTTTATCTGCTCACTTCTGCCCCTACCACTTATACTAAGAAGCTTATCCCTATCTATCCATCCCATTCTCTCCGGTAATGTTGGAGGCAGTAACTTTGCAGAAAGTGGTCTCAATAATATATCTTCCACTCCTGCTTCTTTCTCTATCAATCTTAAAGTATGCCTTGTTTGTGACATTGGCCTTTGCCCGACCACTTCACCAGATATAAGAAACCTTGCCCCCACTTCTTCCATCAATTCTTTTGCTTTTTTAAAAATATAGATCCTGCAATCTATACATGGATTCATATTAGAACCATAACCAAACTTTGGATTCTCCACAATTTTAAAATAATCAAGCCCTTTAGCTATTACTTTAAGCGGAATCCCTAACTCCCTTGCTGATTTTGCAGCAGCGCTACAACCAGAATTTTTTGAAGTGCAGGTACAAAAGGGAGAAGTAAAATTTAATGCAATAACTTCTATCCCCTGATCTTTTACTAGCTTTATTGCCAGTGTACTATCTAACCCACCTGATAGTAACGCAATTGCTTTCATAGATTTTTTATTATACACTAAAATAAATCATTTTCATAAAAGTTTTAGGGGTATAAATATGTGGGTCTTCTTAACAATATTATGTTCATTATTCTTAACCCTTCATTTTTTTAGAATGGGACTTTTAATTTTTACTTTAGCGAGTTTATCACCAATTTTTCTGGTCTTTATAAGAAAATGGTGGTCATATTTAACTATCAATGCCATCATTTTTTTAGGAACCCTTGACTGGTTTAGAACACTTTTTAGAATAGTCAGTGAAAGAGCAAAAGAGGGAAAACCATGGTTTATGGCTTTTATTATACTCTCAATAGTAATTTTTATTAACATATTGACACTGTTAATTTTAAGAAAAAGGGAAATAAAAGAAAAATTTACACATTCTAAACAATAAAATAGTCCCAGCGGGATTCGAACCCGCGTTTTTGCCGTGAGAGGGCAATGTCCTTGGCCTCTAGACGATGGGACCTTGAAAATGGCTGGGAGACTAGGATTCGAACCTAGATTAACGGAGTCAGAGTCCGCTGTCCTGCCGTTAGACGATCTCCCAACTAATTAAATTATTTTATCAAGCTTGAGGTTTTTTTCAACAGAAAAAAACTTTTATAACGGGCACATAAACACCTCATAAGTGACCTTTAAAGAGTTTTTTATGCTCCAATACTTAAATAGGTTCTTATTTTTTCATCTTCAAATTTTTCCTTTCCTTCTTTCTAACGATTTCTACTAGAAACCTTGAACCCGCTTAGTCTCATCAGCATGACCATGTTTAATAATTTTACATGCGTATCACTAGCCATAGACGCATTAGCAATTTAAAGGCTTGCAATAGCTGCTAAAATTGTACAAAAGCAGCAATAGATATAAACCTCAAGAAGGGATCTCCTTAGCAAACCTGATCATACTTACGTAACCGTAATAAAATATAGAAAGGTGGGTAAAAACTAAACTTTCACCTCTTTGTTACCATTTTTTAAATTTCTCTTAATTAATTATTTCATGTGTTGTTTTTGCTATGCCTTATTTTTCATTTTGCTTTTTTCATTAGATAAGATACTTATACCAAATAATAAAGGAGTAAGTAAAATAATAGAAAAAAAGTCACATACAATATTGTAGTCCCAATTGGCCAGTGCCTTACCAAGTCTAAAGGATATTTTTCAATAATATTTTTAAGCTCTTTCTCTTCTTTCTTAAAACCTAATAAATATAACATTACATCAAATATAATTTTAATTGCAAGTAGAGGATTTTTTGAGAACCAGATACCCCAAAAAAGTAGTTTTTTGTAAAAGACTTCATTAACTAATCTATTATACCCATCATTCAAGAAATAAAAACTCCTTAGAAGAATATTGGTCGTTTTCCTATAAAACCAGTCTGTATCGAGGTAAATATAGTAATTTTTTACATCTAACCTCTCAAGATAAAGGATAAAGGCTATGAAAGCTCCAACAAAAAGTTGTAAGACAAAAATTATATGTTCCATGGTATACGGCTCATAAAAAACTTTATAAGGTAGAATACGGTATAAAACTTTTGGATAAATCCCTACTAATACGCATATTAGCGATGCTAATACCATTGCAACCTTCATATTAGTTGGTATGCTTGATAATTTTATATTGTCTTTTGCTTTTGTAAAAAAAGCTAAATATGGAAGCTTTAATGCTACTGAAATAAAAGTTCCCGTTGACGCAAGATTTAACATAAACCAACAGAATGTATTATGTTCTTCTTGACTCGCTGTAATTGTAATAGATTTAGAAACAAAACCCAAAAGTAATGGGAACCCAGAAATCGAAAGTGCCCCTATCATATAGAATACAAATACATTTCTCATGCTACTAATCAATCCACCTAACTCATTAAGTCTCTCTTTTCCAGTTGCAAAAACTATAGCGCCCACAGACATTAAGAGTAACCCTTTGTTTATTATGTTAGTTAAAGCATGAGATATGGCTCCATTAATCGACAAATTAGTTCCCAACCCCACACCAACTACCATAAAACCTACCTGGCTAATTATGTGGTAGGAAAGAAGTCTACGCATATCAAGAACCATAAAAGCATAAACTACTCCATAAACAGCCATAATAGAGCCCAAAACAGCCAAAATATCCCATCCCGGGAAAAATCGTAATAGTACATAAACAGCACTCTTAGTTGTGTAAGCAGACAAAAATACAGAACCGCCTAAAGTTGTTTGGGGATATGAATCAGGCAACCATGCTGAAAATGGTATAACTGCAGCATTTATCATAAATCCTATTAAGATAAGGTAACTATAATAATTATCTGAGGAGAGTGTTTTAAATGTGAAGCTGCCAGTTTCCTCATAAAGAAGTATTATTCCAGTTAAAAGAAAAAAACCACCTAAAAGATGAATCATAAGATATCTAAGCCCTGCTTTTTTAGATTCCTCATTGCTTGATAACCATATTATAAAGGTTGAAAAAACTGCCATCAGCTCCCAGAAGAAAAAGAGAGATAAAAAGTCACCAGAAAGAATAACCCCCAATGAACTGCCTGCATAGAGCAGAGGAAATATCTTTTCTTTTTTGTTATCACAATGTAGATTGTAAATATTTCCTATAAGGGCGATAATTGTAAAAACGTAAAAAAAGGGCAAATTGAACTCATCTTTGTATAAGATATTTAACTTTTCACCTAAAAAATGTATGTTAAGACTATGACAATCTATGTAAAAAAAATGTAGAAAGCTTAAAATGGGAACTAATATTAAAAAAAATTGCCCTACTCTTTTTGTTAATATTATCAATAAAAAAGCAGATAAAAAGAAAATTAAATATGGGGGTATTAAGCTAATCATAATAGTCCTCTTTTTGTTTTAACCCCGCTTTTTTAGCTAAGTTTGTTATCAATATAATTATGTATGCACATATAAATCCTAAAATAGAATAAAACGAAGGAATCTTCTCCACCCTAAAATGGACTTTCTTTTCCTTAAGGGTAAACTCAATTAGAGCCAATAAAACAAGAACAAAACATGAAATAACTAAAGATCTATAAGTTTTTTCTTTACCCTTAAAAATAACCACTCCTACCCTCCTATAAAAGATAAAATCCCACCAAAGGCAAAAAATAAAACTAAAGTTACCAAACCCGTAATAAGAAGTGGTATTTCCATAAGAAGAGAGTATTTTTTATTAACATAATGTGGGTCTTTAGAATTAAATTTATATTCTTTGAAAAAAGCAGAAAAAACTATAGGCATAAAATAAAAAGCATTTAAAAGTGTACTTATGCCCAATATGGGGAACAAAAAATAGTTTCCAGAGTGTGCAATACCTTTCATAAGCAAAAATTTACTTATAAAACCTCCAAAGCCTGGTACACCTATCATAGATAAACTTCCAAAAGTAAAGGCTAACATCGTTATTGGCATCTTTTTGCCTATCCCTTCCAGATCAGATATTTCTGTTATGTGTGATTTTACATATATAGCACCTGCACAAAAAAAGAGTGTTATCTTACTGAAAGCATGTATTATTAAATGCGAAAGAGCAGCTTTAGTTGCATACTCATTTAATAAAGATAATCCAAGAATAATATATGATAACTGGGAAATAGTAGAATATGCGAGTCTTAATTTTAAATTATTTTGCCTTAAAGCTATTAAAGATCCAAAAATAATTGTTACAGACGATAGAACAATCAAAATATAATGTCCCTTTATTGCCAACAAAACTTGAGAAGTAAAAATATAGTTCAAAATTCGATACATTACAAATACACCTGCTTTAACAACAGCTACTGCATGAAGAAGAGCACTTACTGGGGTAGGAGCTACCATTGCATTGGGTAACCAGCTATGTACAGGCATAACAGCTGTCTTGGCTACACCAAATATGAATAAAAGCAGCAATAACAAAGTTATATTATTATCAACATTTTTTTTAAAGACTCCCTCGCTATTAAAAAAGGTAGTTCCTGTAATAAAATGGGTTAATATAATAGCAGTTAAAAAGAACATTATAGAAGTGCCGATAAGATATGCAAGATACTTTCTGCCTGCTTTTTTAGAATCTTCAGTTCCTTTATGAATTACTAAAGGATAAGTAAAGAGCGTTATTAACTCATAAAAAACAAATGTAGTAATAAGGTTTGCTGAAAATGCTAAAGCTGTAGTAGCAAATATTGTAAGGGCAAAAAAAACATAAAAAGATGTCTCTTTCTTATCATTCAAACCCTTTAAATACCCAATTGAATAAAATGTTGTTATAAACCAAAGAAAGGAAGATATTCCTGCGAAAATTATTGATGCATTATCTGTTCTGAACGATATGGTGATAGTGGGTGTAATCTTTATTATATCAATATAAAGTATCCTCTCAGATAAATATTCTCTTCCTAATAATAAAACTAAAGTAAACATTAAGAGGGCAGAAAAAAGGGAAATACCTTCTTTAACATAATTATAATCCCTAAATAATATCATAAAAGGTACTGATATTAATGCTATAAAGGAGACCATAGCGGGTAGAATGCTAATGTAATTTTCCATATCTAATTTCCTATTAGTATCCTTATTGCCTCTTTAGTGAGAAGAAGCGGCAATTCTGTAAAAATCCCAAAATATATACAAAGTATAGTAACAACAGCTACAGGGGCAATCATCCCTAATGGCATCTCTGATGATGATTTTGTGGAATTACTATCTTTAAAATATGCAGTTTCTATTACTCTCCATATGTAAATAAAACTTAATAGAGAGCTTATGAGTATTACAGGTATAACAAAAAAATACTTTTGTGATATAGCTCCAAGAAGAAGATACCACTTACTTAAAAAACCAACCGTTAGAGGAACCCCCACAAGTGAAAGTCCAGCAATCACAAAAAAAGCCATGGTGAATGGCATTTCCTTGGCAATTCCCTTCATATCATTAATGTTCTCTATACCCTTTTTGTAGAAAATTCCTCCTGCAATAAAAAAAAGTGCACACTTCATAAGTGAATGATTGAATATATGCAGGACACTCCCTTGAAGTGATATCTCATTACTCATCGCAATCCCAAGTGTTATGTAACCTATCTGGCCAATACTTGAATAAGCCAGCATCTTTTTAAGATTCTTTTGAGCTAAAGCTAAAAAAGAACCTGCCAATATAGCAATAAGTGATATAAAAACAAATACCTTATTAAAGGGGATAACATTTGTATCAAAATCAATTGTAAATACTGAATATAGGACTCTTATTAATGCGTAAGCACTTACTTTAGTGCCAGTAGCAGCGAGTAAAGCACCAACCGATGAGGGAGCATAAGCATATGCATTTGGAAGCCATATGTGGAGGGGAAAAAGTGCTAATTTAAGACATAGCCCAAGGGTGATAAATGTAAAGGCAGTTCTCACCATCTTTGAATGATAAATCGGTACTAATCTTGATTTTATATCTGCCATGTTTAGAGAACCTGTTGCCATAAAAATATACCCTATACCTATAAGGACAAACGTAGCACCTATTGTCCCTAAAATAAGGTAATTATAACTTGCCATTAAAGATTGCCTTTTAGGACCTAATGCAATAAGGGTATAACTACTTAACGAAGCTATCTCCACAAAAACATAGAGATTAAAAATATCCCCTGTGACAACTATTCCCAGTATTCCAGTAAAAAAAAGGTTTAAAAGACAGTAAAATAGGGATAATCTTTTATCTTCTATTTCCTTTTCCGAACTTTTTTTAGAATATATAATTACAAGTAAATATATGAAAGAAATAATTAGAAGCAAAATTAGATTCAGTCCATCAACCACATATTCGATCCCAAATGGTGGCTCAAAACCTCCAAACCAGTAATATTCTTTTCCATGTGTAACAACTTTTTTGTAAGTAAAAATCACAAAAAGAAATGTAATAATAGCACCTAAAAGTGAAATAAAATAAGCATACTTTCTATTAAACATACCAAAGAGTGGTGTGAGCAATGATACAAAAAGGGGAATTATAACTATATATAAAATCATGAATCTGTTTTGTTTTCTTCTCTGGCTAAAACTTTTAGTATCTGATCTTCCTCTATACTCTGAAAATTTTTGTATATTCTTATAATTAATGCTAAAGCTACTGCTGTAGTACTAATAGAAACTACAATAGCAGTTAATATTAAGACATGTGGTATGGGATTATCATATATTAAAGCCCTGTCCCAATGTATTGGAGCAGTACCATCTCTAACTTTACCCATCGATATATAAAAAAGAAATACTGATACTTGAAAAATATTCATCCCAATAATTTTTTTAATGAGATTATTTTTTGCAATCATACCATACAAACCAATCATCATAAGAAGTATCGATATCCAGTAGTTGTACTTTGATAATATGAGATCAAGCATCTTTTTTCCTTGCCATGTCAAATATAAAAACCACCATAACTGCAAAAACTGTTATTGCAACACCAACCTCAACTAAAAGTATCCCCAAATGAGCTGCAAGATGAGGGTTCCTAAAAGGTAGTTTAGTGTATTCAAGATAATGTCCGCCCCATAAAAGACATAAAATACCCACGGTTGAGTATATTAACACACCTAAAGAACCAAAAAAATCTATTATCTTAAGGGGAAAAAGCCTCTTACCCCTTTCCATCCCAAAAACTACTATGTAAAGAATAATACTTGTTCCGAAAATAACACCACCCTGAAACCCACCCCCTGGGCCTAAATCTCCATGTGTTATTACATATAGTGCATAAATTTGAATAAAGGGTATCATTTTTTTTGTTATATACTCGATAATCATTAGGTCCCTCCTTTTCTTCTTAGAAGAGCCACCACAGAAACCCCAGCTGTGAAAATAACTGTTGTCTCTCCTAAAGTATCATAACCTCTATAGCTTGCTAAAATTGATGTAACAAAATTCTTAATACCTAATTCAGCCATAGAACCAATTATAAATCGAGGAGCAAGTACATTATAAGCTGGTGCCTCTATATCACCAAAGGCGGGCATATCAATGGTACCGTATACTAAAACTGAGCCAGTGAAAATAACAATCAAAGCAGCAAATAGATTATAAATATTTATTTTCTTTGTAACACGTTTCTCCTCACCCCTTTTTGTTCTGCTTAAAGCCGATAAGAATATAATTGTTGATACCCCTGCACCTACAGCGGCTTCAGTAAAAGCAACATCAACGGCATTCAGCCTTGTCCAGACAATTGTCATGACAAAACTAAATGCGCTCAAAACAATTACTGAACTCAATAAATCTTCAGTATGAATTGAATATATTGAAAAAATAACTAAAAACATAAGTAAAAAAATATCAATCATTATTGCTTTCCTTAGTCCAGTGCTTTAAACCAGCCAAATAAGCTGCTTTAACAAGAGCATGGGTTGCTGTGGGATTAGCTACTAAAATGAAACATATGATAAAAAAAAGTTTTATACTAATTAAAGACATCCCCTCATAAATAATTAAACCCGTTAAAACAAGAATCTGTCCCAAAGTGTCTGCTTTTCCTGCAGGATGAACCCGCGTATAAAAATCTGGTAATCTAATAATACCAATCGATGCAACTATTATAAAAAAACAACCTAAAAAAATAAAAATAGCTGATAAAAACAACCTTATCTCAATCAACCCAACCTCCCCATAGCCCTGTATTTTAAAAAAGCTATAGTTGCAACAAAATTTACTAATGCATACAAGAGGGCTATGTCAAGAAAATGAGGTCTACCATAGGAAAAACCAATTAAAGCTAATATCAAAACTGCTTTTGTGCCTAAAAAATTTACAGCCAGAACCCTGTCGAAAACTCTAGGCCCTTTAATTGCTCTATATATTAC
>CALINM010000086.1 GCA_938045315.1 uncultured bacterium | reverse complement strand
ATGCGAAGACCCTGTGGTAATGTATTTTTAAAGAACGATAAAGTATCTAAAGCATTTCTTGTTCTTGGATGAAGGGTAACTGCTACTGGTAAACCGTTACTTGCAATTTCTTTTAAAGCGGAAAAGATGGAAAATAATCTTTCAGGGACATCTGTGTTTTCTGCTCTATGAACTGTGGCAAGGGCATATTCTTTTGGCTTTAAGTTTAGGTTTTCGAGAATGTCTATCTTTTTTCTTTCAGCTATCTCCAAGCTCATAAGCACTGCATCATACATTACATCTCCTACAAAATAAACTCCTTTAGTTATCCCTTCTCTTTCAAGATTTTTCAGGGCGGTTTCAGTAGGACAAAAAAGGTAATCTGAGATATGATCTGTTAAGACTCTATTTATCTCCTCTGGCATACGCTTGTTAAAACTCCTTAATCCTGCTTCAATATGAGCAACGGGTATATGAAGTTTTACTGCTGCTAAAGCACCAGCAAGGGTTGAATTCGTGTCTCCATAGACTAAACCAATATCTGGTTTTTCTTTTAATAAGACCTCTTCAATTCTTTTTATCATTTCTCCTGTCTGATAGCCGTGGGTGCCAGAGCCAACTTCCAGATTATAATTGGGTTTTGGAAGTCCAAGCTCATCAAAAAATACTTTATTCATTAAGTAGTCATAATGTTGACCCGTGTGAGTGATAATATGTTGAATTCCAAAGTTTCTCTCTATATTAAATTTTTCAACTGCCCTAACTATAGGCATAAGTTTTATAAACTGCGGTCTTGCACCAACTATACTTACTATTTTCATTTATAAAACTCCCTTATTGCATCAACTACCCTGTAAACTTCTTCTTCCTTCATAAGAGGCTCTATGGGAAGGCTGAGGACCTCTTTTGAAGCCTTTTCCGCCTCTTTTAGATTTTCAAATACCTTGCACCTTCCCTCAAATACCCTCATTTTATGCAAAGGATAGGGATAATATACCATACTTTGAATTCCTACTTCTCTTAATCTCTCCTGCAATTCAGCTCTTCTGTTGTCTCTCAACCTAATTGTATATTGATGGTAAACATGATAAGCCTTTTCGTATACCTTAGGCAAAACTATGCCTTCGAATCCCGAAAGCCCCTTGTTGTAAGCCTCTGCTATTCCTCTCCTTAATTCATTGAATCTATCCACATATTTAAATTTTACCAATATAATGGCTGCTTGCAGAGTATCAAGACGGGCGTTATAGCCAATATGTTCAACATTGTATTTGTCTTTTCCCCCGTGTTTTATAAGCATCCGTACAAGCTCTGCAATTTGATCATCATTTGTTGCTACCATTCCGCCATCACCAAAACCTCCAAGATTTTTAGAAGGAAAAAAACTAAAGCACCCCACTACTCCTATTGAGCCAAGCTTTCTATCAAGCCACTTGCCTCCAAATGCCTGGGCTACATCTTCCACTATGAAGAGGTCATATTCATTGGCAATTCTTATAATTTCATTCATTTCACAAGCCTGCCCATATAGATGAACAGGAATAATTCCTATAACTCTACCAGAATTCCTTTTTAAATATCCCATTATTTTAGCAGGATCAATATTAAAAGTTTCTGGATCTATGTCTACGAAAACAGGAGTTGCTCCTGCCCTTAAAATAGCATCCCCTGTTGCCGTGAAAGTGAAGGGAGTTGTTATAATCTCATCTTCTCTATCAAAATATTCTTTCCCTTTAGTTCTTATAGCTAAAGCCCTTAAGGCAAGAACAAGAGCATCTGTGCCAGAGGAGCAACCAATACAATGCTTTACCTCCATATAATCAGCTATTTTATTCTCTAATTCTTTCACTTCTGGGCCAAGGATCCATTTTTGATGCTCTAAGCATCTTCTAATAGCAGAATCAATCTCCTCTTTCATGTACAAATATTCAGCATATAAATCAAGCATGGGTATTTTGGCCATCTAATTATTCTCCTTGATAACAATGATAGTATTATCTTTTAATTCGTATTCGTTGTGGCAGTTTTTACAAAAAGCATGATTTTTATTAAATTTTAAAGTCACCCCACATTTGCATGCCCAACCAATCTGTCTGGCAGGAACTCCAGCTACTATTGCATAATCTGGAACATCCTTCTTTACCACTGCCCCTGCTCCTACCATAGCATACCTGCCAATCGTAATACCACAAACAATCGTGGCATTTGCTCCAATTGTTGCCCCTCTTTTAACAAGGGTTGGTAAGAACTCATGCTTCCTTTCTATAAATGCCCTTGGATTATATACATTAGTAAAAACACAAGAGGGACCACAAAAAACATCGTCTTCTAAAGTCACACCTTTATATATTGACACATTGTTTTGAATTTTACACCTATTACCCACTGTCACATCAGGTCCTATCATGCAATTCTGTCCAATTACGCAGTCTTTGCCAATTTTTGTACCTTTTAAAATATGTGTAAAATGCCAAATTTTGGTACCTTCATTTATCTGTACATTCTCATCTATAAAAGCAGATTCGTGAACAAAATATTTTTTGTCTTCTAAGGGAAATATTCGGGCGAAGGGGGAATTTAATAGAAGCTTCTGAGCTTGTTCCAGAATTCGAAGAACTTTCAATCCCTCTCGTCCATCTGTTAGTGGCTTTTTCCTTTTAAGGACACATTCTAAAAAATGCATAAGCTCAACTTTTAAAGGTTCTCTATCTTCTATAGGGATAACCTGATATTCTGCTTTATTTGCAACAGGAATTTTGCCTTCTCTCCAATTGATTTTATGAGGATAAAGAAATAGCTTTTCTTTAGTTGTATCATCAAATACTACCATAGCCTGAGTTCCTATTATGACAAGTTTTTGTTCCTTAAAAGGATGTAACCAGCTTACAAATATATGTGCCTTTACATCATTGGAAAATTCTAGTATGGTGATTGTAGTGTCATAAATTCCTTTATTAACATAATCTCCACCCCAAGCATATACTCCTTTCGGTTCTTCCCCAACAAGCATGAGTATCAAAGAAATATCATGGGGTGCAAAACTCCAGAGAACATTCTCTTCTGTCCTCAACTTTCCGATATTAAGTCTATTGGAGTAGATGTATTGAATCTTTCCAAGGCTACCATTTAAAATCAATTCCTTAAGCTTCTCTACCGCTGGGTGATATTGAAGGATGTGCCCCACCATAAGCACTTTATCTTTTTCCTCTGCCAATTTAACAAGCTCTTCACCCTCTTTGGCACTCAGGGCAAGTGGTTTTTCTACAAATACATCCTTTCCTGCAAGGAGGGCTTCTTTTGCCATTTCATAATGTAACTGAGCAGGAGTTGAAATTACTACAGCCTTGATTTCAGGGTTTTTAAGAACTTCTTTAAAGTCCGAGGTAAAATTTATATTTGGAAATTTAGCTTTGTATTGATTAAGAAGTTTTAAGTTTAGGTCGCATGCTACACGAAGGATATTAAGCTCATAAAGATTCCTAAAGATATTCTTTCCCCAATAACCTAAACCAACCTGGGCAATAAATTTATCTTGCATATTATTTAATCACCTCTCTTTTAAAAGTTTATGCCTTTACTACCTTTGCAATATATTTGTTATTCTTTATTAAATTTCTGGTGTCAATAATCAGCGATGAATGTTCTGCTATAAAATTTGGGTCATAAAAGCTATGATCTGTAACTACTATCACGCAGTCAAATCTTTTAAGATTCTCTGAAAGAAGCTCAACAGATTTTTTCTGATATTTATATTTTCTTGTATGTGGAAGTTCAGGAAAATAAGGGTCATTATAATCAACTTCGGCTCCCTTCTTTTCAAGAAGTTCCATTATTTTAAAGGCAGGCGACTCCCTTGCATCATCCACATCCTTTTTATATGCTATGCCAAGTATCAAGATTTTTGCTCCTTTTATAGACATACCCCTGTGGTTTAGTGCCTCTACAGTTTTTTCTACGACATAATAAGGCATATAATCGTTTATCTCGCCTGCAAGTTCGATAAATCTTGTATGAAAATCGTATTCCCGAGCTTTCCATGTGAGATAAAAGGGATCTATGGGAATGCAATGTCCTCCAAGGCCGGGTCCTGGATAGAAGGCTTGGAATCCAAAGGGTTTTGTCCGTGCAGCTTCTATAACTTCCCAGATATCTATCCCCATTCTACCAAAGAGTATCTTTAGTTCGTTTACCAAAGCAATGTTAATTGCACGGTAAATATTTTCTAATAATTTAACAGCCTCAGCCACTTTTGTAGAGGATACAGGGATTGTTTTGATCACAATCTGATCGTATAGGGTTGTGGCGACTTCCAAACAGTAGGTTGTGAATCCTCCAACAACCTTGGGAATCCTTGATGTGCTGAATTCTTTATTACCAGGATCTTCTCTTTCAGGGGAATAAGCTAAGAAAAAATCACAACCAGCCTTGAGCCCGGACTCTTCCAGGATAGCTCTTAAATCCTCGTCTGTTGTGCCAGGATAGGTAGTGGACTCAAGGACTATAAGCTGCCCCTTCTTAAGATATCTAGATATTTCCTTTCCTGTGTTAAACACATATTTCATGTCTGGCTCTTTATGTGGAGTTAATGGGGTAGGTACACAGATAATAATTATATCCACATTACCAAGCCTTGAAAAATCTGAGGTAGGCTCAAACCCTGGCAGGATATCTTTAATCATTTCAGACTTTATGTGTTTTATGTAAGATTCTCCATTCTGAAGAATCTGAATCTTCTTCTTATCAATGTCAAAGCCCCTTACTTTAAAACCAGCCTTTGCAAATTCTATGACCAATGGGAGTCCTACATATCCCAAACCTATTATGCCAATTACAGCTTTTCTTTGAACGATCTTTTCCTTCAATTCCTCTTTAAGATCATATCCATTTTGATTTACCATATCTGTAATCAATACTTTACCTCCTCCAATAAAAAAATTTATCTCTCTTTAGACCAATACCTCTACATCATAGGCATCTATCTTTACAGCTATAGACCTTCTGAGTATGTGGATAGAAACAATAAAGATATGTTTGTCTTCTTTTTCTATAAGAATGCCTTTAGCTCCGTTAAGTGGTCCTCTTTTAACTCTGACCATTTGTCCCTCCTTTATGTAAGGGTAAGGGTCTAATTGGTCTCTACTCTCAATAAGTTTTTTTAGAGAATATATCTGTTCCTCAGGAATTATCTCAGGATTCCTAGGTTCAAAGCCGAGAAATCTTACAACCCCAGGTGTTCGTAGCACTGTTATTATTTCATCATAAGTCCTTTTAATATTTACAAATAGATATCCAGGGAAAAGAGGGCATTGAATCACTTTTTTTCTGTCCTTCCATTTACTCAGGCGTTCCACAGCGGGAAGAAAGACATCAATGCCTGACCTTAAAAGCCTATCACGAACAATGAATTCATGCTTTGCCTTAACATAAATGGCATACCAATAAGAATC
>CALINM010000085.1 GCA_938045315.1 uncultured bacterium | reverse complement strand
GAAGAAGAGATAAATAAAGTATTTAATGCTGATAAAAAGTAGTATATTTTTTTTCATGTTATTTTTTCTTTTTGCCTGCAGTAATAAAGGAGATGCTGTAATTTCTGTAGGTAAAAAGAAAATTAATGAGAAAGAGCTAAAAATTTTATATGAGAATTACAAAGATTCTGTTGATGTCAAGTCAATCTCGAAAGCAAGCTTTATCTCTCAACTGGTGGAGCGGATAATTTTAGAAGAAGAGTCTAAAAAAATTGGTGTTAAATTGTCTGAGGAAGAGATCAAAAATTTTTTAAAAGAAAATAATATAGATGAGAAGAAGATAGAAATGGCAAAGCTTTATCTATTAAGAAGTAAATTTGTTGAAAAACTTGTGGAAAATATTAATATAGATGAACAACTTATAAGTGAGACGGAAAAGAGCATTTTAGATGTACAACCAGAAAAGTATATTTTTTATCAAATTGTTTTGAGAAAAAGGGAAGAGGCATTAAAAGTTTTTGAAGAGATAAGAAGTGGTCTGGATTTCGCCAAGGCGGCAGAAAAATATTCTATTTCACCAGAAAAATCAAGGGGTGGCCTTATAGATTATTTGAATGCTGATGAAATCCCCACTGAACTTTTAACACACTTGAAGAAAATGAAAAAAGATGATATATCTGGCGTTATACCAACACCCTTTGGGTTTCATATTGTTAAGTTAAAAGAATACATACCAAAAAGTGTTATAGATAAAAAATTAAAACGTGAGAAGGCACTGGAGGAAGCTAAAAAAGTAATGAAGGGAAATGTTTATGCCCATTGGATTGATAATAAAAAGAAAGAATATGGGGTAAAAATTAAATGGGAATTGGTAGAAAAATTGCAGTAGTCTTTATTATTTGTTTTTTAATTTATTTTCCATCATACACTTTAGGAGAAACTTTAGATAGAATTGTTGCTGTTGTAGGTGATTCGCCTATTACTTTAACGAATCTAAGAAAATTTTTAAAATTGAAAAATAACAGTGAGATAATAAAACTATCAAGGCAGGAGACAGAAAAAGCTCTTGAAATGCTTATTGAAAAGGAACTGATAGAGCAGAAGGCTAAAAAAATTGGGATAGGTGTTACTGATAAAGAAATTGATGAAGAGATAGATAACATAAAGAAAATAAATAATATTACTACAGAAATACTTGAGCTTGCACTTCAAAATGAGGGCATGACGCTTTCTGAGTATAGAGAGATTGTAAAATTTCAAATATTGAAAGCAAAAATTGTTAATAGAGAGGTTAGGCCCTTTGTAGTCGTTACTGATGATATACTTTTAAATTATTACCAGAATGAAATTGCAGCTGGTCTCGAAAAGGTGGTCAGTTTTAGAGTAATAACGATTTATGAAAACCAGAAAAACAAACTGGAGAAGGACATTAAAGATTATTATAATATGGCAAAAAGGGGTATAAAGTTCGATGAAATTACCAAAAAAGCTTCTGAAAAATACAAAGTTACAGACACATCCCCCGAGAATGTGAAGTTAAAAAATTTATCAATGGAGTTACAAGAAGCAATTAAAAACATGAAACCAGATGAAATAGGACCTCTTATTAGATTTGATGAAGGGTTTCAGATATTTAAGTTAAACTCTGTTAGTTATGAGGGGCTAAAACCATTTGAAGTAGTAAAGGAAGAATTAAAGAAACAATATCAAAGGGATAAGATGGACCAGATTTATAAAAAATGGTTAGAAGATTTAAAGAAAGAAATTTATGTTGAAAAAAGGTTATAAGCCTGCAGTTCTAATAACCACAGGTGATCCCGCAGGTGTTGGCCCTGAACTAATTATAAAGATTTTAAAAAATGAGAAAATTTGTAAGCAAGCAAAATTTTTCGTCATTGGCGATGAGGCAATTTATAGAGATTTTGGATTGTTAAAAATCAATCTTATCAAGGACCCTGATAATTATAAAGAAGGCCAACTTAACTTAATCACAGTAACCAGTATAAAAAAAATCAAACCTGGTATTCCCACAAAAGAGACAGCATTATCATCTTATTTATCATTGAGGAAGGCAATATTTTTAATTAAACAGGGCATCTCAAATGCACTTGTTACAGGTCCGGTTTATAAGCATGGCATTGTTTCGGCTGGTATAAATTTTACTGGACACACAGAGTTCTTTCAGGAAGAGTTTAATATCAGTGATGTATTGATGAGCTTTTATAGTAAAAAACTTTTTGTGGGAACAATAACAACCCATCTTCCTCTTCATAATGTTTCCAAATCAATCAAAAGAAATTCTTTAAGAAATAAGATTTCCATAGCACTAACTTTTCTAAAAAAGTTTTTTGGTTTACAAAAACCAAAGATCGCTGTTTTAGGCTTAAACCCCCATGCAGGGGAAGGAGGAAGTTTTGGTGATGAGGAGGTAAATATTATTGCACCCCTTTGTGATGAATTTAGAAATAATGGTGAAAATATAGTTGGACCAATTTCTGCTGATGTGGCTTTTTTTTATGCCCTTAAAAGACATTATGATTTTGTACTTGGTATGTATCATGATCAGGTGCTTGCCCCCTTTAAAATGCTTTTTTTTGAAAGCGGGGTGAATGTAACTATGGGACTTCCTTTTATAAGAACGTCCCCGGATCATGGTACGGCCTTTGATATAGCAGGGACAGGAAAAGCTAACTCAAAAAGTATGGAAGAGTCAATAAATTTAGCACTAAAAATGCTAAAACTCTTTAAAGGGAATAAAAATGAACATTAAATTTGGCACTGATGGGTTTAGAGGGATTATTGGAAAAGATTTTACTTTTGATAGTGCTATTCGTGTTTCTGGAAAAATTTTAAAATATTTTAAAGAAAAAAATGCTAAGTGTGTTGCAATAGGATATGACACAAGATTTTTATCTCCTGAAGTGGCATATGAAATTGCTGAATATGCTAAAGATGCAGGGTTTAATGTTTTTATTTCAAAAAGCTTTTGCACCACTCCTATGCTTTCCCTTATCACAAAATTAAAAGCTGATTTTGGTATAATGGTTACAGCCAGCCATAATCCTCCTACTTATAATGGTATTAAAATTAAGGAAAAGTTTGGTGGTTCAGCACTTTCTGAAACTCTTAAAAAAATAGCAAAAACCTCTTCAATTAAAACATCATCGTGTAAGGGGAAAATTAAAACCATAGATTTTTCTGAATACTATATAAGATATTTAGAAGAAAAGGGATTAACACAATCCTTGAAGAATTTTGAAACAAAAATTCTTGTGAATCCTATGTACGGTTCTTCTCAAGGAATTTTAAAAAAAATATTTTCTAATTCGTCAATTAATATTACTGAAATTAATAATCACAGAGATCCTTCATTTGGTGATATTAACCCAGAACCAACGGAAGAAAATTTAAAAAAAATGTCTAAAATTGTTCAAGAAGGGAGGTTTAATATTGCCTTTGCCTATGACGGGGATGGGGATAGAATAGCCTGTTTTGACAAAGAAGGTTATTTTTATTCTTCACAGAAAATTATACCAATCTTCCTTGAATATTTAATAGAACATAAAAAAGCTAAGGGAAGTGTTATAAAAACAGTATCTGTTAGTTCTATTGTGGACAGAATTGCAAAAAAAAATAATCTAAAAATTTATGAAGTGCCCATAGGATTTAAAAATATTGTCCCCCATATCCTTAAAGAAAAAGTTTTGATTGGAGGAGAAGAAAGCGGTGGTATTTATATAAAAGGGTATATTCCTGAGAGAGACGGTATATTTTGTTCTCTAATTATGCTAGAGATTCTTAATCATTATAAAAAAAGTTTAAATCAGATTTGGCAAGAAATAGAGAATAAATATGGTTACCATGTTTTTAAAAGGAAGGATTTTTATTTTGTTGATTATCATAAACTCAAAGAGTTTGTTGATAAAGTTGATTTTAATGTTGTATTAGGTAGTAAAGTGGTTTCAAAAAATTTTATTGATGGGAGAAAATTTATTTTCCATGATGGTTTTTTATTAGTAAGACTTTCCGGTACAGAGCCAGTTTTAAGGGTTTATGTGGAGTCAATATCAGAAGATAAAGTAGATGAAATTTTAAATTTCATGGGGAAAAAACTCAAATCTTTATATTAGAATAGATATGGAAAATA
>CALINM010000084.1 GCA_938045315.1 uncultured bacterium | reverse complement strand
AAACTTTAAAATTCTTTATTATCCCCTCTTTAATCCCCTCTTGCCATATTAAAAATCCTGCAGATGCAAGAGGAATATATTCTTCTTCCATATCTAAATTTTGCACTTCACCACCAGACATAATTTTTAACAGAATTTTATTATTTTTATTTATTCCTTTTACCTTTAGATCTGAATCACCAATCTGTTGACTATAACTGAAATAAATTGTCTTTTTTGAAAATCCATCAATAATAATTTCTTCATTTAAGATTGTGTTAATTATATCCTTTTCAAACTTAATTCTGATCAATGCATTTCCATATAAATAGAATATTTTTTTATCCCCCCATAAACCATCATGAACGCTACTATGAAAATATCCTATCTTCCTTTCCTGAAAAAATAGCCCTAGATATTCATTTTTAATTTCATTTTTAATTTTTATTTCTGGTTTATCAAAAGAATATCCCCTGTTATTACAAGCCAATAAAACTATATAAAGTATGAGTGACAAAAATTTAATTAAATATTTCATGGTTTTTCAATAGATAAAATCTCAAACTCTTTTATGCCTATCGGTACCTGAACTTTTACAATATCACCCTCTTTCTTGCCTATTAAGGCTCTGCCTATGGGTGAAGTATATGAAATTTTACCAATACTAAGATCGGCTTCATCTTCAGAAACTATCTGATATGTGAATTCTTCATCAGTATTTAAATCAAGAATCTTAACCTTTAAACCAAAAGCAACTTTATCTGTTGATACTTTCGAAAGATCAACTATTACAGCCCTGCTCAATTTACCTTCTAATTCTCTTATTTTTGCCTCTATCATCCCCTGTCTTTCTTTAGCTGCCTCATATTCAGCATTTTCAGAAAGATCTCCATGAGCCCTTGCTTCGGCAATGTCCTTTATAACCTTTGGCCTTTCAACTTTTTTTAAATGTTCCAATTCCATTTTTAACTTTTCATAACACTCTTTAGTCATTGGATAATTCATTTTTCTACCCCCTTTCCAGAACGATAATAATCTTTTATAGGTAAAACCTTTGTATTACCTTTTAAAAGTTCTGGGATTGCAAAACATCCTGCCTTAGCCGCAGAAATAGTGGTAAAATAGGGGACCCCAATTTCCAAAGCAGTCCTTCTTATTAAGTATGAATCCTCTAATTCTTTTACACCAAAAGTGGTATTAATTATTAAATCTACTTCTCCATTCTTTATCATGTCTACAATATTTGGTCTACCTTCTATAACTTTTAAGACTGTTTCATTCTCTATTCCATGTGCTTTGAGGTACTTTGAAGTCCCCTTCGTAGATAATATTTTAAAACCATATTCTTTTAAAAGCTTAGCAATTTCAACTACATTTTTTTTATCATCATCCTTTACACTAATAAAAACTGTACCCTTAAGGGGAATGCTATTACCTGCAGCAATCTGCGCTTTGGCAAATGCAAGATATGGGTTATCAGCTAATCCCATAACCTCACCTGTAGACTTCATTTCCGGTCCTAAAACTGTATCCACACCTCTGAATTTTATAAATGGAAATACTGCTTCTTTGGCTGAAAAATATGAGGGGATCACTTCTTTTGTAAATCCTAAATCTTTTAATGTCTTGCCTAACATACATTTTGCTGCCAGTTTAGCAAGAGGTACTCCTATAGCTTTACTCACAAATGGTATGGTTCGAGATGCTCTTGGATTAACCTCTAAAATATAAATTTCATCATCTTTTATTGCAAACTGTACATTCATTAGACCAATAACATTTAATTCCTTTGCTAAAAGTTTTGTCTGCCTCATAATTTCACTAATAGTTTCTTCCTTAAGAGAAAAAGGGGGAATAAGACAGGCACTATCACCTGAATGTACCCCTGCCTCTTCTATATGTTCCATTATGCCACCTATCACACAGATGCTGCCATCACTTATAGCATCGACGTCAATTTCTGTTGCATCCTTTAAAAACTTATCGATTAAAACAGGGTGTTCTGAAGAAGCCCTTACAGCCTCTTTCATATATCTTTTAAGGCTTGCTTTATCGTAAACAATTTCCATCGCCCTTCCACCTAAAACATATGAAGGTCTAACCATCACTGGATATCCAATCTTTTCAGCCACTATTATTGCTTCTTCTTCTGAACGGGCAATCCCACTTTCTGCCTGTTTTAAACCCAACTTTAATAGTATCTCTCTAAATCTTTCCCTATCTTCAGCTTTATCTATACTATCGGGACTTGTTCCAAGTATTCTAACTCCAGCTTTTTCAAGAGGAACAGCAAGTTTTAATGGAGTCTGACCACCAAATTGAACTATGATACCTTCTGGCTTTTCTCTCTCTATTGTTGTTAGAACATCTTCGTAGGTTAAAGGCTCAAAATAAAGCCTATCGGAAGTATCATAATCAGTACTGACAGTTTCTGGATTACAGTTTATCATAATTGTCTCATATCCTTCTTCTTTAAGAGCAAAAACAGCATGAACGCAGCAGTAATCAAACTCTATCCCCTGACCAATTCTATTTGGTCCACCACCTAATATAATAACCTTTTTTCTCTCCGTAGGTTTCGCTTCATCTTCTTCTTCAAAAGTAGAATATAAATAAGGTGTCTTTGCTCTAAACTCAGCAGCACAGGTATCAACCATCTTATATACTGGCCATACGTTTCTTCTTTTTCTCAATTCTCGAATTTTAATCTCATCGACACCAAAAATTTTAGCAAGCCTTCTATCAGAAAAACCCATTTTTTTAGCTTCCCTGATGACATCGGTTGAGAGGCTTTCTAAACTAAATTCTCTATCCTGGGTTAACTTTACAAGTTCCTGTTCGAATTCTATAATCTCTTGAATATTTTTTAGAAACCATTTGTCTATTTGTGTATGTTCATGTACTTCATCTAAATCCATCCCGTGCCTGAAAGCCTCACCTATAAACCAGAGCCTTTCAGCATCTGGATTTCTTAATCTATCAACGATGATTTTCTTTTTCTCATCTATATTTAAATTCCCCAAAATCTTATTATCGAATCCATAACTATCAATTTCAAGAGATCTTATTGCCTTTTGAAGAGCTTCTTTAAATGTTCTACCAATAGCCATTACTTCACCAACAGATTTCATCTGTGTGCCCAGTCTAGAATCAGCCTTTGGAAACTTTTCAAAAGCAAATCTTGGAATTTTGACAACCACATAATCCAGCGCAGGTTCAAAAGAGGCAGGTGTCTCACCGGTGATATCATTTTTTATTTCATCGAGGGTATAACCAATTGCAAGTTTTGCAGCAATTTTTGCAATGGGATACCCTGTTGCCTTTGATGCTAAAGCAGAACTTCTTGAAACACGAGGGTTCATTTCTATAACAACCATTTCTCCATTTTTTGGATTTATAGCAAACTGAATATTTGATCCCCCTGTGTCAACACCTACTTCTCTTATAATTTTAATAGCCGCATCCCTCATTATCTGATACTCTTTATCAGAAAGGGTTTGAGCAGGTGCAACAGTAATGCTATCACCTGTATGTATACCCATGGGATCGAAATTCTCAATGGAACAGATAATAACAACATTGTCCATCTTATCTCTCATAACTTCCAGTTCAAATTCCTTCCAACCAATAACAGATTCTTCTATAAGGACCTGATGCACTGGACTTAAATCAAGCCCCCATTTGACCATTCTCTCATATTCTTCCATGTTATAAACTGTGCTACCACCTGTACCACCAAGGGTAAAAGCGGGGCGAATAATTGCTGGGAACTTAACATATTTTATTACTTCCATAGCTTCATTCATACTCGTTGCTAATCCACTTTTCGGGACCTTCAATCCAATTTTTTCCATAGATTTTTTAAATAGCTCCCTATCCTCACCCTTTTTTATAGCTTCAATGTTTGCTCCTATTAATTTAACTTTATATTTTTCAAGAACTCCCCTTTCATGGAGAAAAAGAGTTAAATTTAATGCCGTTTGCCCCCCCAAAGTTGGCAAAAGTGCATCGGGTCTTTCCTTTTTAATTATTTCTTCGAGATAATCCACTGTTAGTGGCTCAATATATGTTACATCTGCAAGTTCAGGATCAGTCATAATTGTTGCTGGATTAGAATTAACAAGTATTACTTTATATCCTTCCTGTTTCAGAGCTTTTACTGCTTGAGTTCCAGAATAATCGAACTCACAAGCCTGACCTATCACAATAGGTCCAGAACCAATTACAAAGATACTCTTGATGTCTGTTCTTTTAGGCATCTTTTTATATCTCCAATATAAATTTTATTTCGTGCTTTCTATCAAATCATAAAATCTTTTAAAAAGATAAGAAGCATCATGTGGCCCCGGAGATGCTTCAGGATGATATTGCACAGAAAAAATAGGAAAATCCCTATGTCTTAAACCCTCTACAGTATTATCATTTAAATTGATATGTGTTACTTCAGCTCTACCACCCAGGGAATCTATATCTACTGCAAAGCCATGATTTTGAGATGTTACTTCAACCTTGCCTGTAGTTAAATCTTTAACAGGCTGATTTCCTCCTCTATGACCAAATTTTAGTTTAAAAGTCTTTCCACCTAAGGCAAGCCCTAGTATTTGATGCCCTAAACATATACCAAATATTGGTTTTTTAGTAATTAACTTTTTTACATTCTCTATCGCATATTTTACTGGCTCTGGATCTCCTGGACCATTTGACAAAAAGACACCATGGGGATTTAACTTTAAAACTTCTTCTGCAGGAAAATCTGCGGGTACTACTAAAACTCTAAACCCCACATTAACCAGATTCCTCAAAATATTAAATTTAACACCATAGTCATAGGCTACTACAAAATATTTCCCATCATCCTTTTCTATGTACCCTTTTCCCAGTGTCCACAGTCCCTGCGACCAGCTGTAAGGTTGGTCAGTACTCACATACCTAACAAGATCGAGACCAACCATGGAAGGTACTTTTTCTAACTTTTCCATTAGTTTTTTCCGATCAAATTCAATTGTAGAAATGATACCATTCATAGCACCTTTTTCCCTCAAATGGGCGGTTAATGCCCTGGTATCAATTCCTTCTATGCCAACTATATTGTATCTCTTTAAGAATTCGTCTAAACTCCCCTTACTTCTATAATTGCTCGGGTAATCTTGATATTCTCTTACTACAAATCCAGCAACAAAGGACTTTCTGGATTCCATATCCTCTTCATTAAAACCATAATTACCAATCTGTGTGTAAGTCATCGTAACTATCTGCTTATCATAGGATGGATCTGTAAGAATTTCCTGATATCCACACATAGATGTAGTAAAAACAACTTCTCCCCCCGCTTCTCCCTCAGCCCCAAAATTATAACCAGAAAAGAACCGACCATCTTTTAATAACAAGACTGCTCTTTTTTTAGTCTTCAATTTCAAAAACTTTTCCTCCCTTTATTGTATATACTGCCTTTCCTTTCATCTTTTTTCCAAGAAATGGAGTATTGTAACTCTTTGATCTTATCCTATCCTTTTCCAATACCCACTCGTAGTGGGGATCAATTATAGTTAAACATGCCTCCTCTCCCTCTTTTATCACTGGAGGTTTTAAACCTAATATTTGATGTGGCTTCCTTGATAGCTTCTCTGCTAAAACTTGAAAATCTAAAACTCCAAGTCTTACAAGTTCTAATGATAAAGGTATCATAGTTTGCAAACCAATCATACCAAAGGGTGCTAACTCAAACTCCCCATCCTTCTCATCAATATGATGAGGAGCATGGTCTGATGCGATAACATCAATAGTCCCATCTTTTAAACCTTCTCTAATTGCCATGACATCTTCTTTTGTTCTGAGTGGTGGATTTACTTTAGCAAATGTATTATAACCAAGCACCTCTTCTTCTGTTAATAAGAAATATTGTGGGCATGTCTCACAAGATATATTGATTCCCTCTTTCTTTGCCCTTCTAATTAATTCAACAGAATCTTTTGTGCTAACATGAGCTATATGTACTTTTGCTTTTGTGAGTTTTGCAAGCATTATATCTCTATAAATCCCTATTATTTCAGCTTCTTTAGGTATACCTTTTAAACCTAATTTTAATGATACCTCTCCTTCATTTATCTGCCCCTCTTTACTTAACTTTTTTTCTTCAGAATGACAGATTATGGGGATATTGAAACACTTTGAATATTCCATCGCCTTTCTCAAGATATCTGAATTTTCAACGGGATAACCATCATCAGAAAAACCAACTGCACCTGCTTTTTTTAAATCACCCATCTCAACTATTTTTTCACCCTTAAGACCTACAGTAATGGCTGCAATAGGATGTACATCAACAGGGATACCCGTCTCATTAGATTTACATTTTATATAATGCGTCACTGCAGAATTATCATTCACAGGATTGGTATTAGCCATACAGGCAATAGCTGTAAAACCTCCACTTAAAGCAGCCCTCTGACCTGACTCGATATCCTCCTTATATTCAAACCCTGGTTCTCTTAAATGCACATGCATATCTAAAAAACCTGGAAAGACCATTAAGTTTTCATTGTCAATAAGAAAATCAACGCCCCTCGACGAAATTGGTTTATCAGAAATTTTTTTTATAATTCCCTTATCTATAAACAAATTTTTTCGAAATAATCCTGAAGAGGTAACTATGGTTAAATTATTTATTTTAATTTTCAACTTTACCTCCCGATAATAAAAGGTACAAAACAGCCATCCTAACAGCAACACCTTTAGTTACCTGATTAAGAACAACACACCTTTTATCTTCAAGAACATCTGATGATATCTCCAGCCCTCTATTAACAGGACCGGGATGCATAATAATTGTATCCCTTTTAGCAAAGTTGATTGTTTCTCTATTAATCGAAAAATACTTTGCATATTCTCTCTCTGTGGGATAAAAACCATCTCCAATTCTCTCCTTTTGTATTCGAAGTGCCATTACTACATCCACATCATAAAGACCTTCTTCAAGATTATAAAATATCTTTGCTCCTAACTTTTTGAAATCTTCGGGTACAAGGGTTGCGGGACCAACAAACCTAACTTCATTATCTAATTTCCTGAGGGCAAATAAATTGGATCTGGCTACTCTGCTGTGAAGTATATCTCCAACTATTGCTACTTTTAAACCTGTTAATGTTTTCTTATATTCCCATATTGTTAACAAATCAAGTAACGCTTGAGTTGGATGTTCATGCCTCCCATCACCAGCATTTATAACTGATGCTTTAACCCTTTTTGATACAAATTCTGATGCCCCTGAAAAGCTATGTCTTATTATTATCACATCCACACTCATTGCTTCTAAATTCCTAACTGTATCAAGAAGTGTTTCACCTTTACTTACACTGCTTGTTGATACAGATATATTAATAGTATCTGCAGAAAGGATTTTTGCAGCCATCTCAAAGGATGTTCTTGTTCGTGTTGATGGTTCATAAAAGAGGGTTAGAATACTTTTTCCTCTTAACGTGGGTACTTTTTTTACATCCCTTTCTAAAACCTCTTCAAAAGATTTTGCTGTTTCAAGCAAAAATATAATTTCTTCCCTGGACAAAGGTTCAAGTGAAATAAGATCTTTATGTAACCAATTCACTTTGTTTACCATTTTATTTACCTCAAAACCACCCCATCCTTTCCATCCACTTCCTTAAACATAACTTCAACTATTTCTTTTCTTGCAGTAGGTACAACTTTTCCAACAAAATCAGCCTGTATTGGCAATTCTCTATGACCCCTATCAATGAGAACAGCAAGCTGTATTCTCCTCGGCCTTCCAAAATCAAATAGGGCATCAATTGCAGCCCTTACAGTCCTCCCTGTGAACAGAACATCATCTATTAATACAACATTTTTATCATCTAAACTAAATGGTATATTGGTGGTTTCAATTTTGTGTTTTGGACTGATTTTAAATATATCATCTCTATACATTGTAATATCAATATCACCTGATAAAACATTAACACCTTCCATATTTTTTATGGCATTTTTTATTCTATCCTTTAATAAACTGCCACCCCTTTTGATACCTATTAAAACTAAATCGTTTAAATTTGTATTTTTTTCCATAATTTCATGGGCAATTCGATTAATAACACGGGGAAAGGTTTTTTCATCAATTATGGTAACTTTTTTTTCGTTTTTACTCATAAAAAAACCTCCCTTGTGGGAGGTTTTTTGAACATGGTCTTTCAAAAATAGTTTTTTTCATCAAAATTCAATTTTAATTGTAAAAATTACATATGTCAATTAAAACTTTTTATTCTCCCTTAAAAGTTTTGCCGCTTCCTTTGCATGATAAGTAATTATTAAATCTGCTCCAGCTCTCTTTATAGATAAAAGTATTTCCATCATAACTTTTTTTTCATCAATCCAACCCATTTTACCAGCAGCCTTTACCATGGAATACTCACCAGATACATTGTAGGCAACCAGTGGAAAGGGATACTCTTCTGCAAGTAAAGAAATTACATCAAGATAAGAAAGAGCGGGTTTTACCATTATCATGTCTGCACCTTCATCTATATCAAGACTTGCTTCCCTGATAGCTTCCCTTATATTTGCTGGATCCATTTGATAACTTTTTCTATCACCGAAGGCTGGAGCAGACTCCGCTGCATCCCTAAAGGGGCCATAAAATGCCGATGCATATTTTACAGAGTAGGATAGAATTGCCACATTCTCATACCCATGCTCGTCTAATTTCTCCCTTATTGCCAGAACTCTACCATCCATCATATCAGAGGGTGCCACAATATCAGCACCAGCTCTTGCATGGGAAAGAGCCTCTTTTGCAAGAACTTCTATTGTTGCATCATTATCCACATAACCACTTTTTGTTAATATCCCACAATGCCCATGAGACGTATATTCACACAAACACACATCAGTTATTACGACCATATCAGGATACTTCTTTTTTATTTTTTTAACAGCCTGTTGAACTTCACCGCTATCATCAAGAGCAGAACTACCATGTTCATCTTTTTTTTCAGGTATTCCAAATAATATTACTGCGGGAATCCCTAATTCGTAAATCTCATCAACTTCTTCCATTATCCTGTCTACGGAGTATCTATAAATGCCGGGCATTGATTTTATCTCTTCTTTTTTATTCTTACCGTGAATAATAAATAGGGGATAAATAAAATCATTAGATGTAAGCATTGTTTCTCTAACCATATCCCTTATTGTTGGTGATTTTCTAAGCCTTCTTAATCTTAACTCGGGAAATTGCATATTTCTCCTCCTTTAATCTTTTAAGTTCATGTTGATTATCGCATCAACAAGCCCATCGATATTATAAACCTTTGCTTCACATGATGGCTGAATACCAAAACTTCTAAGAGTTTTTGAAGTAACAGGTCCAATGGAAGCGAATTTTACTTTCGATGATATTTTAACATCACCCAACAAATCAAAAAAGTTTTTTACTGTTGAAGAACTTGTAAATGTAATAATATCAATCATGTCTTTTTCAAAAACTTCTTCTATTGATTTTTTACTTGTATCAGGTTTTACAGTTTGATAAACAGTCACAACATCAATATAACCGCCTAACTGTTTTATACTTTCTGGAATAAGATCTCTTGCTACCTTTGCCCTTGGGAGAAGAAATCTCTTACCCTTTATCTCATACTGTTTTAACTTTTCGATTACTGATTCAGCAACATATTCATGGGGAACAATCTCAACAATTAGCCCTAATTCTTCAATTGCCTCTTTAGTTGCTGAGCCAATGGCACAAATTTTAAGCCCATTAAGAACTCTTATATCTTTTTTTAATTCCCTAAGTCTTTCAAAAAAATATTTAACACCATTTGTGCTAGTAAAAATTACATAATCATACTTGCCAATTTCATTTATACTCCTATCCACATCTTCCCAGCTATCAGGTGGTACAATCTCAATAGCTGGTATCTCAATAACATTTGCTCCCAAATCTCTCAGTTTAACACTCAATTTCCCTGACTGTTCCTTAGTTCTTGTAACCAATATTGTTTTTCCAAAAAGCGGTCTTCTCTCAAACCACATTAATTCATTCCTCAAGTTAACGACATCACCTATTACAATAATAGCTGGCGCTTTGAAGTTTACAGTTTTCATTTTCTCTATAATATTGCTTAAGTTACCAATTAAGACCTCCTGATTGTGATAAGTAGCCCATCTTATTAACGCTACAGGTGTATCCTTACTTTTGCCAAACTTAAGTAAATTCTCCACAATAAGGGGCATATTTTTTACACCCATATAGAAAATAATTGTTCCCATCTTTGAAAGAGCAGCCCAATCTATCAAACTGAATTCTTTATCCTCTGTTTCATGTCCTGTAGCAAAAGCTATTGTAGAATTTATGCCCCTCATTGTTACTGGAATACCAGCATAAAGAGGGGCTGCAAAACCTGAAGTAATCCCCGGAACCACTTCAAAATCTATCCCATGTTTTTTTAATGCTAAAGCTTCTTCACCACCCCTACCAAAAATAAAGGGGTCTCCTCCTTTCAACCTAACAATAATTTTATTTTCTTTTGCTTTTTCAATAAGAAGCTCATTTATTTTTTCTTGATCTAATGTATGATTAGCACTTTTCTTCCCCACATATATTTTTTCTGCTCTTGGAGCATATTTTAGTAGCTCAGGATTTGCAAGATAATCATAGATTACAACATCTGCTATCTCTAAGCATCTTTTACCTTTGATCGTAATTAGTTCTGGATCACCCGGTCCTGCCCCAACAAGATAAACTTTACCAAACATATTTAAATTTCCCTTCCATAAACCTCTTCTAAAATCTCCTTTCCACCTTTATTAAGAATTACGTACGCAAGCTTTTGCCCTAAAGCTTCACAATCCTCTACGTCACCTGAAACTGTTTCTTTAATTATTTTGTTTCCATTTAAACTACCCACAAGCCCTTTGATAATCAATTTTCTGTGATCTACTTTAGCATACGCACCAATTGGAACCTGACAACCTCCCTGAAGAACTCTTAAAAAAGCTCTTTCAGCCTTAATACAATAAGATGTTTCTTCATCGTTTATCGATTTCAATAAATTATTGACCTCCTTATTATCTACTCTGCACTCAACACCTAAAGCTCCCTGCCCTATCGCTGGAAGTGATATTGTTTCCGGAATAATCTCCTTTACATATTCAAGCAGATTTAATCTTTTAACCCCAGCATAAGCTAAAATTACTGCATCATATACCCCTTCTTTCATCTTTCTTATTCTTGTTTCCACATTGCCTCTCAAGACCTCTACTTTAAGATCTGGCCTTAGTGCTAATATCTGGCATTGTCTTCTCAAACTACTCGTTCCAACCAAAGCACCATCTGGAAGATCAGTTAAGGAATTGTATTTTTTTGATATAAATACATCTCTTGGATCTTCCCTTTTTGTAATAGCAGCAATATGAAGACCCGATGGAAGCTCTACTGGTACATCTTTCATACTATGTACAGCAAAATCAATCTTACCATCCAGAAGAGCATCTTCTAATTCTTTAACAAAAAGCCCCTTCCCACCAACTTTAGCAAGGGCTACATCAAGAATCTTATCACCCTTTGTTTTGATTTTTACTATTTCAATTTCCACATTATACAATTTTTCAAGGCTTTCTTTTATAAAATTTGCTTGCCATAGCGCTAGCTGGCTACCCCTTGTTCCCAATCTAATTTTCTTTTTCACCATAGTCTCCTTTTAAGTCAAAAAGTTCTTTTATTGCATCCAAGTACAAATAAGCATTATTCTTTGAAGAAATATTTTTTAAAAAAACTGTAGGTTTATGAAGTGTTTTATTTATTACTGCAGTAAGAAGTGCTTCAACAACTTTAATATCTTCTTCATTTAAATGAGACAATTTCCTTTTAGCTTCTATGAACTCCCTTTCTTTAATATTTTCAAAATATTTTCGCAAAGATAACATTATGGGCTTAACTGTGAGAGAGCCCATCCATTCTTTGAAGGCTTTTAATTCTTCATTTATTATTAACTCTGCCCTTTCCGCTTCTTTCTGCCTTTCCTTAAGGTTAGAATCCACAACATTTTGCAAATCATCGATATCATAAACAAATACATTATCAAGATCGTTTACCTTAGGATCAATGTCCCTGGGGACAGCAATATC
>CALINM010000083.1 GCA_938045315.1 uncultured bacterium | reverse complement strand
TCCCTGTCAACTACAGGAAATAGAAGCACCTAAGGTGACATATCAGGTCTAACTTCCTTGATTATCTCCCCCGGGGTTTTGCCACCTTTTCTGATATTTTTTTGCTTCCCTGTCAGACCCTGTTCCTTAAGGATCCTTTTTATCGCTCCTTCTTGTGCAGGGAACTTTCCTCCCCCAATCAACCATATACGGCTCCATAGCCTCTGGGGTCTTATGTGGAAGATTCCCTGGTACATCCCTTTTGTCATTTAAACCGCCTCTTTTCAGTTTTACAAAATTATACTCCTTTGGAGGTTTATGGAAGCCTTTTTAGGTTACATTAATCCTCTTTCTCTAAAACCCCCTTATGAACTCTTTGAGCCTCTCTCTGTGGGCAGTGCCCATATATTTAAGTCATACCATAAAGGGGGGCAATTTTACCTGCCCATTTATGGATTAACAATATTATACTATTGACAAAGCGGCTAAAATCATTTATTATAATCAACTGTCTATAACACTCCCGAGTAGCTCAATCGGCAGAGCGGGTGGCTGTTAACCACTAGGTCGTAGGTTCGAGTCCTACCTCGGGAGCCATCTTTGAACGATACACACAGGGGTTTTCAGGGAAATAAACGCAAATTCCCTTTTTTTATTACTCCTACAGCCCAATTTCTGAGGGAAAATTTGATTTTTGAAAGTGTTAAAATTTTCTGAATAATAGAGATTTATCTAGATTCGTTCTTTTGAATAAAGGATATTTTCCAATTTATATTCATCACTCTCAATTAGTATTATGAATTTATGAACTCGATTTCATTATTCCAGACTTTTTATGATTTAGAAAGTGACATTCTTTATATTAGAATATTTGTAGGGGGCAGTTGTTCACTGCCCCATAACATCAGCTCTTTAATTCTGGATGATCTTTAAAATATTCCAAACATTCTGGATTAATAAGCGCTTCTATGTTTGTTACAGGTCTTCCATGTATTATATTTGTTACTGCACTCTCTACTTTTTTCATATTCCTCGTGTATGGTATATCAGGCACTTCTATTATCTTTGCAGGTACATGTCTCGGTGATGCATTGTCTCTTAGTATTTTTTTTATCTTATTTTTTATTTCCTCATTTAGTTTATGCCCCTCTTTCATCTTTACAAATAGTATTATCCTCTGATCACCTTCCCAGTTCTGTCCTATGGCAAGACTATCCGCTACTTCCTCAACTTTATCAATCTGGTTATAAATCTCCGCTGTACCTATTCTAACACCCGATGGCTTCAACACCGAATCTGATCTGCCAAGAAAGGTTATACCCTTCGTATCACTAAAGAATATCACATAGTCTCCATGCCTCCAAACCCTCTTCTGTGTGAAATAATTAAAATAGGAATCTAAATACTTTTTGTTGTCAGGATCATTCCAAAAATATAGTGGCATAGAAGGACTTGCTGCCTCACATACAAGCTCTCCCTCTCTATCCCAAATAGGATTAGCATTGTCATCATATGCAAATACCCTCATACCAAGACCAGGCCCTTGTAGTTCCCCAGCATAAACAGGTTGCATTGGACTTCCTATGGCAAAACAACCATTTATGTCCGTACCACCTGCTATAGAATTGAAATGTAAATCTTCTTTTATCTCCTTATACACATACCTGAATCCATCAGCTGATAAAGGCGACCCCGTCTGTGATATCTCCTTTAAAGATGATAAATCATATTTTCTAGGACTTACACCCTCTTTTATAAGATAATTTATATAGCTTGCACTAAGACCAAATATACTTATCTTCTCTCTTTCCGCCATCTGCCACATCGCATAAGCATCGGGATAAAGAGGATTACCATCGTATAATATTATCGTAGCACCTGCACCCAAAGAACTCATAAGCCAGTTCCACATCATCCAACTACAGGTAGTTATGTAAAATATCCTATCCTCCCTCTTTAAATCAGAATGTATAATAAGCTCTTTTAAATGATTTATCAATATGCCACCTGCACTCTGTACCATACATTTAGGCTTGCCAGTCGTCCCTGAAGAAAACATTATGTAAACTGGGGTCTCAAAGGGTAACTGCTCAAATTCCATCTCATCCCTCTGTTCCTTTATAAAATCTTCCATCGTTACAGCTTTAGGGAATTCTTTTATATCCATTTCACTGCCCGCATAATGAGTAACCACAACCCTCTCTAAGGTTGGTAACTTCTGGGCTAATTTATAAGCATTTGATAATGTGTCAAACCTCTTCCCCTTATAGTAATACCCATCAACAGTAAATAATACCTTGGGCTCTACCTGACCAAATCTATCATATACAGCCTCTGGCCCCATATCAGCTGCACAGGACGACCAAATTGCCCCTATACTCGTAGCAGCTAACATAGCTGATACTGTCTCTATCATGTTGGGCATATATCCCACTACCCTATCTCCAGCCTTTATACCCATCTCCCTTAACGCATTCGAAATCCTCGATACATAATGATATAAATCCCTGTAACTTATCTCCTTCCTCTCCTGAGTCTCCCCTATAAATATAAAAGCAGTCTTATCATCCCTATACCTTAACAAATTCTCCGCAAAATTTAGCCTAGCACCACTAAACCACTTCGCCCCTGGCATCTTATATGGATCATCTACAACATAATCATACCCATTAGTATGCCTAATACCTACAAAATCCCACACACAAGCCCAAAAATCTGATATGTTGTCCACTGACCACTGATATAACTCCAAATACTCACTAAATGTCTTATTGTATCTCCCATTCACAAAATCCATAAACTTCTTGATGTTAGAATTATTTTTCCTATCTTTTGATGGTACCCAAAGTGGTGTCTTCATAAATTACCTCCCCTAATATTTTCCACTTTACGTAAAGTGGTTTTAAAACAATATTTTATAAAAATTTTTTATAAAAGCATAGAAAAAAATTTTGTGCAATTAATTACCCATCTTGTTATAATGTTAACATATATTTATTTTTTCAGCTTTTTAAAACATAAAACCAAAAGGAGCCAACCATGGGTTTAACAGAGGAACTTAATTTCTGGAAGTATGAACAAAAATGTTTGAAAACAATTGAAGCACTCAAAAAAAATGCTTTTTCAGCTTATTATTTTAGCAACAGAAATGAAGCCCTTTTGTATATTAATGAACAGTTAAAAATTGCGAAAAGCATAGGAGTCGGTGGTTCTATGACAATTGCTCAATTAGGCCTTCATGATATTATTATCAGCCTTGGAAAAGAGGTATATAATCATAATCAGCCAGGACTAACACAATCTGAAAAATTAGAGATAATGAGAAAGGCTATTTTTACAGATATTTATTTTACTGGAGCAAATGCTATAACAACTAATGGAGAGATAATAAATATTGATGCCACAGGTAATAGAGTAGCAGCCATGTTATTTGGCCCCAAAAAAGTAATTGTAGTTGCAGGTAAAAATAAAATTGTAGAGGGAGATATTTTTACAGCAATAAAAAGAGTAAAAGATTGGGCATCACCACCTAACGCAAAAAGGCTTAATTTTAAAACACCTTGCGCGGATACTGGCTTTTGTTCAAATTGTAACTCCCCTGACAGAATTTGTAGGATAATAGCTGTTATCGAAAAAAAACCAAGATTAACGGATTTTGAGGTCATATTAATAAATGAAGATTTGGGTTTTTAAACTGTTAAACAAAATAATATATCTCCATCCTATTTTTTCTACTTTATAAATTTTTATACATGATTCCTAAGCATCAATTCCATGGGGAAGGGATTCAAATAAAACTGTTTATTTAAATATTCAATATTAAATTTTCTCACATAATGCTTTATCAATGTTATGGGGACAATAAGAGGTATCAAACCCTTATAATAATTTTCAATTACCTCTAAAAGTTCATTTTTATCGTCAACATCTAAGTTCTTTTTAAAATATCCCAGTATGTGATATAAAACATTGGTGTTCTTTTTTACTGTGGCTCTTAATTTTAATCCTTCCATAAGATGGTATAAATACTCTTCGTATACTTTGTTATTTTTTCTTCCTTCAGCTACCAACTTGCCTAAAATTTTATAATGAACTGGAGAATGGGATAGGAGTGTTAATTTAATTTTACTATGGAAATCTATTAATTTATCATATGTCAAACCCACTTTTTTAAGTTCTTGCCAGCGAGCATAAACAAAAACTCTCTCAATGAAATTCTCTCTAATCCATGGATTTTGGAGCCTTCCATCTTCTTCTACTGGTACATCTTTGAAATATTCTTTAAAAGCTTTGGCAAAAAGACCTGAAGATTTACCAAGCAATTTCCCATCCACAGAATAGATCTTAGCACTAAACAAACCAGAACTGGGTGAACGGGATTTAAAAACAAAACCAGATAAATTTAACTCTTGTAGTTCTTTTAGTTTTGCTTTTATCCATTTTTCCATTCTCTCTGTATGATCAATTTTTGAATTTATTGTAACCAATCTAACATCGTTATTAAACATAACAAGTCTCATAGCTTCTCGTGGTATGCCAAGCCCACACTCTACTTCCGGACATACTGGTATCCACTCAACAAATTGTCCAAGGGTATCCTTTAAATAGTAATCTAACTTATGACTTCCATCATATCTTACTTTCTCACCTAAAAGACAGGAACTAATACCAACTTTTATTTTCATATAGAAAATTTACTTAATTTTTAACTATTACACAATAAATTTGTTCCATATCATACGATTTCAAATTATCCCCAGTAATATCTTAGTTGCTAAAATTGCAAGAAATATACCAAAAAGTCTTCTCAGCTTTAGAACGGGCAATCGATGGGCTAAGTTCGCTCCCTTTGGTGCTGTTAATATACTTATAGAAACTATCGCTAAAAGTGCAGGTAAATAAACATACCCTAAAGAGTATTTTGGCAACTCTATTGCATTTAAACCGCTTATTACATATCCTAAAAATCCAGCAAGAGCTATAGGAAAACCTAAGGCCGCTGATGTTCCAACAGCTTCATATATTATTACATTGCAGTAAAGCATAAAAGGAACCGTTAAAAACCCACCTCCTGCCGCTGCTAAAGATGAAATGGCACCAATAATTAATCCTACAATAAACAAACCTAATTTACCTGGTAATTTTGTTTTTGCCTTCGGCCTAAAATTTGAAATTATTTGAAAAGCTGCAAAATACATTATTATTACAAAAAAGATTTTCAGCCCCCATGAGGATATATACCCCGCAAAAAAGGATCCGCTGAACGTCCCAAGTAACAATCCTGGAGACATTCCTTTAAATATATCCCACCTTACAGCACCTTTTGAATGATGAGCCCTCATACTTGATAGGGACGTAAAAAATATGGATGCCATTGAAGTGCCCAATGCTAAATGCATTACGTGCTTTTCTGAAAAACCCTGAGCTTTAAATATCATGAGCAAAAGAGGTACCTGAGTCGTCCCACCACCAATACCAAATAACCCAGCAACAAAGCCAACAAAAGCACCTATTAATATGTAGAAAATTAAATAAATCAAACAATCAACCTTTCAAATTTCTTAAAAAATCAATAATATTTTTGGAATTTTGCCGAGTATTTCGGCAAAAAGCAAGCTCGATTCTATTATCATAATTGCTGCAATTATCAATAGCCTCAATGAGTTTTCTATGCCAATCATCATCTTCTTTCCATATTTTATGTACTCCACCCAATTTGTAAAAGTTTTCAACCCCAGGTGCAAATACAGGTGACTCTTTTGAAAGTTTTAATAAAATATCATAATCTATTTTTGTTATTTTTGACATGGCTTTTAAATCCATAACATAAATTTTTGAATTTTCCAGGGCACATACTATATCTGGCATCATCCCAAAAGCAAGGAAACAACCACTTACTGCCTCACCATGGATAATTGACACTGTTTTGTGTCCCTTGCGACCTGCCAGAAAAATACATTTTGCCATAAGGGCAAAATAACCATTGATACCCAAAAATTCCTCATTTCTTGACAGTTTATGTCCCTGTGTATCTACTAAAAAAATGATGGGTCTTTTATCAAAATCTAAATCTTCTTGCATAGTTTTTAAAATCTCTTCTGATATCCTTAATGCCAATGCTGAATCAATAGCAATGCTCCTACATGTGCCAATCACTTTTGCTTTGATTTTACCAAGTTTTGCATAACCTTCAATAAAATAGCCATCAATCGTTATCGAATAATTACCTGCTCCAAACAATCTATTGAAAAGTAATTCACTATTCACTTTTATATCTCTCAAGTCTATTCTTTAAAATCAAACACTCTGCTAAAACTTCTTCGTAGAATGATTCAGGCTTTTTTCCCAATTCTTTCATTATCTTTACAATCGCTTTTTTTATAGCATTAACTTTGTCGTCAACTAACATATTGATTTCGCAGATTTTGTATCTTTGTCTTGCACCAACTGTTTCATAAACAATGTCTTTATTGTGGGAATTAAATTCTTCAACACCTTTTAATGTCTCTATTACCTCAGGACCACTAAGCCCCATTTTAGCATGTTCTGTCATTATTATTTTAGTGCATAACCTTGCAAGAATGCCCATACCACCAAAGGCACCTATCTTTCCAGGAATAATTGCTATAACCGGGATACCATCATATCTAACATTTAGTAATGATTTCATAACTTCAGACAGTGCAACAAGACCTGCATTTGCCTCCTGAAGTCTCACCCCTCCAGAATCAATAACAAATATAATGGCGTCTGGGTGATAAATTGAAGCATAATCAAATAAGCCTTTTATTTTAGCACCATGAATCTCTCCCACAGAACCACCATAGAATGTTCCATCTTGAGAAATTAATAATAATTTATAAGATCCTATAGCACCCATACCTATAACAACACCATCGTCCTCTTTTACAGGAAGGTTAAGATATTGTAAGTGAGGGCTTGGTTTTTTTAAACAAGGCGCTGTTATTTCTTTAAAAGTACCTTTATCGCAGATATGTACAATTCTTTGTTTCGCATTAAGAGAAGAGAATATTTTCCCAGTCATAACTAAACTATTTAAATGTGTCTGAATACTTTTCTCTCAGGATGTTTTTTTGCACTTTTCCCATCGTATTCCTTGGTAGTTCACTTAGAAAGAACACTTTTTTGGGGACTTTAAAATTGGCTATAGTGGTTTTTAAATGATTTATTATCTGACCTTCTGAAAGGTTTTTACCATCCTCGTCGTTTTTTTTCACTACAAACGCTGTTACTGCCTCACCGAAGTCTGGATGGGGTAATCCCACTACTGCAGATTCAAAAACACCGGGAATTCTATCAATTACTTCTTCTATCTCCTTTGGATAAACATTTAAACCACCTGTTATAATCAAATCCTTTGATCTGCCAACTATTGAAAGATACCCATCTTTATCCCACTTGCCCATATCACCTGTTTTAAAATAACCATCTTCTGTAAACTCTTCCCTGGTTTTTTCTGGCATATTCCAATATCCTTTAAAAACATTTTCACCCTTAACCTGAATATAACCAACCTCTTCAATACCAACTTCTTTACCATTATTGTCCACGATCCTGATTGAAACACCCGGCAAGGGGAAACCAACTGTCCCAGGTTTTCTCAGCCCTTTATAGGGATTTGATGAGAACATACCTCCTTCTGTCATACCATATCTTTCAAGGATTGTATGCCCCGTTCTTTCCTGAAATTCGTAAAAAGTCTCAGGTAGTAATGGCGCTGAACCAGAAATAAAAAGTCTCATATTCTTACAAACTTCATCCGTAAAATTTCTCTCAAGAAGAAGTCTTACATAGTATGTAGGTACACCCATAAAAACAGTAGCTTTAGGTAAAAGTTCAATCGCTCTTTTGGCATCGAATTTTGGTTCGAAGAGTATGGGACTACCATTTAGTAGAGCCGTATGGTTTGCAACAAACAACCCATGTACATGAAAAATTGGTAACATATGAAGTAAAACATCACCCTTTCTAAACTCCCAATATCTGTGAAGAGTTATAGCGTTAGTTGACAGGTTTTTATGGGTTAACATCGCCCCTTTAGGTCTACCTGTTGTACCAGATGTATAAAGAATCGCTGCCAGATCATCACCTTTTGATTCGTAAGTTTTAAAATAATCAACCTCTTTGTAGAGAAGTTCAAAAAAACCGCCAATGCCTCTCTCATCAATATCAATAATAAAAGGCACTCCTGCATTTCTTGCCATCTCTATAGACACTTCTTTTTTTTCAGGGATGCAGAAAAAAACCTGAGGTTTTGCATCGCTTAAAAAATATTCTATTTCATGTCTTTGATAGGCATCATTCATTGGAAGATACACAGCACCTACTCTTAATACTGCTAAATATAAAAACATTGCATATGGCGATTTTTTTATCTGAACGGCAACTCTATCTCCGGGCTTAACATAACATCTATTTACAAGAAAATTAGCAAACCTTGCAGCCTCCCTATCCAAATCATCGTATGTTATAACTTTTCCATCAGACAAAATAAGACATGGAACAGCTTCACCTAATGGAAAGTTTGCTTTCAATATTTCGTAAAGATTTTCACTCACCTTCATACTCCTTTATATTTGTTTGGTAGCCACATTACGATTTCCGGGAAAATACACAATAAAACTATGCCAATTACCATGATAACCAAAAATGGTATTATTCCAAACATAATCTCTTTAAATTTAACATCAGGTGCTACACCTTTTATAACAAAGAGATTTAATCCCATAGGAGGTGTTACAAGCCCCATTTCCATATTAACTGTTAGAATCGCACTAAACCAGATTAAATCAATACCTAATTCTTTCATGGGTGGTAATATAATTGGCATTACCATAAGAATTATTGCCACTGGTGGTAACAAACACCCTAAAAAAAGTAGTAATATATTAATCCAAAATATAAACTGCCACTTACCCAAATTAAGTGATATGAGCCATGCTGCTACTTCTTGTGTTATATGGAGGTAGCTCATTACATAAGTGAATAAAAATGATGTCCCAATTATCAACATTATCATGCTCGATTCTTTTGCTGTCCCCGTTAGAATGGGTTTTAGATCTCTCCACCTCCAAGTTCTGTAAACTATAACAACTAATATAAAAGCTCCAATTGCTCCAATACCTGCCACCTCAGATGGAGTTGCCATACCACCATATAATGCAAACATAATAAAAACAATAAGTATTAAGAATGGAATTAATCTTGGCAATGTACTGATCTTTTCTTTTAGTGAATAATACTCATAAATTTCTGCTTTATCATTTATCTTTGACTTTTTTTCCAGCCAGGCTTTTATTATTACCCATAGAGAAAAAAGAATAGTTAAAAGGATACCCGGTCCAACACCAGCCATAAAAAGCTTTCCTATAGATTGTTCAGTGGCAAGCCCATATAAAATCATTGTAAGACTGGGTGGAATAAGAATGCCGAGAGTTCCACCAGCACCAATTATTCCCGTAGCCAGAGCATTAGAGTAGCCTCTTTTTCTCATCTCTGGGATACCAGAACTCCCTATTGCAGCACAAGTTGCTGGAGAAGACCCACACATAGCAGCGAATATGGAACAAGCAACCGTATTTGCCACACCAAGTCCACCAGGGATTTTATAAAGCCATTTATTTAAAGAGTTATATAAATCTGAACCAGCCCTTGATTTCCCTATTGCAGCCCCCATAAAAATAAAAAGCGGAATAGTTAAAAGTGTAAAATTGTTTAGCTCGCTGTAAATACTCTCTGCGACTATTAAAACCTGTGATGTGGGCATAAATATAAACATAAATACCAATGCAACAATACCAACTGCAAATGCAATTGGTACTCCAGAAAACATAATAATAATTGTTGCTATTGTATATAAAAGGCCAATTTCTAAAGTACTCACTTGACTACTCCTTTTTTACTCCATTAATTCCGGATCGTGAAGTTCATGAAGTATATTCTTTCTCTTAAAAACATTGGGAATGCTTTCTTCTATTATTTGGACAAGTATTTGTAATGTCAAAAATGTCATTCCTATGGCCATAAATAAAAAAACTGGCCAGAGTTTAGGCCCCCATGATGATTCGCTCATTCTTCCTTCAATATAAGCCTCATAAAATAAAATCCATGAACTATAAGAAATAAAGGCGCAGAACAAAATTGAAATTAAGTCGGAAATTAAAATGCGCCATTTTATTATTTTCTTTGGCAGTAGAGCATCTAATATCTCAATATTTACATGCCCACGAGTAATTTGCGTAAAGCCTGCTGCCATAAATGTGGATATTATTAAAAGCATTACGCTTAATTCAATTTCCCAGTCTGTGGGCATTGAGAAAAAGTATCTTACAAACACTTCAAATAACAAAATTCCAGAGACAATTACAATAACAATAGCAGAGATATAACCAAATAATATGTTAATATTTTTAATTAATTTTGATATTGTTTTCATGGTTTACCTCTAATTATTGTGGCGGATTACTCCGCCACAATTTTTTTATTTAACACTAAGTGCCATATCTAATAGTTCTTTACCATTTTTAACTTTTTCAGCAAAATCCTTATATGCCGTCCTTATAGCAATTTCTCTCCATTTTTCAAAGGTTTTTTCATCCATATCATGAACATTCGCACCGGCCTTTGCATAAATCTCTGCCATCTTCTGGTCATCCTTTTTTGCTTCTTCCATACCAAATTTTTCTAAACTTGCACCTACTTCAAGAACAATCTTTTGCTGTTCTGGTGTCAACGAATCAAATAAACTTTTAGACATAACTAATGGTTCCAACATATACCAGAAGGATTTTTTTCTTGCCGTGGTAACATTTTTTGTAAATTCATACAACCTATAGCTAATCAATGAAGTACTTGAAGTAAGGGCTGCATCAATAACACCAGATTGCATAGCATTATATATTTCACTTGATGGCATGGTTACAACTGATGCTCCAGCTTCTTTTAACATCATATCCATTTCTCTACTTCCACCACGTATTTTAATACCCTTAAAATCTTCAGGATCAACCAATTTCCCTTTTGTTGATGCTATTCCCCCACCCTGCCATACCCAGGTAAGAATGATTATGTTATGTTTAGCTAAAATTTCAGAAAATTTTTTTCCAATAGGTGCATCTTTCCACCTCAAACCCTGCTCATAACTGGTAACAAGGGCTGGCATAAGCCCCAAATTAGCTTCAGGTATCTCACCACTCCCATAAGATATTGGTATCAAACCCATGTCCAGCGCCCCTTTTCTCATAGCAGAAACTTGAGCTGTTGCCTTAAATAAAGAACTTGAAGGATAAATCTCAAACTTAAGTTGCCCTTTTGTCCTTTTTTCTACTTCTGCAGCAAATTTTCTGCATAGCCTATCCCTGAAATCTCCCTCATCACCCATGCTTGCTGGAAACTGATGGGAAATTTTTATTACCCTTGGCTGTTGAGATGAAACAATGTTTACTTTAAAAATACCAAATAAAAAGATTAAACTTAATGCAACAAAAATCTTAAAATTTCTTGTATGCATACTTATACCCTCCTTTTTTATAAAACATTGTTTGTGTATACAATTTATAAAATTTTGAATACTAAGTCAATAAATATTTACACATCATAAAAAATTAGTTATATTATTTAACAATTGCATAAAAGATGAAGAAAAAAGCAAAACACTCCAAACTATCAGAATATCTAAAAGAAAAAATCGAAGAATTTATAGCAACAGGGTTATTTACTCCAGGCATGAAGTTAGATGAAATTGATTTAGCTCAAAAATTTGGTGTATCAAGAACACCGATAAGAGAAGCTCTGATACAATTATCTTCCACTGGTTTAGTAGAGATGAGGCCTAGACGGGGGGCAATTGTAACCCCTATTGATACAAAGAAATTGTATGAGATGTTTGAAGTTATGGCCGAATTAGAAGCTCTTTGTGCAAGGCTCGCGGCAAGAAGAATTACAAATAAGGAACTAGAATATTTACAAAAGACTCACTTAGAATGTAAAGTTAAGGAGATAATTGAAAATCCAGACCTTTATTATTATAAAAATGAAGAGTTTCATATAGCCCTATATAGAGCAAGTCATAACGATTTTTTAATTGAACAAGCAATAAATCTTCACAAAAGATTGAGTTCCTTTAGAAGACTTCAGTTAAGAGTAAGGGGAAGAATAGAATCATCATTAAAGGAACATGAAGAGATTATCGAGGCAATAATTAAAGGCGATTCTGAGTTAGCATCTAAACTGGCAAGAGAGCATATTATCGTTCAAGGTGAGCGTTTTTCAGATTTACTGGCCTCATTAAACATATCACAATAATAAATCTTTATAGAGATCTGATTGCCTACAATCAAAGAAAGTAAATATTTTCCTCATTCTGTCTGTATCTGATAAATCAAAATTGGAAATAAATATACCCTCATTATATCCAAGAGTTTCACCAATGAAAGAACCATCAGGACCTACTAAAAAGCTATTGCCATAAAACTCTTGAAATTTCTCCTTCCCAACTCTATTTACACGAAGAACAAAAATATTATTTAGAAGCGCATGGGAAGCAATCACTATTTTCCACCTTTTCTGAGTTTTAAAAGCTGATGCCGTCGGTGTAATAATAAATTTTGCTCCCTTTAAAGCCAGTATTCTATATCCTTCAGGGAAGAAATTATCCCAGCAAATTTGCACCCCTATCTTACCAAACCTGGTATCAAATACAGGAAATTCCTTACCTCTTGTGAAATAAAAAGTTTCCTCATAAAGGGGTATGTTTGGTATGTGAACCTTTCTGTATATACCTAATAACTTCCCTCCATCAATTATGGCACAGGAATTGTAAAATCTCCTTCTATATCGTTCGAAGAAAGGTACAGCCAATAAAACATCATATTTCTTTGAAAGAGAAGCCATTTCTCTTATTATTAAACCATCTTTTGAATCAGCTAAATTAAAGTTTTTCTTATTCCTCTCACAGGGGAACCATTTATTGCAAAAAAGCTCAGGAAAAGCAATAATATTAGCACCTTTTTCAGCAGCAATTTTTATAAATTTCTCTGCCCTTTCTATATTTTCCCTTATGTCATCTTTTGATATCATTTGAATAGCTGAAACTTTTATTTTCATATTAACCCCTTCTTAAAAAGCCCTCTTTAAAATTATGCTAATACAACCCTATTTCTACCTTCGTGTTTAGCTCTATATAATGCTCTATCAGCCATTTCTATTATTGATATTTTATCCTTACCATCTTCAGGGTAACTTGCTACACCTAAACTTGCAGTAACATTCAGTTTGCCACCTTCATAAAGTATTGTTGTGCTCTCAATTTCTTTTCTTAGTCTTTCGGCTAACTTTGATGCATTTTTCTTATCATCATTGACACATATAATAGCAAACTCTTCCCCCCCATACCTAGCAACTATATCTACTTTTCTTGCCACTGTTTTGAGAATTTGAGCTACCCTTTTTAAAACTACATCCCCTACCTGATGTCCGTAAGTATCATTAACCTTTTTAAAAAAATCTATATCAATAAGAATCAAAGAAAATTTTTCATTATAGCGCTCGGCTCTTAATAGTATTTCAGTAAATTTTTCCTGAAAATGCCTATGATTAAAAACCCCAGTTAAACCATCAGTAGTAGCCATATTTTTTACTTTTTCGAACAGAAAAGCATTAGATATACATACTGAAGCCTGGTTACTAAGAATTTCGATAACCCTTTTTTCATAATCATCTGGTCCTTCATTTTTATATCCTAAAAGAAAAGCACCCAAAATTGATTCTTCAAACATTAAAGGAAAAATTATAACTCTCTGTAAATCAGGGATTTTGATATTTTGTGATAATAGAGGCTTAATTTTTTGCTTGGAGCTAAAATGCCTTAGATCTAAATATTGTTTATGTTCTAAAACCCACTTCATTAAACTATTATCATCAACTGTTTTGCCACTGATATCATCTGCTATGCCTCTGTAGGTTTTGATTATCAGTTTGCTTTCCTGTGTTTCTTCAATTATAGCGATGATAGCTGCATCATTATGGGTAATCTGATTTATTATATCAAGGAAGGTATTTAAATTTTCATCTAAAGTAATAGACATCATCATCTTCTTACTACCCTCATAAAGAGCAGAAAACTCTTTATATTGCTGTTTAGTTTGCTGTAACAATTGAACATTTTCCAAAGTTTCCTGTATTTGCAATACCGCAAGTTTTATAATATTCTCACTATCAGGATTGAAAGCATTATCTTGAAGTGAATCTACACATAAAACGCCAACAACATTGTTTCTCCATATAACAGGTACACCTAAAAAAGATGAAACCGGGAGGTCCTGGTCATAATAATTTAGAGCTCTTCTACCTCCTTTTACAGAACTAAAATTTAGAGATTTTTCATGTTTGAAAATCCAGCCAACAACACCTTCATCCAGTGGAATATCATCATTGTATCTAAGATAATCACTTTCAGAAATTGCCTCAAGGATTTTATAATACTTACCATCATCTTTTATTTTAAAGAAAGCAACAGTATATGGTTCCATGAGTTCCTTAACTTGCTGCAATATTCTAAGCACCCTTTCTTCAAAATAACCATATGTACTTTGTAAATGTTCTATCCTTTTTTCTGACTTTAGATAATCAAGATTCTCATCATCACTCCCAAAGAAAGCTTTAGCCCCTTCTTTTATTTCCGTTAATTTTGTTTCATATATTGACTTTTCTTTTCTTTCTTTCTTTAAAATATACCCAAACAATGAAAATATGCTTATCATTGCAACAAAGAAAAAATAGTTAACATAATCTCTCTGCCATGGGAATACACAAAAATATAAATATTCAACAACAAAAGTTAAAAAAAAGAAAAAAAGAGCAATTTTCATAGGGAAAAAGGCAAAAGTTACAGCAAAAAAAACGTTGAAAATTGGTAAAAAATTAAAATTTTTAAACTCTATTGTGGTAAAGAATAATATGCTCAGGAAAACCCAGCTTAACCAGAAAAACATATCCCAGTATTGTAATTCTGATTCTTTTCTTCTCAACTTTTGTAAAATAATAAGACTATCCAAAATAAGTAAAATGATTAATAATGTAACTACAATTATATTGGAAAACAGCTTATATTTCGAAAAAGAGGGGTTTGAAATAATTTCTTCTTTTAAACTAATTATATAGAGTAAAAAAATTAAAAAGAAAAAGGCCTTAAATATTTTTTTTTTACTTTCTGTTACTAACATTTCCCAACTCACTATCTTTATCTTGAAAGATATAAAATACTTCCCCTTTTTTACCCTTTTGAAGCTTCAACTTTATTTGTTCTTCTATATATAATGGATCATTTTTAATTAATACTAATTCTTCTGCTAACTTGTCCCTCTCTTCGATTGTTTTCTGTAATTGTTTTTCCAGTTTTATTCTTTCTTTTCGCAGTTTAAAATAATTTTTCAATCCCCTTTCACCAAATATAGAACCATATATAAAATGAGCAATAACAATACTAAAAAGCAGATTAACAAAAATATTTATTATCCTGTTCATTTTTCCTTAGGTCTTGTAGCTATAGCAATTTTATCTATCCCGGCATTTTTTGCTATATCCATAATCTTTACCACCTCTCCCTGTGATACGCTTTCATCGGCCTGAATAATCAAAACCATATCTGGATTTGATAAAACTCTTTGATGAATGAGATTTGAAAGTTCATCTAAATTAAGAACTTTATCTTCAATCCTGAAAACACCAAATGTGTAACCATCTTTTGTTTCTCCCCTGGTAATAAATACCCTTATCTCACTTTTTTCTCGTACACTTTCTTTCATAGATGCTTGTGGAAGTTTTAACTTAATTGCCGGTGTCCCTATAAAATTTAGAGAAACAGCAAAAAAAATGATAAGATTAAAAACAGTATCAACAATTGGTGTAAAATCTATAAAATTTGAACTTTTAGCTCTTTTTTCACTTCTAAAGTTCATTTTTCCATATCTCCCACTATTAAATCAATTAACTCTGCAGTAACTTGTTCTAACTCGGTAACAATTTTATTTACCCTAGATTCCAGATATTTATTGAATGCAACAGAAGGAATAGCTACAACAAGTCCAAATGCAGTGGTATTCAAAGCTTCAGAAATACCACCGGCCAAACGAGCAGGATTGACCACGGGATCTAAAGATATGGTAGAAAAAATAGAAATTAAGCCAGAAATTGTACCTAATAATCCTAAAAGAGTGCTAATTCCTGCTATGGTACCAATAGCATCAATGAATTTTTCTAATTCTAAAACTTCAGCTTTACCTGCTATCTCTACAGCTTCTTTTAAACTACTTTTATCCCTATTATAATTTTTTGATATTACAATTAAAATTTTCGCCAGAGGAGATGGATATTTAACACTAACTTTATACAACTCTTCTAATTTACCTTCTAAAAGAAGTTTTTTCGATTCATTAACAAGTTTTGGTGGAATATTTCTATCCTTTTTTAAAACAAGTAGTTTGTAAATAAAAAACCATAAGGAAAGTATTGAACATAAAAGTATGGGATACATAAAAATCCCACCTTTAATAAAAAAATCGATCATCTAATAACCTCCTTTTCAACAGTTCCTTTATTCTTTTCCCTATTGCATATATTATACATATCTATCAACTCTTCTTTTAAACGATCATCGCTCATATCTTTGATAAAAAAAGGCACATAAATAAGAATTTCATTA
>CALINM010000082.1 GCA_938045315.1 uncultured bacterium | reverse complement strand
CCTACTAATTTATCAATAAAACTTTTAAATTTTTTCTTGTTCATTTTTCAGTTGCAAAATTGCCCTTTTTAATCTAATTTATTAATAAAAATGAACAGGTTAATAAATATAACATTTTTGATCGCATTTCTAATCATAACAGTTTTAGCAGGTATAACATTTGGTTTTTCAAATAAAACCTTCTTTTCCATTTTTTTATTTAATGCTATTAATACAATCATTTTTCGTATAATTTTTTATTATAACACCAAATTAGAAAAAACAAAAACCACTGAATTGGTAAAGATAGAATCCTCAAACATACGCCTTGGAAGAATTAGTGATGAAAATCCTTACAAGCTAGTTATTCAACCATTACTTGATTGTTTTTTAAAAATCCAACAAGTTGAAAAAAAATTAAGAGACACTATTTCTTCCATATTTCACAATTCAAATGAAATTAATGAATCAACAAGCAAAGAATATGAAACAATTTTAAATATATCAAAAAGCATTGAAGAAATAATTAATTCGATGAGAGAATTTTCTGAAAAAATTGAGACTATTAGTTTAAATATAGATGAAAGTTCCTCAGCAACTTTAGAATTAGCGGCAAGTATTGAAGAGGTAAGTGATAAAATAGCAAAATTATTTAGCTACATAGATGAAGTATCTACTGCGATATTCCAACTAATAGCTATATCTAAAGAATTAAATAACAATCTCGATAACCTTACAAAAATTACTGAAGATACAAATGCAGCGATGCTTGAAATGGAAGCATCTATTAAAGAAGTAGAAATTAAGGCTCTTGAAACTGCAAAATTTACAGAGGAAATGGAAAAGGATGCAGAGTTAGGAAAGGAAGCAATACTTGCAACAGAATTAAGCATGACGAAAATAAAAGATTCCAATGACTTTTCTTTCAATGCTTTAACAGAATTATCTCAAGATATTAAATCTATTGGAAAAATTCTTCAGGTAATTGAAGATATTGCAGAAGAAACAGCACTTCTTGCATTAAATGCAGCTATTATAGCAGCACAATCAGGTGATCAGGGAAAATCCTTTTCAGTGGTTGCTGAAGAAATTAAAGAATTGGCAGAAAGAACAGGTCTTTCCACAAAAGAAATTGCTACGATCATACAAAATATATTATCAAAAGGCGATAGGGCTCTTAATGCCATTACTCAGAGCACTAAAACAATAAAAGAAGGTGTTGAACTAACATCTCAGACGGGGGAAATTTTCAAAAAAATCCTTCAGTCCATAGAAAAGGCAGATGAAAGGGTCAGAGAAATAGCAAAAGCAAATATTGAGCAATCAAAGGGTATTACCCATATCGCAAAATCAATGGAACAAATTAATCAGATGGTTTCCGAGTTCACAAAGGCTATGAATGAACAGAGAAAAGGGGCTGAGCAAATAATAATTTCCACTGAAAAGGTAAAAGAAATTGCAAATTTTTCAAAAAATTCCACTTCCGAACAAGCAAAAACAAGTAAACAATTAAGCAATTCAGTGGTTCAAATCAATGAGATGACAAAGTTCTTTAAAAATCAAGTAATTAAGATACGAAGCGATTTTGAAACTATTGCAAAAAGTATGGTAATTATAAAACCTATCAATGAAGCTATAACATCATCAAACAAAAGAATATCAACGTTGCTCAAAAATTTAGAGAAAGAACTTCAGGAAATAAACAACTTAAGAAAATCTGTATTAAATGACCGGGAAAATTCTTGATTTATATAAGATTCTTTTAAAATATTATGGTAAGCAAAATTGGTGGCCAGCTGATACACAATTCGAAGTAGTAATAGGTGCTATTTTGACTCAAAACACCGCATGGACTAATGTAATAAAAGCAATAAATAATCTAAAAAGTCATGGGCTTCTTGAACCAGAAAAACTTTATAAAACAGAACCTAAAGTAATTGAAAATTTAATAAAACCCTCTGGTTTTTACAGGCAAAAAACAAAAAAAATAAAAAATTTTCTTGATTTTTTTATAGAATATGATTTTTGTTTTGATAAGCTATGTAAAGAAAAAAGTTTAAGAGAAAAACTTTTGAAAATCAAAGGTATAGGTAAAGAGACTGCAGATAGCATTCTTCTTTATGCCTTGAATTGCCCTTATTTCGTTGTTGATAGTTATACTAAAAGATTATCCATTAGATTAAATATAATAGATAATGAAGGGGTAAAATATGATGATTTACAATCCCTTTATGAGTCAGAACTACCAAGGGATTTAGAAGTTTATAAAGAATACCATGCTTTAATAGTGGAACATTCAAAAACTTATTGTAAAAGTAAGCCAGCCTGCTCACCTTGCCCAATAAACTTAATGTGTAAATATTATAATAAGAGTTAAAACAGATGGATTACAATAATAGAGAAGATCACATTGAACTTATCCAAAATGAAGAAGGGATTTGGCACACACAAAAGCCACCCCATAAAATTCCATGGATAAACATAATTCTTTTTATTTTAACATTTTTTACTACCACATTTGCAGGTACACTTATGAATGGGAAGGACCCTTTCCTTTTAAAAAACTTAAAATACGGTTTTCCTTTTTCAATTTCTTTACTTACCATACTTATTTTTCATGAGTTTGGTCATTATATCCTTTCAAAAAAACATGGGGTAGAAGCAAGTTTGCCATTTTTCATACCTGCACCTACTTTTATTGGCACTTTTGGCGCAATAATCAAAATGAAATCACACATTTATAGCAAAAACCATCTTATTGATATTGGCACTGCAGGACCTTTAAGTGGCTTTGTAATATCTATTCCTTTTCTTGTTTATGGTATTTATAATTCAAGTGTTGTTGATACTATTCCAGAAGGAAGCTTATCTCTTGGAGATTCACTTTTAATAAAAA
>CALINM010000081.1 GCA_938045315.1 uncultured bacterium | reverse complement strand
TGAAACATGGTCAGGTTGCAAAGATCAGCACCCATGATCATTCAATATTTGTAAGAGTATTTTTTTACGAAGGAATAGTTGAGGATGTTATAGCTTTAAAAAGGTTTAAGGTTAAAATATCTGGTAATATATATCTTACGGGCGATAAAAAATTATTCCCAAAAGACAAAGAAGAAAAAGAGATCTGGTGGAAGAATGAAGATGTAGAGCTAAGTAAGCTTTTTACAGGCGATGAATACAGGAATATATTCGTGATTAATCAAAAAAGTATTGACATTTCAAAAGGATAATTATGGAAGCTAAAGATTTAAAGAAATATGTTTTTCCCTTAGTTTTCGTTGTAATTGTAATCTTTTTTACAATTTTTTGGTTGGTAAGGACTACTACAGTTTCAACTATGTATTGTGGTATTTGCCATTTCAAGGAAGCCAGACTATTTTCTACATCTTTTATTCACAATACTAAAAATTCTGATTGTATAGATTGTCATGATTTATCATCCCTATCCCTATCCAAGCATTTTACCAGTGATTCTAAAATAATGAACAGCAAGTGCGAAAGTTGTCATAGAGAAATTAAGGAAAGAAAGGAGATTAAAGGTAAGAAAATTATAAAAATGGATCATAAAGTTCATTTAGATGGTGTAAAAGCTTCTATGAAATGTTTAGAGTGTCATGGCGGTTTAGCGCATGATATTGGTAGCTATGCCACCAATAGACCTACTATGACAGGTTGTTTTACAGGTGATTGTCATATAAAAGAAAGAGATATTAAAAAGTGTGATTACTGTCATTATGTAAAGTTTGTCTTTGAAAAGGCAAACTAATTCAAACATTAAACCTGAAATTCATTATGTCACCATCTTCAACAATATAAGTTTTTCCCTCGAGACGTAGTAACCCCTTATCTTTTGCAACCTTTAAGCTCCCCGCTTCTACAAAATCTTTATATGATACAACTTCAGCCCTTATAAACCCTTTTTCGATATGAGAGTGAATCTTTCCCCCCGCTTCTTTTGCAGTCATACCTCTTTTTATTGTCCATGCTCTTACTTCATCTTCTCCCACAGTGAAGAAGGATATAAAACCCAATAAACTGTAAGATTCTCTAATTAAGAGATTAAATGCTGGTTCTTGAATATTTAGTTCTTTGAGGAACTCCTCTCTTTCTTCCATGGGTAATTCTGATATTTCTCTTTCCAGTGTGGCACATAAAGAAATTATAGAGGATCTTTTAGGTTTATTGTATAAGTTCAATAATTTGCTATCAAACGTAGAAAATCTGTTTAAATAACTCTCTCCATAATTTACTACATGTATTATGGGTTTAATTGTTATAAACTTATAGGGTAGTAAGATTTTGTAATCCTCTATAGAAAAGTTAAACTCTCTTAGAGGCTTTTCATCATCTAAAAATGCTTTCATATTTTCGAAGAGTTCGAGTTCCTTTTGATTTTCCTTTAATCCCCTTTTCAAATTATTTTTGATTCTTTCTATTCTCTTTTCTAATAAGACATAATCATATAACAAAAGCTCACTTTCAAAAAGTTTGATATCCCTTTCTACATTAATCTCACCTATGGGATGTGGGGTGGATACATCATCAAACGCCCTGATAATGTGTATTAAAACTTCAGCATCTTTTATATTTTCAAATATTTTTTGATTTCGCTGTTGATCATTTTTTGAAATACCTGTTAGATCAATGTATCTAATTGTTGCATAAGTAGTTTTTTTGGGCTTAAATATTTCAGAAAGATTTCTAACTCTTGGATCTTCAACTATTGCAACACCTTCGTGAATGGTATTCTCTGGTGTCTGTCCTGAATTGATGGTTATATTTAAACCAGTTATTGCATTAAATAGGGTTGTTTTTCCTGTTTTTTCAAAACCTGTCAAACAAGCTTTCACTTAAATTTCTCCCTGTCAGCAAAATCAATCGTTGATTATATGTTATATCAATCCATTTAACAACTAATTTTATTGATTTTTCGATGCAATATTTTTTAAAATAAGCAATCATCTGTTATAGAGGAGGTCTTTTTGGGTGAACTATTTTAATTATCGAGGAGACGAATTATATTGTGAGGATATTTCTTTAAACGAGCTTGCTGTTAAGTTTGGTACACCTCTTTATGTATACAGTGGTAAAACAATTTTAAGGCACTTTCATGCCTTTGATAATGCTTTTAAAAAACATGACCATTTAATATGCTATTCTGTAAAGGCAAATAGCAATATTGCTATTTTGAATTTATTAGTTCAATCAGGGAGCGGTTTCGACATTGTATCAAAAGGAGAACTATACAGGGCAATTAAAGCAGGGGCAGATCCATCAAAAATAGTATTTTCTGGAGTTGGAAAAACAGAAGATGAGATAGAAATGGCTCTTATAGCAGGAATTTTGATGTTTAATGTGGAGTCAGAATTAGAATTAATAACAATTGATAAAGTGGCTCAAAGATTAGGTAAAAAAGCTCCAATTGCTTTCAGGGTTAATCCCGATGTTAATCCCCTTACACACCCTTATATATCAACGGGCCTAAAGAAGAATAAGTTTGGCATTCCCCATGATAGGGTTATTGATGTATATAAAAAAGCGTTGGAATTAGAAAATGTAGAAGTTATTGGCATCGATTGTCATATAGGTTCTCAAATTACACAATTAGGACCATTTAATGAAGCTGTAGAAAAAATGTTAAATCTGATTGATATAATAGAAAAACTTGGGATTAATATAAAATATGTTGATCTGGGAGGCGGTTTAGGTATTACTTATAAAGATGAAGAACCTGCACATCCAAATGAGTATGGTGAGTCAATCTTGAAATACTTCAAAAATACTAATAAAACCCTGATTTTTGAGCCCGGGAGGGTTATAGTTGGTAATGCAGGAGTTCTGCTAACAAAGGTTTTATACAGAAAGGACACAAGGGAAAAAAATTTTGTCATTGTTGATGCAGCAATGAACGACCTTGCAAGGCCAGCACTGTATGGTTCATATCATAGTATAGTTCCCGTTAATAAAAAAGAGGGTAATAATATCGAGGTAGATATAGTAGGCCCCGTTTGCGAATCTACTGACTATTTAGCAAAAAACAGGACTATTACTGAGCCGGAAAAGGGTGACATACTTTGTGTAATGAGTGCAGGGGCATATGGTTTTAGTATGTCTTCAAATTATAACTCAAGACTAAAACCTGCTGAAGTGCTCGTGTATAAAGATGAGTATTTTTGCATCAGAGAAAGGGATACATTAGAAGATCTGGTTTCAAAAGAAATAATACCCCAAATAAAGGTTGAGTAGTCTATGAGAAAAAAACTCTATTTTCATAAATTAACAGGCTCTGGTAATGATTTTATAATCATCAATAACTTTGATGGCAATTATGATTTTGATTTTTTCAAAAAAATGACTCCCTATGTTTGTAACAGAAATAATGGTGTTGGTGCAGATGGATTAATAGTTCTAAATAAATACGAAGGAATGGATTTTAGATGGGATTTTTTCAATGCCGATGGAAGTGTGGCTGAGATGTGTGGTAATGGTTCTCGATGTGCAGCAAGACTATACTCTTTGATGACAGGCAAAAATGACATCTCTTTCATGACCTTAGCAGGTGTGATACATGCCCAGGTTAGGGACGGCCTTGTTAAAATCAGGCTTTCCGATCCAGCTAACTTTATACCCCATATGGATATATACGTGGACGGGGACATTATAAAAGGTAATTTTATAAATACTGGTGTTCCCCATTTTGTGATTTACTATGAAGATAATCTCGAAAATGTGCCTGTAAAAGAATTGGGCAGGAAAATAAGATATCACGATAGATTCAGTCCAGCTGGTACAAATGTAAATTTTGTTAGTCCAGCAGGTAAAAATTCAATAAAAGTGCGTACCTATGAAAGAGGTGTTGAAGACGAAACTCTTGCCTGTGGTACTGGTGCATCAGCATCGGCACTCGTATGTGGTTATCTAAGAAAAGTTGAATCACCGGTAGAAGTAATAACTACAGGTGGCGAAAAACTTTATATTTATTTTAAACTTGAAAAGGAGAACTTTAAAGATGTTTATCTTGAAGGTGCGGTAAAAATAATATGTGAAGGATATATTTACCTCGATGAAATAATTCCGGGGTAGGAGGCAATTATGTTTGAAGGAGCAATTACAGCGTTAGTTACACCATTTAAAAGGGGTGAATTAGATACAAATGCCCTTAAGAAACTTATTGAATTTCAGATAGAGAAGGGTGTTAATGGTATCGTTCCCTGTGGGACTACAGGGGAGGCACCAACATTGTCATATGAAGAACACAAAAAGGTAATAGAGTTGACTGTAAAATATGTTAAAAAGCGAGTACCTGTTATTGCAGGAACCGGTGCAAATAGCACAGAAGAAGCTATCGAATTAACGGAGTTTGCAAAAAAAGTTGGTGCCGATGGTGCATTGCTAGTTTGTCCTTACTATAACAAACCATCACAGGAAGGCTTATACAGACACTTTAAGAAAGTAGCAGAAGCAGTGAATATCCCTATAATACTTTACAATATACCTGGAAGAACGGGTATTAATATGTCACCTGAAACAGTTGTTAGGTTATCTAAAATTCCCAATATTGTTGGTATTAAAGAGGCCTCAGGTAGTTTAGAACAAGTTACAGAAATTATAAAGAATATAGATAAAGATTTTGTTGTGCTTTCTGGTGATGACTCTCTAACTTTACCTATGCTTTCTTTGGGTGGTAAAGGAGTTATTTCTGTTGCTTCTAACATTATACCCGATAAGATTGCAAAAATGGTTTCTCTTTACTTGAATAAAAGAGTTGATGAGGCAAGAAAAATTCATTACGAATACTATGATTTCATGAAAGCATTGTTTATTGAGACCAATCCAGTTCCAGTAAAGACAGCTATGGGAATGATGAAAATGATAGATCCTGAAGTTAGACTACCCTTATGTGAAATGACAGAATCAAATTTAAATAAACTTAAAGCTGTTCTTAAGAAGTATAAATTAGTTAAATAAGGAGTAATAAGGTGATCAAAGTTATTGTTCTTGGTGCTGCAGGAAGAATGGGGAGTACCATTCTTAGATTGGTAAAAGAAGATTCAGATTTAAAACTTGTGGGAGCTGTAGAGAGATCTGATAGTCCCTTTATAGGTGAGGATGTTTCAAAGTTTGGAGGAAATCAGGGTATTAAAATATCTTCCTCATTAAGAGAGGTGGCTGTAAAGGACGCAGTAGTTGTTGATTTTACGCATATATATTCTACACTTAATAATGTAAAGCTTGCTAAAGAAATAGGCTTTCCAATGGTTATTGGTACTACTGGTTTTGATCAGGATCAGGTTGAATTTATAAAAGATTGTACCAAATATTTTCCCTGTGTGATGAGTCCAAATATGAGTCTGGGTGTAAATCTTCTATTTAAACTCGCTTATGAGACAGCTAAAATTCTTGGGGATGATTATGATGTAGAAATACTGGAAATCCATCATAGGATGAAGAAAGATGCTCCCAGTGGAACTGCAGTCAAGCTGGGTCAGGTAGTTGCTGAAGCTTTAGGTCGTGATTATCATAAATCAGCTGTCTTTGAAAGGAAGGGTATAATTGGTGAAAGAAAGAAACAGGAGATTGGCATGCAAACTTTAAGGGCTGGCGATGTTGTAGGAGAGCATACAGTTATATTTGGTGGCATGGGTGAGAGAATTGAGCTTATTCATAGGGCACACAGCAGAGAAAATTTTGCAAGGGGTGCTTTAAGGGCTGTAAAATGGGTTTATGGTAAAGAACCCGGTTTATATGGCATGAAGGAAGTTCTGGGACTGTAATATGAAGATTGCAAGGGCCAATCACAGGGGGGTAGAAAAATTTGGCATCATTGAAGAGACGTATTTTCATACAATTACTGACCCCTTTATAAATGACTTTATCGAAAAAACAAAAGAAATAATAAAACTGGATGAAGTTGAATTATTGCCACCTGCAAAACCTTCAAAAATCGTTGCAGTAGGATTAAATTATAAAAGCCATGCTGAAGAGATGAAAATACCTTTACCCGACGAGCCCATAATTTTTTTAAAGCCCTCAACAGCGGTTATAGGTCATGGGGATTACATAATCCTGCCAAAACATTATAGAAGGGTTGATTACGAATGTGAACTTGCTGTTGTAATTGGAAAAAAAGCGAAAAATGTAAGGGAAGATGATTCAAATAGATATATTCTGGGCTATACATGTTTTAATGATGTTACAGAGAGATATAATCAGAAAAAGGATGGACAATGGACGCGAGCTAAAAGTTACGATACCTTTGCTCCCATGGGTCCATGGATCGAAACGGAGTGTAATCCTAAATCCCTTAACATATTTACCATTCTCAATGGTGAAGTGGTTCAGGAGGGTAATACATGTGATTTAATTTTTTCAATCGAAAAACTGGTGTCTTTTATAAGTGGAATTATGACTTTGCTTCCCGGTGATGTTATTGCTACAGGAACACCAGCAGGTATAGGTCCTTTAAAAGATGGTGATAAAGTGGAGATAAAGATAGAAAATATAGGTATCCTTACAAATTTTGTAAAAAAATCGTAGAAAGGAGATTGGTATGGATTTTGAAAAGTCAGAGAGACTGAAAAAACTACCACCATATCTTTTTGCAGAAATTGATAGAAAGAAGAAGGAGGTTGCATCTAAAGGAATAAATATAATAAGCCTGGGGATAGGGGATCCAGATCTTCCCACTCCACATCATATAGTAGAGAGACTGAAGAGGGCTGCAGAAGATCCAAAGAACCATAAATATCCTGATTATGAGGGTTTATATGAGTTCAGGAAGGCTGCTTCTTTATGGATTAAGAATAGATTTGGGGTTGAATTTAATCCAGAAAATGAAGTTGTATCACTTATTGGTTCTAAAGAAGGGATAGCGCATATACCCCTTGCTTTTGTTAATCCCGGTGATTACGTCTTGGTACCCGATCCTGGGTATCCCGTTTATAACATAGGGACAATATTTGCAGGTGGTATTTCTTACATAATGCCTTTGAAAAGGGAAAATAATTTTTTGCCCGATTTAAAAGCAATTCCTGAAGATGTTCTGAAAAAAACTAAAATGATGCACATAAATTATCCCAATAATCCCACATCTGCAATGGCAAATAAGAATTTTTTTCAAGAGGTAGTTGATTTAGCCCATAAATATAAGTTTATAGTGTGCCATGATATGGCATATTCTGAGCTTTTTTATGAAGAGCCGCCAATTAGTATTTTTAATGTAGATGGAGCCAGGGATGTTGCTATAGAGATGCATTCATTATCAAAAACTTACAGCATGACGGGATGGAGAATTGGCTTTGCAGTGGGGAACAAATCTATTATTGAGGGTCTTGGGAAGATCAAAACTAATGTTGACTCTGGTATCTTTCAGGCAGTTCAAGAAGCTGGTATAGAAGCATTATCGGGTGATCAGAGTATCGTAAATAAATATAGAAGTATATATAAAGAAAGGCGTGATTTAGTTGTGCAAAAATTGCAGAGTCTTGGGTACGATGTTTTTTATCCTCAGGCTACCTTTTATGTATGGGTAAAGACTCCTAATAATATTGATTCAAGAACCTTCTGCGGGAAAATACTTGAAGAAACTGGTGTTGTTCTTACCCCAGGGGTGGGTTTTGGTTCCCATGGAGAAGGATATTTTAGAATAGCTTTAACGGTGGATAAAGAAAAGTTGCTCGAAGCCCTTGATAGGATTGAAAGGGTAAGTTTTTAAAAATGATAGCCTATATTGGTATTGGAACAAATTTAGGTGATAGATTAGCAAATATCAAGAGAGCAATAGAATATCTCAAGGCTGAAGAGGAAATTAATGCGATAGTTTTATCGAATCTTTATGAGACTGAACCTGTTGGTTATAGAGATCAACCAGAGTTTATCAATGGAGTAATAGAACTTAAAACCTCTTTTAGCCTTCAGAACCTTTTTATATTTTTAAAAAATGTGGAAAAAAAAATGGGAAGGATTAAAACCTTCAAATATGGTCCCCGTATAATCGATTTAGACATTTTATTTTATGATGATGTTATATACTCTGATTTAGATATAATTGTGCCACATCCCCATTTAAAAAATAGGGCTTTTGTGCTCTATCCCCTTGCTGAATTGTGTGAAAACTATATACACCCCCTGTACTTTAAATCCATAGCTAATTTAAAAAATGACCTGATTAATGAGCAGAGGATGAAAAAATTAGAAATTCAGGATTTCCCGGGAATATTTAAATGAGCCTTGAGTATAGACTTACACATCTAAACCTAACAAAGAAAACTGTAAAAAATAAAAAACTGGATGCTTCAATTATAAAGCAGTTTTTAGGAGGGAGGGGGCTTGGGGTAAGACTATATTTTGAATTCGCCAGTCCTGATATTGATCCATTAGATCCAGAGGCCCCTATTTTCTTTCTTACGGGTCCTTTAACGGGTAGTACAGGACCATTAACTGGTAGGTTTCACTGTGTATTTAAGTCCCCTTTAACGGGAACAATTTTTGATAGTTCATGTGGTGGATATGGAGGTGTGTATTTCGTAAAAAATGGTATTGATGGGATTGTTATAACAGGAAGATTAGAATCCCCCTCAATAATTTATATAGAAGATGAAAAAATAAGTTTCCACGAGGGAATCTACTTAAAAGGTAAAAAGATCCCTGAGAGAATAGGTAAGTTAAAGGAAAAATTCGGCGAAGATATTTCATATATAATGTGTGGGCCTTCTGCTGAAAGGGGGGTTATTTTTTCTAATCTATCCTCAGATAACAGATACTTTGGTAGAGGTGGTGGGGGTTTAGTTTTTAACTCTAAAAATTTGTTAGCTTTAGTAGTTAAGAGAAGGGAAAAAAATATCTTTAATCCCTTTGATAAAGAGAGATTTAACTATGTGAGTGATGAGATAGATAAGTGGATTTATGCTAATCCAATTACTTCACAGGGTTTGCCAGAGTTCGGAACTTCCCTCTTGTTGAATTTAATTAATGAATTAAAGATTTTGCCCCATAAAAATTTTCAAGAAATCTTTTTTGAAGAAGCAGATAAAATATCAGGAGAATCTTTAAAAAACAAGGTCATTAAAAAGAGAGCCTGTATTGGTTGTAAGATTGCCTGTGGGCGTATCACAGATAAAGGAGAAGGTCCGGAATACGAAACACTCTGGGCTTTGGGAGCAAATTTAGGGATATCTGATCTTGACGCAGTTATTGAATTTAATAAATTATGTGCAGATTATGGTGTTGATACTATCTCTCTTGGTGGAAGTATCGCTGCATTTCTTGAGATAAATCAAATTCCCTTTGGTGATATAAAAATTGTATCAGAATTGATTAATAAAACACTGGAGGCATTAGATGAAGGCAAAGATATCTCCTTAGGGAGCAGAAGATTAGCTGAAAAGCTTGGCAGAAAAGAACTATCGATGACAGTTAAAGGACTGGAGTTACCAGCTTACCATCCTAAGGGTATTTATGGGATGGCTCTATCCTATGGTACATCCAATAGAGGGGGGTGTCATTTGAGGGCATATATGCTAGCTCCGGAAGTGCTTGGTATACCCAAATTGATTAATAGAAAAATGTCAAAGGGAAAAGCTGGAATAGTAATATATTTACAAAATAGTCATTGTGCTTCTGATAGTTCTATTTTTTGCAGATTTTTAGGGCTTGCTGTATCGGACGATTATCTATCCCGTCTGTTAAATGCTTATACTGGTTTGGATTTATCAACAGTGGAATTCCAGAAAATAGGGGAGAGGATTTACAATTTAGAAAGAATTTTTAACATAAAAGCGGGCTTTAAAAGAGAGGATGATTATCTTCCGCCTCGACTGTATTTTGATGAGTATGAAGACATGTTAGATGAGTATTATTTAGCAAGGGGGTGGGATGAAAAAACTGGCTTTCCCAAACAGCGGAAATTAAAAGAATTGGGTTTAGAATGGCTAGTATAGTAAAAATCTGGGAAGAGTTTGCAAAAATTGGTAAATTAGGCTGGCAACAGGGACTCTTTTCTTCACATGGCGGTAATATGAGTGTAAAAGTGGGTGAAAAGATTTATATAACCAGAAGAGGTTCTATGCTTGGCAGTTTGTCAGAAGAAGATATAATAGAAACTTTGATAGATGATATAGATTCAAATATTTGTTTAGCATCTACAGAGATAGTAGTGCATAGAGCCATCTATAAAAAAACTTCTGCCCTTGCAGTTTTTCATGCACACCCACCAATTGCAACAGCTTTGTCAATGGAATGTGAAGAGATAATTCTTGATGATTCTGAGGGGAATTATATCTTAAAAAAAGTCCCTGTAATTGCAACGAAAAGGTCTGTTGGATCAAGAGAAGTGGCAGATATAATACCTAAGTATTTGCAGGAGTATAAAATTGTTATGTTAAAAGGTCATGGGAGCTTTTCAACAGGTCTTTTGCTGGAAGAGGCATTTTCATATACATCTACACTGGAACATTCCTGTAAAATAATGTTTTACAGATCAAAGGGAAAGGGGTTTTTTAAAAATTCTAACTGGTGAAATATGTTTTATATTTACTTCATAATTATTGTTTTGCTAATTTTATTAGTTATCTGGAGCAGTTTATGGTTATATAAAATATATAAGATCAAGCATGCAGCCCAAAATTTGCTGGGCAAACTTATTAGATTATTTGACAAAAGGCATGAGCTAATAGAAACGTTAATTAATGAAAAATTTTTAAGTTCCACAAATTCCTTGATGATTCTTTCAAAAATTATTTCCCTTGTAAACACATCGAACCAAACGAGGGATATTTATGGAAAATTAAAAGTAGAACACGAAATCAGCGAGTCTATTAAAGGTATTGAATCCAGCGAAGATATAATAAAAATTAATCAAGAGATACATGTAACATTGGGGGAGTATAATCTTTTAGTGAAAAAACTTATTAATATAAGCCAAAAGCCTGCGGTAAATCTGCTTTTTAAAGTTTTCAAAATAAGTATACTGCATGAGATAGAGGTGTAATTTGAAAAAAAAGGTTATATTAATTATTTTATTAATTTTTACTAATAATTTCTATTCGATTGCTCAAAAGATTACAATAAATAGCTATCAAAAAAAGAAAATTAATGTTAATGGGAGAGATTTGGTTGTTTTGGTAGCTAAAGACGAGAGAGAAAAAGAGCTGGGGCTTTCAAATACTGAGTTATCAACTCTTAAAAGTTTAGGCGTAGCAGGCATGCTCTTTATTTTTAATGATGCTTCTGAAAAGACTTTTCAGGCATGGCATATGAAGTATGATTTAATGTTACTGGTTCTCGAAAAGACAGGCAAAGATAAATTTATTATAAAAGAGCGTAAACATTTAAGAATTGGCACTATTGTAAAGGTTTCTGGGAAATATGTTCTTGAAATTCCTCTTAAAAATACTCTAACAGGCGCAAGGTGATTACGTTATTTGGCGTAAAAAAAATTATAAAAATTTCAGGCCCTGAAAAGGGTTTTATTAATCCAATCGGTGTAACTACTGATGGTACTAATGTATATGTAGCTGATTGGGGAGCAAACGCTGTTTTTAAAGTTGACCCTTCAAAAAATGTAACCACTTTCGTAAATATAACCAGGCCTGTAGCAATTGCATATTCATCTAATAAATTGCTGTTGCTACAGAAAATGATGGTGGGAAAATATATAACGCTTCTGATGGTAGTTTTATAGCCAATTATGGAAGTGGTTTTACAGGCTCAGAAACTTATAAAAACCTTACAAGACCAGCTGACCTTGCGGTAGGGCCAGATGGGTATTTATATGCCACAGATATGTATGACAAAAATATTAAGTCATACTCTTTATCAGACGGAAGTTTTAATACTCTTGTTGGCAATGGTGCTTTTCCTTACTACAACCCTTCCCTATCTTATGGTAATGGTCAATTTTATTTACCATCGGGTATTACTTTTGATAGCACAACAGGCAAATTGCTTGTAGCAGATTTTTTAAATTTCACACCCTGCTTTAAGCAAACTTTGAAATGGAATCCCTTTAAAAGGCAGTATGATAGAGTAACTTCCTATGCTGGAAGGCCAGAGGGAAAAATTCAGGTATTTGCAAATCCAAATACTGGGTATAGTTGTGATCCCGGGACGAATGGTGCACGGCAATTTGTGATACATGGCACAAAGCCTGTAATTGGAGAAGTTTTAACTGCATCGGGTATAAATACGGATAACAACTTCATCTTTTTAATTGATTCACTGGGGCAGAAGCTTTTTATCTTTGCTAATGTTGCTATTGATAGTAATATTCAAACAACATCATCTGGTGCTTACACCTATCCAGTATCAAATCCAGTTAATGAAGATCCTTTGTCAGGCCCTGCCCTTAATACTATTTTTACAATGCCTTTGATTTTAGCAAAAATAAGATTATGCTAACACCTCGCTTTTGGCTCCTGTTAAAAAAATTAAAGTTTAAGTATAGATCTGGCATTAAACTTTTGTCCTGATTCATAAAAAGTAATTTTTGCCATAGGTGTAGGGATCCTTCCATCTATTTTTCTCTAATAAGCTTATATTTACGTAAATGCTTACCTGCCCAATCCTTACAAATTAAATGTATACACCTGTATTATGCCTCACAAGCTCTATACAGCTATTTGTGTTTTTCCACTATATTAATTGTTTAAATATTTCAAATAGTTAAAATACGGCTTTTTCTATTTAAGTAAACCTTTTATATAAACAGGATACTTTTTCTCAAATCTCCATATCACTTCTTCGAATCACAATATTGCCTTGTAAAAATCCTTCATCTTCTTTATCCACTTCAGTTCTTCACAAAAGGCTTTTGCATCTTATTTTAACATATTCTTCAAGACGTTTCTTAACATGTGGACATGACAAGTCTATGGTATGTGTTTGGAAAGTATGTATCCCATCCTCAGGTTTAATTTAACTTTTGATGCCTCTTTGTTTTAAAATCTTATTTGATTTTTCCCCCATATTACTAAATTATACTATAAAAGACACAACTATAATTTATCACCACCAGGGATAAAAAAAGCGTTAATATCTATATCAAATTTTTTTAACATTTCTATTTTTTCTGCTATTTTCTGAATGTTAAGTGATTTCTTCATGAGCTTTAGTATCTTATCACTACCGGACTCTATACCTATCGACAAAGCATAGCATCCTGACGATCTCATTGCTTCCACCATTTCTTCATCAAGGGTGTCAATCCTAACTCCATTTGGGCATGTCCAGGTTAAATTAGGGAATTTTGACCTCATATGATTGCAAAACTCTAGAACATAATCCTTTCTAAAGGTGAAATTGTCATCTTCTATGTGTATCTCTCTGACACCATAATCTCTATATAATAGCTCGATTTCTGACATTACATTTTTTATACTTCTTTGCCTTATCTTTCTGCCAGATATTATATGCCCACCACAAAAGGTACAATGAAAGGGACAACCACGAGAAGTTATTATAGGAGCAACTGGATATTGTTTGAAAAATGCTCCATGAGGTGCCATTGGATAAGAGTTAGGTGGTATTAAGTCCCATGCAACTTGAAAATCATCAATGTTATCGGGGCAAATTGTTGGATTTTTTACTATTTTACCATCCCTTATATATGCGAGACCTTCTATCTCATCCTAAGAAGGTTTTCCCTGTTCTAGGTAATTAATAAGTTCAGGAAAACCTATCTCCGATTCTCCAACAAAGATATAATCTGCAAGATTTTTAAAGAACATTAGTGTTTCATCAGGTACTGCAGAGGGATGAGGTCCACCAAGGAGCGTAATTATACTTGGCTTTGCTTTTTTGATACTTTTTAAGTACTGCTTACATATGGCTAAATCTTTTGTGAAAAGAGTTATTCCAACTACATCAAATTCTTTTGTTATATCAGTAACTTGTACTATTGATAAGTTTTCTTTTAAGCAATCAAGTATTCTCACCCTATGATTGTGCCTTACAGTAGATGCTAAATATCCTAGAGATAGGGGGGGATAATCTCATCTGCTGGGCTGTTTAGTTTGATTAAAAGAATATTCATTGTTTTTATGATATCATATTTCGTAAAATGTATCAGTAGTTTAAATTAAAGAAGGTATTGTAACTTTCAAAACACAGGTAAGATAGGACATTAATAAAATTATAAAATAGATATCCCTGAAAATAAAGGTGATTTAAATCTGTGAAATAAATTAACTTATATTTAATTCAAAATTAAAAATTTTTTTACTTGCTTTAGCTAAACTTATCTCATGAAATATTTTAAAAAAATTATAAAAGTTATGGTTGAAATTTTAATTCCCATCGTTATTTTAGCTTTGTTGATTAGTTTATCAAAAATTTTTCTTGATCTTACATATGTTTTTAAAGCTCCTACTATATCGCAGGGATTAGATCTTTTAATTGAAAACATACTTTCTATATTTATTTTAATTGAGCTTCTTAAAAGTATTGTGGAATATTTTGAAATTGAAAGGCTAAAGATTACTTATATTGTAGATGCAGCAATTGTATTTGTTTTAAGAGAGATTATGGTTGGTTTATTTAGGCATAAT
>CALINM010000080.1 GCA_938045315.1 uncultured bacterium | reverse complement strand
CTTTACGTGATTAAAGTGAATAACAGAGATGAGCTTATTGAAAATTTAAAAAAAGATGGGGTAGGTACTTCTGTCCACTTTATTCCTGTTCATAAACACCCATATTATAAAAAAACTTATGCTTTTAAGGATGAGGATTTTCCTGTTGCAAATAAAGTTTTTGAACAATCTGTTTCACTGCCTATTTATCCCAGTTTGACTGAAGAGGATCAGGATTACATAATTGAAAAGGTGCTGAAATATGCAAAATAGCTTTTACAATAGATTTGGTAAAAGAATTATTGATTTTATACTTAGTTTTATGGGTATTCTCTTTTTACTCCCTGTTTTTTTAGTTATAGGTTTGCTAATTAAGTTTTCAGATAGAGGAGATATTTTCTATAAACAAAAAAGAGTTGGCATGAATTTTGTTCCATTCAATTTAATTAAATTCAGAACTATGGTAGCTAATGCTGACAGGTTAGGTCCTCCTGTAACGAGGGGAGATGATGCAAGAATAACGAGAGTAGGGAAGTTTTTAAGAAAAACAAAGTTAGATGAACTACCACAGCTTATAAATGTCCTAAAGGGTGATATGAGTCTTGTTGGGCCAAGACCTGAAGTTGAAAAATATGTTAATATATATCGTGATGACTTTAAAGAGATTTTAAAAATTAGACCGGGAATAACGGACTTTGCTTCAATTAAGTTCAGAAACGAAGAAGAGATTCTAAAAAATTATGAAAACACTGAAGAAGGTTATATTAGAGAAGTCTTACCTGAAAAAATTGCCATATACAAAGAGTATTTAAAGCTTCAGTCTTTTAAAACTGATATGGGACTCATTTTAAAAACTTTGTGGAGGATTTTGATACATTGAGTAATATACCCGGAATATCTTTTTATCCAACCCCCCTTAAGAGATTTATTTTTTTTCTCCTTTGTGATCTCTTTATATTTATAATTTCCCTGTATTTGTCATTTTTATTAAGGTTTGAATTTAATATTCCCGATTTGTATAAGATATTGTTTTTTAAGGCTCTTCCTTTTTTTGCTATTTTTAAAATTTTTGTCTTTATATTGTCTAAAGTTTATTATATCTCATGGAGATATGTGGGTTTGAAAGATCTAAGTAAGATTGCAAAATCAATACTTATATCTGAATCAGCATTGGTTATGTTTATTTTGCTTAGTCCCCCAGACATCAAGCTGCCAGGTTTTATATCTTATTTAGTCCCGGATTTCAAAGGTTTTCCCAAAAGTATTTTTATTTTGGATGGTTTGATTAGCTTTGTCTTGGTGTCAGCATTGAGAGCACTCAAGAGGTTGTACCTTGAGATCTTTTTACCGAAAGATAATATTGGGCCTGGAAAAAAAACATTGATTATTGGAGCTGGTAATACTGGTGAGATGATAGTTAGGGATATTATAAGACAAAATTTTAAGGATTTTTACCCAATCGGTTTTATTGATGATGATCCAAATAAGATAGGTATCTATATTCATGGAGTAAAAGTTTTAGGTACTTTGAGTAAAATAAAAGAGATAGTGCACAAATTTAAGGTAGAAAATGTGATAATTGCTATTCCATCCCTTGATCACACAAATTTAAGAAAAATATATTATGAAACTAAGGATGCAGGTATAAGTGATATAAAAGTTATACCTCGGATTTATAACTTTCATAATTATGAAGTAAATGTAAAAAATCTTGAAGATATCTCTATAGAGGATCTGATTGGAAGAAAGGCAGTAAAAATATCTTATGAGTCCATAGAAGAGTTTCTAAAAGAAAAGGTAATCCTGATAACAGGAGCAGGAGGATCAATAGGTTCAGAAATAACCATACAGGTATGTGGTTTTGCGCCAAGAAGCGTTGTGCTTTTTGAAATTGATGAGACCGAGTTACATAACATGGAAATAAAACTAAAGAATTTATTCCCCCAACTCACTGGTAAGGTCCACTTTGTTGTAGGAGATATAAGGGATAAAGATAGGGTTAGAGAAGTGTTCAATAAGTTTTGTCCCCATATTGTATTTCATGCAGCGGCATATAAACATGTTCCAATGATGGAGTTGAATCCATGTGAAGCAGTGAAGACTAATGTTTTTGGAACATATAATTTAGCTAAGGTTGCAAATGAGTATAATGTGGAAAAATTTATTTTCATATCCACAGATAAAGCAGTAAATCCAACAAGTGTTATGGGAGCTACCAAAAGAATTGCAGAATATATCTGTAAAGCTTTTAATAATAGAAACAACTGTAATATAGCTCAAAAAAATACTGAGTTTATTTCGGTAAGATTTGGAAATGTTTTAGGTAGCAGGGGTAGTGTTGTACCTCTTTTTTTAGAACAAATAAAACACGGAGGGCCTATAACTATTACACATAAGGATATGCAGCGCTATTTTATGACGATACCAGAAGCTGTATCTCTGGTATTACAGGCATCAACGGTGGGTAGGGGAGGAGAGATTCTTGTTCTTGATATGGGCGAGCCTGTTAAAATTTTAACTCTTGCTGAAGAATTAATAAAAATAAATGGTTTAAAACCTTATGAAGATATAAAAATTGAGTTTACGGGAATTAGACCAGGAGAGAATTTATTAGAAGAGCTGCTAACAGCAGAAGAGGGAACTGTTGCAACAAATTATGATAGGATTTTGATTGCTAAAGAGCGTGATAAAATGTCTTTAGATGACGTTGAAAAAATGATTAAGGATTTCTATAATATTATCAACTCTCCCGACTGTAGTGACAAAATTAGAGAAGTGATTAAATATTATTTAAAAAATTAAACTGGATAGTAAGAAATTTTCAAGGAAGTCGAAAGTTTTTTTGAATATTATTGGCAAATGATTGTTTTACTTAAAAAATGTTTTTAAATTAAAAATAAGGTGGTTTTTATGAATGGCGAAGAAAAGATGGCTAAAAATCAAGGATATCAAACTTGCGAAGATGAAATAGACATATTAGAGTTTTTTTATATCATTAAAAGATTCTGGAAAAAAATTGCTCTTTTTGTTTTCATAGTTGTCTCATTTACCATAGGGATATCTTTTCTCCTTACACCAATATATGAGGCTAAAGCTATTTTAGCGCCCTCATCCTCACGTTCTAATCCATCTTTAATGAACGTGTTTGCTACTCAGCTTGGTATTACACCACCGCCAGCTTCGGAAATTACAGAGGTCATTGCACTTCTTAAAAGTAAAGTTTTGCAGGAAAAAGTTATAAAGAAATATAATCTCCTTAATGTGTTTTTTAAGCCAGAGGATTTAAAGGATAAAAGCGAAGATGAAAAAATTTGGGAATGCCTTAGGTTTTTTGAAAAAAATTTAAAAGTAAATTATAAAACGAAGGAGAATGTTGTTGAAGTATCCTTTCAGTTTAAAGATCCTAATATGAGTGCAAAAGTACTCAGTTACTTAATAAATGAGTTGAAAGAACATATCAGTGAAAACATGAAAAAAGTTGCTCAAACTAACAGAGCCTATTTAGAATCGCAAATAAACAAATCATTTGATCCTTTTGTAAGAGCAAAAATTTATAATTTAATTGCAAACCAGATAGAACAGGCCATGTTAGCTGAAGCTAAAGAAAACCACTCTTTTAAGATTATCGATCCACCTAAAGCCCCAGATAAAAAAATAAAACCCAAAAGGGCTACTATGGCTTTGTTATCATTTTTTTCATCCCTCTTGATAGGGGTTTTTTTTGTTATAGTTAAAGATAGACTAACGAAGATTAAAAAAGAGTCGGGAGGAGATTTGAATGAGTAAATTTGTAATGAGACTTTGCTTATATCTTTTGATTTTTGTTTCTATGAATTTGATAACAGAGCCTTTAAGAGCCCAGGAGAGGCAAACTACGAAAAATATTTCCATTAATGCAGGTTCATCACAAGATACTATTACTAATCAACCCATGCAAGGAATACAATTAACACCAGAACAATTGAAAACAGCTCAGGATCTTTTTGAGAGTCAGGGGATCACAAAGGAGGCAATAGAATCCATTAGAAACATGCCAGAATTTAAAGGGCTCACAATTGAAGAAGTTCTGAAGGGAAAAGAAATGCTGGAAAAAAAGGATTCCATGGGAGAATTAAAGGTAACTGAAAGTGAAAGTAGTCCAAAAATAAATGAAGATGATGAGATTAAAAACACTTTATTTGAGAAATATAGATCTATTAGTGGTTATCAAACCATAAAAAAAGATATAAAGCCCTTTGGATATGATTTTTTTAAAACTGCGTCTTCAAAATTAATAACATCAAGAGGTGATATACCTGTTCCTGGCAATTATGTTATTGGTCCGGGTGATGAAGTGAGGGTTTTAATATGGGGTAGAATTAATGCCCAGTATAATTTAGTGGTAGATAGAAATGGTAATATAATGATTCCTAATTTAGGTCCAGTAAATGTAACAGGCTTAACTTACGATCAGATGGTCAGTATGATCACGAAAAAAGTTAAAGAGGTGATTGGCGTTGAGGTTAATGTAACTTTAGGAAATTTAAAGAGTATACCCATATTTGTCTTAGGTGATGTTAAAAAACCCGGAGCTTACAACATTGGTTCATTTGCCACAATAACTGATGCTTTACTTTTAGCGGGAGGACCAAATAACATTGGAAGTATGCGTAAAGTAAAACTCAATAGAAAAAATAAAGTTATTGCAGAATTTGATTTATATGATTTATTACTTAAGGGAGATAAGTCACAAGATAGGTTTTTGCAGGCAGGGGATGTAATTTTTGTGCCAGTCTCAGGACCAATTGTTGGTATTGTGGGTAATGTAAAGAGGCCAGCAATTTACGAACTAAAAGAAAATGAAACATTACATGATTTAATTGAGTTGGCTGGTGGCATCTTACCAACCGGTTACACTCAACAGATACAGGTGGAGAGAATCATTAAAAACGAGAAACAAGTAATAATTGATATTAATGATAAGGATCTTGAAAAATCAAAACAATTCCATTTAAAGGATGGTGATCTTGTAAGTATATTCAACATTGTTGATAGAGAAGGGAATGTAGTATACCTCTATGGTAATGTAAAGAGACAGGGAAGGTATGAATATAAAGAGGGAATGAAAATTAGAGATTTAATTAAAGATTACAACGATCTTCTGCCTGAGACATATTTTGATTATGCTCTAATTAAGAGATTGGCTTTGCCGGATCTTAGAACTGAGCTTATACCTTTTAACCTGGAAAAGGTATTTACAGATGGTGCCAAATATAATCTGCATTTACAACCTCAAGATAGTATCTACATTTTTAATAAGTGGTTTTTTAAGGATAGACCTATGGTAGAAATTATTGGTGAGGTTAGAAATCCGGGCAAGTACCCTGTGGTTGATAATACTACTGTAAGGGATGTTATAGCCCTGGCTGGAGGGTTGACAAAATTGGCTTATATGAAACAGGCAGAAATAATAAGAGTTACTCCAAATAGGGATTATAAAACATTATACTTTGATGTGGAAAAGGTTATATCAGGATTGCCAGAAGAAAATCTACTTGTTCAGGATGAGGATATAATTATTATCCATTCGATTAATGAGGAGAAGTATAAAAAGACTGTTTCCATATCAGGGGAGGTTTTAAAACCCGGCGAATACGTTTACACGGAGAATATGACTTTAAAAGATCTTATTTTTAAAGCAGGTAATATTTTAGAGTCAGCATATCTTGATGAGGCGGAAATCTCGAGACAATTCATAGAAAATAATAAAATCGTTAGAATTTATCATAAAAAGATTAA
>CALINM010000079.1 GCA_938045315.1 uncultured bacterium | reverse complement strand
AAGGTTGAGTTGAGACAGTTATGGGTTGGGTCGAATTGCAACCAGAAGACTGTTCCGACAGGAACACCATCCATCAAACCATCAGAATTATTTCTGGACATGGTATCTGCCAAGACATCACATTCCATATCTGAAAATCTTGATACAGGTTTTTTAATTACTCGTGTGAATGGTGTCAATTCCAAATCCCCTTTTAGAATTTTTTAATTTCCCGTATTATAACATAAAAAATAAATAAGTCAAATTATTTATTATTTTTTTTCATCCTGATTTGTTGCTCCAATCTCCGTTTATCAAAATGCTCTCTAACCTCAGGTTCCATTTTATCAATCTCTTCCTTATTTCCAAGAATTTCATTTGGCCAAAATATATCACCATTGAAATATTTATCAATCGCTAGTTTCTTTTTCTCGGTCATGGAATTTATTTTTACAGGCTCATCAAGTTCGAGATAAAATTCTTGGTTGATGACCGTGGACAAAAGTTTGATATATTTCCCCTCGTTAATTCCAGCCTTCTTATTTTCCTCTCGCTGTTCAAGGATGGTGGATTGGGTATAATATCTCATACACATTTCCAAGATTTGATTCAGAGGCATTCCTGTCTCTTCACTTTTCTTCACAAGGTATTTGAAAATGATTTTCTTAGACCCACGATTGTGACTTGGAACTGATTTACGAAATCTATCCGATTTCCACAGGTTCAGGAATTGCTCATTCAACTCTTCATTCCTTTTTTCTTTTTTTATTTTTTCTTTTTTAAAATCTCTTAAATTTGTATTCTTTAAGCTTGTATTACTTATGTCTCCCATTCTATGGGATTCCTCAATTCTGGAATTCCCAGAAATTGGGAACTCGGGATGTGATTCCTCAATCGGCTCATCGTTAATTATCCAGATATATTTACCTGTTATAAGCTTGCCGGCATCATCATATTGCTTCTCTATTTGGACGAAATTTTTGTCTTTCAGTTCGTTTAGAATGCGGTAATATTTTGTTTTTGAACAGCCTGCAATTTTAATAAAAAAGCCTGCCCTAAAGCTAAAATTATCGCCCTGTGTCAGGAGCAAGGCAAGTAGTCCTCTAGCCTCAATACTGAGGTCCGACCTCCTCAACATATTGTAATTTATACTGACAAAATCTTTGGATTTTGATAAGTTTTTTATATGATTGTTTTCCAAGAATTCTCTCCATTTTTGGACGGATTTTCCAGTATATCACAGTTGCGTGGAAAAATCAATGATTGACTTATTTTTAAATTTATGGTATAGTTTTTTTTGGAGGTTTTATGAATAAAAAACATGAAGAAATTACGATAGATGCCATCATAAAAGTACAGAGAGAGGTTGGTATTTCCTTAGATAATTTCAAGCAAGATTTAATAGATGAAGGATTTTCCTCAAGGGAAATTACAATCGCTTATATCAATTGTATTGCCACTCTCATGAAGAATATATCATCTCTCTATGGCGCTTTCTCTGCTGCTATATTTGAAGAAGAAGAGAGTTATAACAGGTTTAGAGAGATTTTTAAGTCTTGTTATCAGGATGTGAAAACTTCCCACAAGGCAAATAAAATTAAGATAGAGGCTATTAATTCCACACCCCTAAGTCAAAAATTTCACCTTTCAGATGAGGAGAAAGATGAAATAATTGAACATGTCAGAGACCTTCTTAATAGGTCTTGATTTCTCTATCTGTAATAAAATTACATTTTATATTACAATTTAGAATGACAGAACCTGTCTGACCCATTCTTTGCTTATCAATAATAACTTCTATTTTCTTTTCCCATTCTATATATTCATCATATTCTTCAGGAGTCATTTCATCGACACCTTTCATTTTCTTAAGGTGTTTACTCTTCTTGAATGAAAACATGATTTTATCAGCAATTTGCTCAAGCTCACCACTATTTCTTAAAAATGATGAATTTGGACGGCCTGATACAGTCTTTTCAACCTCTCTATTAAGCTGGACAAGGAGAATAACACAACAGTCATGATCTTTTGCAAAGTCTCTCAGTCTGTTTGCAACAGCTCCTAAGATAATATCTCTTCTCTCTGTATTATTGAAGTCGGAAAATGACATAACATCAAGATAGTCAACAATAATAAGGTCTGGTGTATCCTTTATTTTGCTTGAAGATAATGTTCCTGAAATAACATCTGATACCGTCTGTGAAGAACCATCATTAATAGCTATATTGGGAATTCTTTTCTTGAATTCATTAATAGCCTGCCATTGATAATCTGTAAATTTTGCTCTTTTTTCCCTATCAACGATATCAAAATATGGAATTTCAACACCTCCCCCAAAAAGAGATGATGAGAGAAGTCTTGCCATAATCTGCTCTTTGGACATTTCAAGTGCATAGAAATCAACACGATTACCATGTCTTGCCGCGCCCTCTGCAATAGTGCAGGCAAGGGCAGATTTACCATGAGATGGACGACCACCTAAAATGATAAGCTCTTTTGTTTTTATCGGATAATAATTATCAATATCTTCAATGCCGATTTTTAATTTACGACCTGTTTCACCTTCAAACAGCTCTTTAAGACAATCTGCTGTCTCCATTAATCCTGCATTTTCAGAATTAATAGTTAAAATTGAGTTGATATTTGAGATAATATCTACAGCAAGTGATTGAGGGGAGTCTTCATTATGGGGATTTGATAGAATTTTTTGATAATTTTCAACAGCAATAAGGCTTTCTCTTTTTATGAAAAGCTCTTTTATAATATTGCAATGTTGAGGAAGTGCTTTATCCCAGCAGGCAGATGAGTAAACTTCATCAATATATTCGACACCACCAATATCATCCAGAATATTTAATGATTGAAGTTTTGCCTTTAAAACATCTTTATCAAAATTGTCTTCATTATTGATTAAGTGTTTGATTGTATTGTATATTTTACGGTGTACATGCCCATAAAAATAACTCTCATTAAGAGAGTTTTGTGAAGTATAAAATAATTTATTATTTTTTATTATAGCGCCAAGAATAGCCGCTTCTGAATGTGAATTATATAACTTTAATTCGCTCTCTTTCCCAGTTGACATATACCTCTCCCATTTCGTCAATAAGCTCTTTGTCTATTTTATACATCTCATACATAACCCTATCTAAAGTTGAAGCTTTGATAGTTACTTTATTCAATCTGAGGTAACACAAAACTTTTCTTGAGCCAAAGAAAAATTCCGAGGATTTACCCTCACTGATGAAATGTCTTTTATTGAAAGACTCTATTTTTTTTAGAAAGTTCTTTCTGATTTTTATATCATATCTCTTTTTTTTGGGAGAGTCAATTATTTTATTTTCATATTTGCGCATTCTATCTAAGGTTTCTTGGATTTTTCTCACAGTTATACCATAGGATTGTGATATTATTACATCGTAATCCTTGCTGAGCATGGCAAAATTTCTGGAAAAGGTCTTTTTATCAATCTTATATTCGGCCCTGAAATCTTCCACCATTTCTACAAATTTATTATGGACTGATTTTGGTTTTCGTGTTATAAAATCAGTGTTTGG
>CALINM010000078.1 GCA_938045315.1 uncultured bacterium | reverse complement strand
AGTCTCTTCAACTGACGCAGCTTGCTCTGTAGCACCCTGTGATAACTGCTGCGCCGAACTACTTAACTGACTACTGCCAGATGCCACATTGTCCGCCGCAGATTTAACCTCCAATATAACACCCCTTAACTTATCTATCATCTCACCCAATGATACCATCATCTGACTTATCTCGTCTTTAGTGTTTACAGTATTAATGTTAACCCCTAAATCTCCCCTTGCTATAGTCTTTATTGCATCACTTGCTTGTTTGATAGGATTTACAATTGTTTTTATATAATAGGCACCTGCAAAAATAATTATAGCTAAAGATAAAAATGATATTATACATATTACAAAAATAGAGATTCTAAAAAGGGTACCAAATTTTCTATATCTAATATTTGTTCTTTCATTAAAGTGATCAATTAATACTCCAATTTTATCATATACTTTATCTATAGCAGGTTTAGCATCTCTCTCAAAAATCGCTCTGGCAACAAGTTCTTCTCCCTTAAGTATAGATTCTATTATTTGAGAGTTGTAAGGCTTTGCCTGTTCAATTGCAACCTTTAACTCAGATAAAATGTCAAAGCCTTTTTTATCATTTTGATCTATTAATTTACTGACCTGGTCTAATTTTTCTGCATAAGACTTTCTTTTTTGAGCTATTTTATCTTTCAACTCATACTTTTTACTTGTATCTAAGGATAATACCATATCTTTGATGTAGCCTTCAACCTCTCTAAGATCTGTTTCAAAGTCAAACAAAAGATGCTCTCTTTTCATATTTACATTTGTAATCCATTCAAAATCATGATTGGCGCTCATAAGAATATAAAATAAATAACTATAACCAGCGAGCTGAAAAATAAATATTGTAATTAAAACTGCTAAGATCTTTCCTTTTAGTTTTAATTTTTTCAACATACTAATCCTCCATTTAATAAATACTGAACATCTAATATAAGAGCCACATTTCCATCTCCAAGTATTGTTGCTCCAGAGATATGTCTATAATTTTTGTAAAAAATCCCCATATTCTTTATTACCGTTTGAACCTCACCCTTTAGTTTATCTACAACTATACCTATTTTTTGCTGTCCTACCTTAACAACTACTACATTTTCTATAGGTGGTAAAAATCCATTATTGTAGAAAATATCCCTTAACCGAATAAGAGGCAAAACCTCTCCTCTCAAATCTATATATTTTTTCTGGTTCGTATCCTCTCTTGAAAAACCATTTAACTCAAGACACTCAATAACCATCTCAAGTGGTATAATAAAATTAGCATCATCAACACTCACCATAAAACCATCAATTATTGCAAGTGTTAATGGCAGTTTTATTCTTACTGTTGTTCCAATATTTTTCTTGCTATCAATATCAATTATACCCCTCAGGGATTCGATACCTTTTTTAACAACATCCATCCCAACCCCCCTTCCGGAGAATTTTGTTACATCCTCTGCAGTAGATAAGCCTGGATGAAAGATTAAATTAAATATTTCCCTTTCAGATAATTGCTGATTATCCTGGATCAATCCCATACTAATTGCTTTTTGCAGTATTTTTTCTTTGTCTATGCCTTTACCATCATCAATAATTTCTATAACAATACTACCTGCATCATTATATGCATTAATCTTAACGATACCTTTTCTTGGTTTACCAATCTTCTCCCTTACATCAGGTGTTTCTATTCCATGATCACAGGCATTTCTAATCAAATGCATAAGAGGATCATTTATCTTTTCCGTAACATTTTTATCTAGCTCCGTATCCCCCCCTGTTATTCTCAACTCAATTTCTTTGCCTGTTTCTTTACATATATCCCTTACAACCCTTTGAAATTTTGAAAACGTCTCCCCCACAGGAACCATCCTAAGTTGCATAGCCTTCTCTCTAATATCTTCAACCAATCTCGTCATAATGGATACGGATTCCAAAAACTCCTTGAAACCTATTTTCATAGATTGCTGGTTAAGACCTGCAGTAGCAATAACAAGCTCACCAACCATATTGATTAGGTGATCTAATTTTTCAGAATCAACCTTAATTGTTTTACTCTCTCTTTGTTTTGATTCTAAAATTTTCTTTTGCTTCTCAAGGGCTACATCAACAACAGGTTGATGGGCCATTTTTTCCTCAACTATGATCTCTCCGATCTTTTTTTCTTCGCCCTTCAAAACCTTCCTATTTCTTTGTTCTTCAAGGGCATCTTCTAACTCCTTTTTAGTAATTACTTCCGCATTAACTAATATCTCTCCTAATTTTTCTGAATCTGTCTTAAGCTCTTCTATCAATTTTATATATTCTTCAACTTTGCTGTTTGGCGGAAGAATTCTTAATTTAACATCTTCTATTACAAACTCAAAAATATCTTCTATTGCCTTTTTACCAAGCTCAGTATAAAGACCAATTTCAAAGGATAAATAACATTTTTCATGATTTAGTTCTTCTAATGGTGGAAGTTTTTGTGCGTTCACAAAAATGTAACGTACCTCACCAATCTTTTGCATATAATTTATAAAAGACAATGGATCGAAGCCATAGGTGAGTATATCTTCATTGAACTTAACTGAAATATGCCATATCCCCTCAATATTTATGATTTCTGAGCTTTCTTTTAGCTCCTTTTCCAATACTTTTTTTTCATCTTTTAGGTTCTGAAGCTTTACTTTTAATAAATCACCTTTAATCCTCATTTCCTCAGTTAATACACTTTCTTCAATGGCGTAAACCCTTATCATATCAGAAATATAGTCTTTACATTCCAGTAGAAGATCGATAATATCCCGATTAATACTTAATTTACCATCTCTAATGGAGGATAAGGTATTTTCTAATGTGTGAGTAAATTTTTCTATCTCATAATAACCAACCATACCTGAAGAACCCTTAATAGTATGAGCACTTCTAAAAAGAGTATTGATGGTTTCTTGATCCTCAGGTGAATTTTCTATTTTTAGCAAAGACCTCTCCATAGCCTCTAAAAGATCCAGGCTTTCATTTATGAAGGTCTGTTTGATAGCATTCAATTCATCGTTCATTTTAATTGATAACCTCAAAGTAATTATCCATTTTAAGTAACTTCAGAATGTTTATTATTAATTCTGAAGGTGCCCTCAAATATAAATTTTTATGCTTTGCATCGAGACTCTTTTTAAAAGCCATTAATATCTGTAAACCCGCGGTATCGAATTCTGTTACGTTTGAAAGATCTAAAATAACATTTTTATTATTTGTTAGATAACTCTGAAAGGTTTTTTTATTATCCTCTGCCTTATAAATATTCATTTCCCCAACAACATAAACCTCTATAGTGTCTTCAACCCTCATGTATATTATCCTTATGGTAATATAAGCTTTGAGATAGCCTCAAGCATCTGTTCTGGCTTGAATGGTTTAACCATCCAAGCTTTAGCTCCTGCCATTTTACCTTCCATTTTCAATGATTGTTGTGATTCTGTGGTTAACATTATAACAGGTGTAAATTTATGATTAGATAATTGCTTTAAATTTTTTAAAAAAGTCAAGCCATCCATATTAGGCATATTAACATCACAAATTATCAAATTCACCTTAATATTTTGCAGCTTATTCAAGGCATCTTGACCATCCTCTGCTTCAACTACCTCATAACCCGCTTTAGTTAAAGCTAAACTAACAACCTGTCTTATAGAAGCAGAATCATCTATGATCATTATTGTCCTTCCCATCAAACCTCCTTGCTACTAAAATACTTATCGTAATTTTTTCCCAAAACTTAATACCCATTAGTTACTTTTTTCATCAAGACTTCCCCAGTAAGGGTGTTAAAGATTATCTTTCTTCCATAATTTTCACCTAAGCTTGCGGCCACAATTTGAATTCCTTCCATTTTCAACATATCTTTAGCAAGACTTATATTTCTTTCCCCCACGCCCATCAAACCACTACTTGAATTCAATACAGAAGCACCACCAAAAATTTTTGCTACGAGGTTGTTTCTTCTACAACCATTAAGAATCATTTTTTCTATTAATTTAGGAATTGCTATATTGCCATATTTGGGAGAAGGCAGCCCATCACCATTCCATAAGGGTAACATAAAATGGTTAATTGCACCTATTTTTTCAACCTTATCGAATAAACAAACTGAAACGCATGAACCAAGCACTGTAGTTACTAATGCAGGATCTGTTTCTGCATAAATTTGTCCTGGATATAAATATATTTCCTTTAATCTAATTTCACTCATGACTTAAAAGAAAAATTCATTCCCATCTTCAGATATAACATCTTCTACATCAGCTTGAGATTCTGGTATCATAATTGTAAAAGTACATCCTCTATAATCTTCATTAGGTTTAACAGTTATGCTACCATTTAAGAGTTCTATTATTGCTTTACTTACATTTAGAGAGAGTGATTTTCCCCTATCTCTCTTTGTTAGATCCACACTTATATGCTTAAATTCTCCAAAAATAGTATCTAAATCATCAGTAGCCATTTGAAAACCGAAGTCTTTAATCCAAAAATTTAAAACATTATCTCTCAGGTCTATTGTAAAAATAATCCTGGAATTATTTTTGCTATATTCAATGGAGTTCCATAGCAAGTTTATTAAAACTAATTTGAGCTTCTCCGCATCGGTTTTAAAAAAGGTATCATCTTCAGAATTAGAAATTCCTACAAAGCTCTTTTCAACATTAATATTCTTACGTTTTAAAAGATATACAACCTCTTCAAAGGTATTGTTTATAAACTGATTTAAATTAATTTTTGAAATATCAAGCTTAATTTCACCAGCTTCAATTTCTGCTGCCATAAAGATATTTCTTAAATTGAAATCTATCGTAAGGAGCTCTAAATATAGATTTTCTGCTAACGAAGTAACCATTTTAGTATCCATGCTATCTATACCTTTTATTAATTCCTTAGCCATTATTAATATTGACGTTATGGGGTTATTAAGTTCATTTTTTATATTTGAAATAAAATTACTTTTTAGTGATTCAGACTCTATTAATTTGGCATTCATCCTCTCTAATTTCTTCGTCAATATTTGAAGATCGTGAACTACTTTTTTGTTTTCATTAAATCTTCTTCTGAGTTCCTCCAGTAATTCTGCATCACTGATTTTATAAATCATATATAACACCTCTGTTTTTTAGTTTTTATCGTAGAATTTTGTATAAACTTTAGAAAAATTCTATTTTTTTAAAATTTGATTTTTAAAAGATCGGGATTTAATTTCTAAAACCAATAATTGGCGCGGGGATTCTACCTCCCCTATTTATGAAAGCTTTAGGAGAAAACTGATTTACTTCCATAACAGTGGCTTCACCTAAAAGACCTCCAAAAGAGACTAAATCTCCAACTTTTTTCCCAAAGGCAGGAATAATCCTAACACCAGTTGTTTTATTGTTAGCAACACCTATTGCCGATTCATCAGCAATTATAGCAGATATAATCTCTTCTGGAGTATCGCCAGGAATAACAATCATATCAAGTCCTACAGAACATACAGATGTCATTGCCATAAGCATTTCCATATTTAAACTACCATTTTTAACAGCATCCACCATTCCTTTATCTTCGCTCACTGGAATAAATGCACCACTAAGTCCACCTACAGAAGAGGAGGCAAAAAGTCCTCCTTTTTTAACTGCATCATTGAGTATGAAGAGAGCTGCAACACTCCCAAAAGCTCCAGTTTTTTCAAGCCCCATAGCTTCTAAAATCTCTGCCACACTATCACCAACTGCTGGAGTGGGGGCAAGAGATAAATCCAGTATACCAAAAGTAACACCAAGTTTTTTTGCCATTTCTTTACCTATCAATTCTCCCGCTCTTGTTATTTTAAAAGCCACCTTTTTTATAGTTTCTGCTACTTCACCTAAATTGGCGCCCTTTCCCAACTTATTAAGCGCATACTTTACGACCCCTGGTCCAGATACCCCAATATTTATGCAACATTCGGGTTCACCAGGACCATGAAATGATCCAGCCATAAAGGGATTATCTTCCACTGCATTAGAAAAAACTACTAATTTAGCACATCCAATACCATTTTTTTCCTTTGTTTTGTAAGCTATCTCCTTAATTATTTTACCCATTTTCAAAATGGCATCCATATTTATACCAGATCTTGTAGAAGCTACATTAACAAAAGAACATACCCTTACAGTAGAGGCTAATACATCTGGAAGTGATTTCATAACAATTTTATCTATAATTGTCTCGCCCTTGTGAACTAAAGCTCCAAAGCCTCCAATAAAATCCACCTCAAGATCTGAAGCTATATTATCCAAGTTTTCCGCTAAATAAATAAGTTCCTCAGAATTTTTAGCGGGATAAAAAAGTGAGACTGGAGTTATGGAAATTCTTGTATTTACAATTGGCAGTCCAAATCTGTTCTCTAACGCTTTTGCTTCTTTTTTAAGATTTTT
>CALINM010000077.1 GCA_938045315.1 uncultured bacterium | reverse complement strand
TTTTGTCCCTTTTTTTAAATACAAAACCACAATTCAAACACTGTGCTGGTATCACTTTTAGCAATAATCCCTTTTTATGGATACTTCTTCTAATGTGTTCCAGATGGGCAAAAACAGTTTTTTCTGGAATCTTAACAATTTTTGAAATATCTAAAGCAGATAACTTACTTGATTTAAGCAACTCAGTTATGTGATTTCTAACAGTTATATTCCTTTCTTTTAGTTGAAAAATATCTGATTTTATCATTATTTATCTTTTTCCTTCGTAAACTCGTGCTCTATCTTTTTATCTAAACCCTTATCTTTTTCAAAAGCTTTTCTCGCTTTTTCATCCTCCCTTCCCGTTTCATCCTTGAACTTTTCCCTTTTTTTAAACATTTTTTTCTGTGCATTAATTTTTAATTCTTGAGTTTCCCATTTTTTTACTGGCTTTATCTTTTCTTTTTTTGTTTCACCACTCTGAACATCTCTGTCCTTTATTTTAGTCCCTGTCTCGTGGAGTATTTTTTCACCTTTAGTTATTTCTGGAGATTCTTTTACTATTAATGGTCTTCTTTCTTTAACTCTCTCTATATTTCTCTCTAAAAGCAACCCTGGCAGTTTTTTATCATCCCTTATTGTGAACCTTTTACCAACAATGATTTTCTTTACCTCTTTAGGATCAAATTCAGGTCTACCTACCTGGACTTTTCTGGAGGTAAAAGGATTTTCATTTACTTTTTCAAAGATCTGCTTTGCCGTTAAAAAATTTTTTCTTTGTATAACTGTATATCCATTGGGCGCATTAATGTTTTTAAAGACTATATTGGTTATTTTGATATTAATGTTTGTTATATTCACACTATGAGGTCCAAAATTACCATAACCATAATATATTTCTCCAGGCGCAAGGGGGATCCAAAAAATGTAATTATCAGTATATACCCATCCCACGTATGCAGGTGCCCAATATACCAGACCTCTTGCTGGTGGAACCCATACCCAGCCATATCTTGAAGTATAAACCCACCTGCCATAATGATATGGCACCCATCCCCATGGCTCAAGGGATATCCACACATAATCTCCCTTCATCCAAACCCAGTAACCAAGTCTGTAGGGAGCCCAGTCTTTTATTATTACTGCAGGCTGCCAAACATAGCCATAATCTTTTACTATAATCCATCTACCATTTAAATCAAAATCATAGGCATATGAATGAAGCTCTTCAGGAAGATATTTAACACTTTGAGTTTCTATAGAAAAAGTTTTGTCCCTGCTTATATTCCATTTTTCCCAGCTATCTAAACTATAAATTTTGCCCTTTTCTAAAATACTTTCTTCATCAAAAGAAGCTTTTTCGTTATCTCTTAAAGTTAGTTTAATCTTCTTATTCTTAATGGTTATTTCACCCTCAAAAACCGAGACATCAGTTTCCCCATCATCAAAAATTTCAACTCTAAATTTCGCATTGTCATAAGCCATTATAGTAATGGTTGGTGTATCAAATTGTAAAAAATTACTTAAGCCAGTTTTATAATTTATATATACGTCGCCACCCTCAGAGTAAAACTGATAACCACTATTTGATAGATATAAAATGTCCAGAGAAGTATATTCGTTTAATCTTACAAAACTACCATTTTTAGTTCTTATCTCAAGCTTACTTTTAGACGCTACCCATATTTGATCATTTTCTGTGAGAGGCATATTTAAATCTGCTTCTATCCAGTCATCTAAATCATCTCTTTTTATGGCAACATCGCCTTCATAAGAAATAATATGTATATGATCTAATTTATCCAGACAGTAGCCCCCTTTAGCAGTTAACAGAGTTAGCAAAAATAAACAATAAAACGCTTTTTTCATATTTATTCCTCAAGCTTTTTTTAAATTTTATCACACAAACTCAAATTTGCAAAAAGGCTTAAGATAAATCAATTTCTTTCTTTTTGCAAGCTATGTGAATAAAGTGCCCGTCCCCATTTTTATTGATTATTTTTTTAGGTAGCTTTTAATAATATTATCCCATATGCCTTTAGCACGAAGAATTATTTCACAAACTTCTCTAACAGCACCTCTTCCCGGATAGTTAAGGGTAATATAATCAGCATATTTCTGTACTTCCATTGGTGCATCTGGTACAGTTACTGTTAACCCTACCTTCACAAACACTGGCAGATCAACTATATCATCCCCTATGTAACATACTTCTTTTGATTCAAGTTTTGTTTCCCTTAAAAAATCATCAACTATCTTACCCTTATCATGGGCATTTTGAATAACATATCTTATGCCTAATTCTTTTGCTCTTTTTTCTACTATTGTTGAGTTCCTGCCTGTTATGATACCCACTTCTATACCATGGGATACAAGCATTTTTATTCCATGACCATCTCTTACGTGGAAAAATTTAAGCTCTCTCCCTTCACTGTCATAAATTATTCGCCCATCAGTTAGAACACCATCAACATCAGTCAAAAGAGCTTTTATTTTCTTTGCTTTTTCTAAGATTTCTTCAGCAAGTATCATTAAACAACCCCAGCTTTTAATAAATCATGGAGATGAATAATACCTACAGGTTTTTTTGCTCCTTCCTTTTCGAAAACAAAAAGTGAGGTTATTGAATATCGCTCCATTGTCTCAAGAGCTTTTGCAGCAAGCTCATCTTTTAAAATCCATTTTGGATTTCTTGTCATAATTTCCCCTGCTTTTCTATTTAAAATATCATGATGTTTTTCTAATGCCCTTCTTAAATCACCATCAGTAATAACACCTATTAAATCCCCCTTGTCTGAAATAACACCAGTTATCCCCAATTTCTTAGAAGAAATCTCATATATCGTATCCTTCATAAGGGTGTCTTCTAAAACCAGTGGAATGTCATTCCCTTCGTGCATTATATCAGAAACTTTAAGAAGTAATCTTCTCCCTAAAGTACCACCGGGATGTCTTATAGCAAAATCATTCTCACTAAAACCCCTTAGTTTAATTAGTGCTACAGCCAATGCATCACCGAGAACCAGGGTTACTGTTGTTGAAGCGGTTGGTGCTAAATTAAGTGGACAAGCTTCCTTTTTTACTCCAATATCAAGCACTACATCACCTGCTTTAGCTAAAGTAGATCTTTTTTTCCCGGTCATTACAATAAGTTTAACACCAAATCTTTTTATAATTGGCAATATCTTAAGGATTTCTTCTGATTGACCGCTATTTGATATGGCTATTACAACATCATTCCTGCTTAACACCCCCAAATCTCCATGCAGGCCCTCAGCGGGGTGCATAAAAAAAGCTGGTGTCCCAGTGCTGGCAAGAGTAGAAGCTATTTTTTGTCCAATAATTCCAGATTTACCAATACCTGTGACTACAACCTTACCCTTGCAGTTGTAAAGAATTTCACACGCTTTTACAAAAGAATCATCCAACTTTTTTTCTAAGTCGTTTATGGCTTCCCTTTCTATGCTTATAACTTCTTTAGCAATTTCAATTAAATTATTCATGGTTTTTAACCACTCTATCAATTTTTAAAACCTGTTCCATTAGATCTCCTAATTCTGAGATGGGTAAGGAGTTTGGTCCATCACAAAGTGCTTTATCGGGATTATGATGTACCTCCATAAATATACCTTCTACACCACATGCTACAGCTGCACGCAGAAGATAAGGTATCATATCTCTATCTCCACCACTACAAATCCCCAACCCACCTGGTCTTTGAACACTATGAGTTGCATCAAAAACTACAGGATAGCCCAAACTCCTCATAATTGGGAAATTTCTCATATCCACCACAAGGTTGTGATATCCAAATGTTGTACCCCTCTCTGTTAAAATAATATTCTTGTTTCCCACATATTCAATTTTCTCTACTACGTTTTTCATATCCTCAGGTGCTAAGAACTGACCCTTTTTAACATTTACAACCTTACCCGTCCTTGCAACTTCTACTACTAAATCCGTCTGTCTACATAAAAAAGCGGGAATTTGAATTACATCAAGGATGGAAGATGCCGGTTCTATCTCTTCAAATCTGTGGACGTCAGATAAAAGGGGTATTTGGAAACTCTCTTTCACTTTTTTTAAAATTTCCAGACCCTCTTTCAGACCAGGTCCACGATAAGATTTGATAGAGCTTCTATTTGCTTTGTCATAGGAAGCTTTGAAAATGAAATTAACTTTGTACTTTGAAAAAATATTTTTTAAATCTTCAGCTATCTTAAGTGTAGTCTTCTCATCTTCTATAACACAAGGACCAGCTATCACAAAAATAGGACAACCAGAATAAATCTCAAAATCACCAATTTTTATTTTTTTCATTTTAGTTTACCCATTTTATTTAAATATGAGTGCTTTATAAAGCTCGTAAAAAGTGGATGAGGAGCATGAGGCTTTGATTGAAACTCAGGATGGAATTGGCATCCCAAATACCATGGATGATCTGTTAACTCAGCTATTTCAACAAGTTCACCATCCGGTGATTTTCCACTTATCTTCATTCCCTTCGATTCTATTATTTCCCTAAACTGATTATTAAATTCATATCTGTGTCTATGTCTTTCAAAAATCTCGGTAGATTTGTAAGCTCCGTATGCCAGGGAGTCCTTATCAATAACACAGGGATAAGCACCCAATCTCATCGTACCACCCATATCACTCTTTTCATCCCTGTATACAACCTGGTTTTTCCTATAATCAAACCACTCTTTCATTAAATATATTATTGGATATGGCGTCTGAGGATCAAACTCTGTGCTATGAGCCCCCGTGAGATTGCAAACGTTCCTTGCAAACTCAATAATCATAAGTTGCATACCCAAACATATGCCAAAATAGGGGATTTTATTTACCCTCGCATAATTTATAGCCTCAATCATACCATCAATTCCCCTGTTACCAAATCCACCAGGCACTAAAATACCATGAACATCATCAAAAATATTACCAATACCAACATTTTCCAGTTCTTCTGAATCTACAAATTTTAAATTAACTCTTAGTTCATTTGCCACACCACCATGACAAAGGGCTTCATTTAAGCTTTTATAAGAATCTTTAAGACTAACATATTTACCTACCACTGCTATAGTTACTTCATCCTTTGGATTATATATTGTATGACAAAGCTTCTCCCATTTAGAAAGATCTGGAGACTTTGTCCATATATTCAAAAGATCAACTATTTTATCATCTAACCCCTCTTTGTGAAGAAAAAGAGGTACTTCATATATCGATTTTACATCTTTAGCAGTTATTACAGCATCTTCATCCACATTACAAAAAAGCGCTATTTTTGATTTAACATCTTTTGGAAGCATCCTATCGCTTCTACAAAGGATAATATCTGGTCTAATACCAATCGATTGAAGTTCTTTTACACTATGCTGGGTGGGTTTTGTCTTCAATTCTCCTGCACTTTCGATGTACGGGACTAAGGTTAAATGAATATAGAGTGTATTTTCTTTACCTAAATCAAATCTAAACTGTCTTATAGCCTCAAGAAATGGTAGACTTTCAATATCACCTACGGTCCCACCTATTTCTACAATCACTATATCATTATCTTCTGCAGCTCTCAAAATAAAACTTTTGATTTCATCGGTTATGTGGGGGATTACCTGAACAGTTTTACCCAAATAAACACCTTTTCTTTCCTTTTGTAAGACTGAATCGTAGATCTGTCCTGTTGTAAAATTATTAATTTTTCTCATTTTGGCACTGGTAAATCTCTCATAGTGCCCCAAATCTAAATCTGTTTCTGCACCATCTTCTGTAACGAACACCTCACCATGCTGGAAAGGACTCATTGTCCCGGGATCAACATTAATATAGGGATCGAGCTTTTGTAGTGTAACCTTTAAACCCCTTGCTTCAAGAAGGGCAGCAATTGATGTGGAAGCTATACCCTTACCAAGTGAAGATACAACTCCACCTGTTACAAAAATAAACTTCGCATGAATCTTCTTATTCTTTTTCATGTAACTACCCTTTTAATATTTTTCTAGCCTTCTCCAAATCAGCTGGAGTATCTATTCCAAAACCATTATATTTTACTGTTGGCACTTTAATAATTATACCATTTTCAAGAGCCCTTAACTGCTCTAATTTTTCAGTTTTTTCTAAAAAACTTTCTTTCATTTTAGTAAATTTGATCAAAAACTCCCATTTATAACCATAGATCCCTATGTGTTTATATGTACAGCTACAAATATTAGAGATTACCTCTTTAGCTAGTTTCCCTTTTTTCTTATACAGTAAGAACTCATCTCTAAAATAAGGGATTGGGGCTCTGGAAAAATATATTGCTTTATCATCTTTATCACATATTACTTTAACAACAGCGGGATTGAAAAAATCTGCTATATCAGTCATGTAAGTCTTTGCAGATGCCATATTAACAGTCTGATCTTTTAGCATTAACTTTAAAACTGTATCTATTACTTCACAATCAATAAAAGGCTCATCTCCCTGTACATTAAGAATAATCTCAGAATCTAATCTCCTTGCTACTTCCGCTATGCGATCGGTACCTGATGGATGATCGGGCGATGTCATTTGAGCTTTTCCACCAAATTTTTTAACTACTTCAATAATTTTTTCACTATCTGTTGCAACAATTATCTCAGATATATATCTCGATTTTGAAACATTCTCATATACCCACTGAATTAATGGCTTATCACCTATTAAAGCCAATGGTTTTTCCGGTAATCTTGTTGAGGAGAGTCTGGCTGGTATAATAGCTGTAACTTTCATATTTCAGAATCCTTCCCTTCCCCCTTTTTTTTGTAACTCCAAATAAAATCTATCTTTTTATCAAAAAACATTTTTTTTATTACAATATTCCCTTTAATTTTTAAATCCTTTATAGCCTCATTACTACCAAGTAACTGAAAATTTATTAAAACCCCTAAAATATCAAAAAAATTCTCATTCTT
>CALINM010000076.1 GCA_938045315.1 uncultured bacterium | reverse complement strand
AGATATTAGAAGAAAAGAAGATTTATTGCTTAAGGTTTATAAAATCCCACCAAAATTACAATTAGGAGGGATCCTTTATTATAGATCTACACAAGCAATGAAGGGTGTAAAGGCATTTATAAAAATAAATGGTGAAGAAGCATTTTTTGAAATTAAATTGTAAACTTTAAATAAAGCTGTATCCAACGAATTTTATTGACGAAAATCTTTTTTTTAATGTAAAATCTTAAGTCTTGAATTAATATAAAAAGGAGATTCATATGTACGCAGTTATAACAACTGGTGGAAAACAGTATAAGGTATTTCCTGGAGAAAAAATAAAGGTAGAAAAAGTTAGTTTTAATGAAGGAGAAACTGTAGTATTTGATGTACTTTTGCTTAAAAAAGATGATGAAACTATTGAAGTGGGGACACCTATTGTTGAAGGGGTATCAGTGATTGGTAAGGTATTAAAACATGGTAAAGCTAAAAAAATACTTGTTTTTAAAAAGAAAAGAAGGAAAAACTATAGCAAATTGATAGGTCATAGACAGCCGTTTACAGAAATATTAATTGAAGATATAAAAGTAAATTAAGGAGGCTTATAATGGCTCATAAAAAAGGTGTGGGTAGTAGTAGAAATGGTAGAGATAGCGAAGGGAAGCGTTTAGGGGTAAAAAGATTTGATGGGCAGGTAGTAAAGGCCGGTAATATTTTGGTAAGACAAAGGGGTACAAAGGTTTTTCCGGGAAAAAATGTTGGTATTGGTAGGGATCATACTCTTTTTGCTCTAATAGATGGAGTGGTTAAGTTTGAAAGATTTGGAGATGGCAAAAAAAGGGTCAGCATATATCCAAATGCCTGATATTTTCCATGAAATTTATAGATGAAGCCGAGATATATGTTAAGGCTGGTGATGGTGGTAATGGTGCAGTAAGCTTTAGAAGAGAAAAATTTATACCTAAGGGTGGTCCTGATGGTGGTGATGGTGGGAAAGGTGGAGATGTAATATTCAGAGCAACAACAAGTTTAAATACACTTCTTGATTTTAAATATAAAAAAAAGTATATAGCAGAAAATGGAAAAAATGGAGCTGGTAATAATCGGTCTGGTCGTTGTGGTAAAGATTTAATAATTCCTGTACCGGTAGGTACTGTAATTAAGGACCTTCAAACAAATCAAATTATAGCAGATCTCATTAAAAATGGTCATGAATTTGTCGTTGCTAAGGGTGGTGGTGGTGGAAGAGGAAATTCTCATTTTGCTACCCCTGTAAGGCAAACACCAAGATTTGCTGAAAAAGGGAAGCCTGGTGAAGAAAAAAATATTAAGTTAGAGCTAAAACTTCTTGCTGATGTAGGATTGATAGGTTTTCCAAATGTCGGAAAATCAACTTTTTTGTCTGTAATTAGTTCTGCACGTCCTAAAATTGCTGATTATCCCTTTACAACACTTTCGCCTGTTTTGGGTGTTGTAAAACTAAAACATTATAAAAGTTTTGTTGTAGCGGATATTCCAGGATTAATTGAAGGTGCTCATAGAGGGGAGGGGTTGGGGCATACTTTTTTAAAACATGTGGAAAGGACAAAAATACTTCTCCACTTTATTGATCTATCATTTCTGGGGCCTAAAGATCCTTACGAAGGCTTCAATATTATAAATAAAGAACTTTTTTTATTTAATGATAGGCTTTCAGATAAACAGCAGATAGTCGTTATAAATAAAATTGATATACCAGAAGTAAAAAAGAAATCAGAAAGTGCTAAAAAATACTTTGAAAGTATTGGTTATAAAGTATTTAAAATTTCATCAGCTACTAAAGAAGGAATCGAAACATTATTAGAATATCTTTCCCTGCTTTTAGAGAACTATTAGAAGGAGTTTTGATGTTAAGTAGAAACGATATAAAAAGAGCAAAAAGGGTTGTTATTAAAATTGGTAGTAGTATTTTAACGGATGAAAAAAATATAATTGATGAAAAATTTTTATATCATTTGGCTGTACAGATAAAGTCATTGCAAACCAGGGGTAAGGAAATAATTATAGTTTCTTCTGGTGCAGTTGCAGCAGGGATGATGGTTTTAAATATGAAGCAAAAGCCCAAATCTATCTCTGAAAAGCAAGCACTTGCAGCATTTGGGCAGGGATTTTTAATCGCAAAGTATAATGATATTTTTAGTAAGTTTCACATGTTAATAGCTCAGGTTCTTTTAACATCGGAGGACATCGCTGATAGAAAAAGATACTTGAATGCCAAAAATACACTGGAAAACTTAATTTCTAAAAAAATTATTCCAATAATTAATGAAAATGATACTGTTGTAACCAGTGAAATAAAATTAGGGGACAATGATAATTTATCTGCAGAAGTTGCATGCCTTCTTGAAGCTGATTTGCTAATTATTTTAAGTGATGTTGAAGGTTTTTATGATAAGGATCCCAAAATCAGTAAAGATGCGAAAGTGATTGATACTGTGAGTGATATTGGTGTATATATTGAAAAAGCTTCTTCAAAATCTGGTACTGTCTTGGGAACGGGTGGAATATATACAAAGCTTCAGGCTGCAAAAAAGGTTATGATAATGGGGATTCCCTGTGTTCTTGCTAAGGGTAAAATGGAATATGTTATAACAAAAATTCTTAAAGGTGAAAAAATTGGCACATTTTTTGTTCCAAACGAAAAAAGAATATCCCATAAAAAATATTTTATTGCCTTTAATGTGAAACCAAAAGGCAAAATTGTAATTGATGACGGTGCAAAAGAGGCTATTATAAAAAAAGGTAAGAGTTTATTACCCTCAGGTATAATAAAAGTATCAGGGAATTTTGATGTGGGTGATGTAATTGAGATTGAAGACAGAAAAAATAACAAAATTGCACGAGGACTGGTAAATTACAGTGCTATTGAAGTAGAGAAAATAAAGGGTGTAA
>CALINM010000075.1 GCA_938045315.1 uncultured bacterium | reverse complement strand
ATGATAGATAAGTTAAGGGGTGTTATATTGGAGGTTAAATCTGCGGCGGACAATGTGGCATCTGGCAGTAGTCAGTTAAGTAGTTCGGCGCAGCAGTTATCACAGGGTGCTACAGAGCAAGCTGCGTCAGTTGAAGAGACTTCATCATCTATGGAGGAGATGTCTTCTAATATAAAGCAGAATACGGACAATGCTATACAGACAGAAAAGATAGCCACTAAATCTGCAGAGGATGCGAAGCAGAGTGGTGAAGCTGTGGAGTCTGCGGTTAAAGCGATGAAGGAGATAGCGAGTAAGATATCGATAATAGAGGAGATAGCGAGGCAGACCAACTTACTTGCTTTGAATGCTGCGATAGAGGCTGCAAGAGCTGGTGAACATGGTAAGGGGTTTGCGGTGGTAGCGAGTGAAGTTAGGAAGTTAGCGGAGCGTAGTCAGCAAGCTGCTGCGGAGATAAGTGAGTTATCCGGGAGTAGTGTTCAGATAGCTGAGAGGGCTGGTGAGATGATAAAGAAGTTAGTTCCAGACATACAAAAGACAGCTGAGTTAGTTCAAGAAATAAGTGCGGCGAGCAATGAGCAGATGATAGGTGTGGAACAGATAAATAAGGCTTTACAGCAGTTAGATAAGGTAGTCCAACAGAATGCTTCTTCAGCAGAGGAACTTGCTTCTACAGCGGAAGAGTTAGCATCTCAAGCGGATCAACTTAAGTATTCCATATCGTTTTTTAAAGTAGGTGATGAGAGTAGATTTGTATCGAATGGTTTAGGTAGCAAGTTCAAGAAGAAGGAGAAAAAGGTAAATGATAAGATTAGAGAAAAAGATACTGAAAAATCAGGTGTTGAAATATATTTAGGAGATAGCAAGGATGAGTTGGATAAAGACTTTGAAAAATTTTAAATGATATATAAGGAGAAGCTTATGTCAAATACTAATCAGTACTTAACGTTTAAGTTGGATAATGAAATTTTTGGTGTCACTATTAGTAAAGTAAGAGAAGTGTTAGATTTTATAAAAACAACAAAAGTTCCTCAAACACCAGATTATATGATTGGTGTAATCAATTTAAGAGGAAATGTAGTGCCCGTGGTAGATATGAAATGTAAATTTAATATTTCTGTAACTGAAAAGACTATAAATACATGCATTATCATCATGGAAATTGATTTTAAAACAGAAACTACTATAATAGGAATCTTAGCCGATTCTGTACAGGAGGTTATAGAAATTAATGAAAGTGAAATTGAACCGGCACCCAAAATTGGGACGAGAATAAAAACAGAGTTTATTAAGGGTATAGGAAAACACAATGATAATTTTGTTATAATTTTAGATATTGATAAGATTTTTGCCAGTGAAGGAGATTTAAATTTTACAAGTTCAGAAATATCTAGTGAATTAAACATATAATCAATAAAATTATGGTAGATAAAGTTTTTCAAGATTTTAACGTATATGATAAATTAGTTTTATCAGACTCTGATTTTACTAAAATAAAGAATTATATAGAGAAAAAAACGGGAATAAGGGTTAGTGAGAATAAAAAAATACTTATACAAACGCGGCTACTAAAAAGGTTGAAGGCACTAAAATTAAAAGATTATAGCCAATATTGTAAATATGCTTTTTCAGGAGATTCACATGAAGAATTAATAAACCTTATTGATTGTATTACAACTAATAAAACTGATTTTTTCAGGGAGATTAATCACTTCAATTTTTTGTATAATTATGCATTACCCTATTTATTTTACAGAAAGAGCAAAATAAATATTTGGAGTGCAGCCTGCTCATCGGGAGAAGAACCATACTCAATTGCTATGGTAGTGCAAGAATATTTGAGTAAAAACAATTTAAAAAATGATTTCCTTGTTTTTGGTACTGATATTTCAACGAGGGTTCTTAAAAATGCAATAGTTGCTATTTATCCCCTGTATAAGATTAAGGAAGTACCTCGCGAATACAGAAAATACTTTCTAAAAAGTAAAGATCCTACAAAAAAACTGATTAGGATTTCTCCCGAGATCAGGAAAAAAGTAAAATTTGGCAGATTTAATCTACTCGATGATTTTAAACCCATGGAAAAGATGGACATTATCTTTTGTAGGAATGTTTTTATATATTTTGAAAAAATTATTCAAGAGAATATCCTAAAAAAGTTTTTTGAACAACTAAACGAAGGTGGATTTTTGTTCGTAGGACATTCCGAAACTTTTCAAGGTTTAAAAACTAATTTTAAAAGAGCAGCACCATCAATCTACATAAAGGAAGATTAAATGATAAAAGTACTCATCGTAGATGATTCTGCGTTAGTTAGACAAACATTGAGTTCCATATTATCAAATTTCAACGATTTTATCGTAATAGGTGCAGCTAATGATCCCTATGCAGCGGTAGAAATAATTAAAAGAGAAATACCGGATGTTATTGTACTTGATATAGAAATGCCAAAAATGGATGGCCTAACTTTTTTAAGCAAACTAATGTCTCAACACCCCATCCCTGTAGTCATTTGTTCAAGTCTTGCTGAAGAGGGATCAGAAACAGCTATTAAAGCGCTCGAATATGGAGCAATTGACATAATAACAAAACCAAAAATTGGGACTAAGGACTTTTTACAGGAGTCAAAAATTAAAATATATGACACAATTAAAGCTGCTGCTCTTTCAAAAAATAAATTAAAGAAAAGAGAGGTAAATGAAAAACTACCTGCTGATGTGGTTATAAAAAAAGTACATAAATTGGCTTCCTTAGAGACAACGGAAAAAGTTATAGCAGTGGGAGCTTCTACTGGAGGAACCGAGGCAATAAAAATATTCTTAGAGGATTTACCACCAGACATCCCAGGCATCTTAATTGTTCAACATATGCCAGAGGGATTTACAAAGGCTTTTGCTAAAAGATTGGACCGTTTGTGTAAAATTACTGTTAAAGAGGGGATTGATGGTGAATCTGTACTTAAAGGACATGCCTATATAGCCCCAGGTAATAAACATATGTTGTTAAAGAGGAGCGGTGCCAGATATTATATAGAAATTAAAGATGGACCATTAGTAAACAGGCACAAACCTTCTGTCGATGTTTTATTTAGAAGTGTAGCACAATACGCCGGTAAAAACGCTATTGCTTTTCTGCTAACTGGTATGGGTGATGACGGTGCTAAAGGACTTTTAGAGATAAAGGAAGTAGGTGGTTATACAATATGCCAGGATGAAGCATCTTCAGTAGTTTTTGGAATGCCTAAAGAAGCGATTAAAATAGGGGCAGCAACAAAAGTGCTGCCCCTTAATCAAATGGCAACTGAATTAATAAAAATATTAGGGCACTAAGCAATTACCTTCAATTTTTTATCAACTTTACTTATGTGATTTATTAACCAATCAACTAAGAGAGAGTTTAATTTTAGCTTAATCTCTAATGTTATGCCATTTTTTAAATAGTTTTCTTTTAGCTTTAAAAACTCTATGGTAAAAAATTTATGCTCCCTTAAATGCTGGTCCATATAATCATATTTTTTTACCCTCATAAAAGCTTCCTCGGTAGCAAAGTGAGATTTTACATATTCTTCTAAAAAAAAGATCATCTCTTTAATTTTCATACCATTAGTTATGGGATTTTTTGAAAGCTCTAACAAATCAGATATTTTATTGACCAACATCTTATGTTGTTCATCAATTTTTGGGATGCCAACCTCTAAACTACTGTTCCAAAAAATATTTGACATAATCTCCCCCTTTTCTTTAGATTAATTTTTATTGTACAATGAAAACTTATATAGACCATAAATCAAATTACTCCCTAAATAATCACATCTTTAATATCATTTAAAATTTTTCAAAGTCTTTATCCAACTCATCCTTGCTATCTCCTAAATATATTTCAACACCTGATTTTTCAGTATCTTTTTCTCTAATCCTGTCATTTACCTTTTTCTCCTTCTTCTTGAACTTGCTACCTAAACCATTCGATACAAATCTACTCTCATCACCTACTTTAAAAAACGATATGGAATACTTAAGTTGATCCGCTTGAGATGCTAACTCTTCCGCCGTAGAAGCA
>CALINM010000074.1 GCA_938045315.1 uncultured bacterium | reverse complement strand
ATTTATTGGGTGCAATACCCGCGTGAACAAAAATATAATTTTCAGTCTCGTAGTAGAGTCTAAGGCTTCTAAAAAATTCAAGATGTTCTTGGGGCAAATTAAAACTACCTGATTGAGAATAACTCTTTATTGTTTCTCTTCCTCCATTCGCTAAAAAAGTATTTATATTTTTACCTACCAGAAAATCTAATAACATTTTCTCATGATTACCCTTTAAACAAATTATTTTATTACCCTTTTTAAGTTTTAAATTTATAATAAAATCAATAACTTTTTTGCTATCAGGTCCTCTATCTATATAGTCACCTAAAAAAACAATTTTATCATCTTCTTGCAAAGTAATCGTTTTAAACAACTGCTCCAGTTTTTCATAACAACCGTGTATATCTCCAACAGCATAGATAGACATAGAAAAATCTTACACAATTGAATATAAAAAAGCAATCTTACACAAATTTATTATTTTTTGTTGAGAATTAAAAAATAATTCTAATTTAAAAAATTTAGACTAATTAAGCTTTTTCAGAGCTTCCTTCAGTCTCTTAATGCCCTCAATTATATTATCTTCCGAGGTGGCAAAGGAAAACCTCATATAACCGGGTGCTCCAAAGGCTTCACCTGGAACAACACCAACTTTAGCTTCTTCTAAAAGATATTCACACAATTTTATAGTATTCTGAATTTTAATCCCCTTAAAACTTGTGTTAATAAAACTTGAAAAATCAGGAAATATATAAAAGCTACCATCAGGTTTTTTGAGTTTTACTCCATCTATTTCAGACAGAAGCCCTGATATTAAATCTCTTCTTTTTTGAAAAGCTTCTACCATTATTTTAACAGCCTCCTGAGAACCACTCAAAGCTTCTTCCGCTGCTTTCTGTGAAATTGAACATGGATTTGAAGTACTCTGGCTCTGCATATCACCAATAATTTTAGCTAAAATTTCATTTGAAATGGTGTAACCTATTCGCCAACCAGTCATCGCATATGTCTTTGATACACCATTAACAACAATTATATTTTTCATTAGGTCGGGGTTACCACTTACAAAGCTTAAAACACTCGTATATTCAATCCCATTGTAAACAAGGGCATCATAAATTTCATCTACAATTAAATACAAGCCTTTCTGTACAACAAGGTTAAGTATTTCTTGTAGCTCTTTTTTATTATAAACTATCCCTGTGGGATTGCATGGTGAATTAAGTATAAGGGCTTTTGTTTTATCCGTTATGCAATCTTTTAAAATATCCACATTTATTTTAAAATCTGTAGTTAAGTCTGTTTTAATAAATATGGGTTTTGCACCCATCAAAATTACCTGCTCAGGGTAAGATACCCAGTAAGGAGCAGGTATTAAAACTTCATCCCCCTCCCCAAATAAAACCATAGCAATATTAAATAGGGAATGCTTAGCACCATTTGAGACTACAATATTTGTTGGTTTTAGTTGAGTACACCATTTTCTATTGTAGAAATCACAAATAGCTTGCCTCAAACTCTCCGTCCCCTGAGATGGTGTATATTTGGTAAAGCCATCATCTATTGCCTTCTTACCAGCATTTTTAATATTTATTGGTGTGTCAAAATCTGGTTCACCAACACCAAAACTTATAACAGAAACGCCTTCAATTCTCATTTTTTTAATTCTTGCATCAAGAGCGAGAGTAGGTGAAGGAGAAATTGATAGTGCCCTTTTTGAAACCCCTTTTAACATCACTAACCCCTTATTTCTTTAAATTTTTTTTCCAGTCTCATTCTGACATTTTCTGGAACTAAATCTTTTACACATCCCCCTAAACTAAATATTTCTTTAACAATTCTTGAACTGACATACATATTATTTTCTGAGCTCATCATAAAAACAGTCTCAACTTCCTTCCAAAGCTTTTTATTCATTAAAGCCATCTGAAATTCATATTCAAAGTCAGAAACTGCTCTTAAGCCCCTGATTATCACCCTTATATCCCTTTCCCTTACATACTTAACAAGCAAGCCATTAAACCGATCTACTTCAATTTTAGGATTGTCGTGAAAAGTTTCTTTTATCATTTCTACACGTTCTTCAGGAGTAAAGAGTCCTTTTTTTTCTGAATTATTTGCTACTGCCACTATAACCTTAGAAAAAATCATGCAGCTCCTTAGAATAATATCTATATGTCCATTCGTAATAGGATCAAAAGAGCCTGGATAGACGGCTATCATTATTTTTTTCTCCCTTTTATTGTATAGATTTTTTTAAATTCTCTTAGGGGCACAATTATTTTATCAGTCTTTTCAATACAGTTTAAGAATATCCTCTCCTTCTTATTATTGTTTCCCTTATAAACAAGTTCTAAAATAATTTTTAAACTCTTACCCTTTCTATCCCAGCCAACTAATTTACTCTCAGAACTACCAGATATTTTCAATCCAGAACTTTTTATGATATTTTTAAATTCCTCATAAGATACTTCATGATGATCAATATGCTCATCATAAAAATCTCTATATTTGTCATAGGAAAACAGGTTCATAAGTCTATCATAAAAAATATTAACTTTTTCATCTCTGAAAATTTTACTCTCTGCAAAAGAGTTACTAATTGAAAGTAAGAGAAAAAAATATATCAAATATTTTTTCACTTTTTGCCTCTTCTCAAATAGTAAACAACAGAGTCACCATACTTTCTCACATCTGCAATCCAGCTATAATGATAATTTAATTTTTCCTTGTCCCTCAGTCTTAAAATCAAAATGCCTGAATCATCAAGCATATTAAATTTTTCAATAGTTTTTAAAATTTCATCCCCCAAAAACAAATCAAAAGGAGGATCAGCAAAGATTATATTAAATTTTTCGTTTTTTTTAAAAAGGTTTTTTAATGCTAACTTAAAATCAGAAATTATTAATTTTCCATTCCAATCAACACCTTCTAAATTTTTTTTTACAAAATTTATACTTTTACTACTTTTATCAATGAAAACTACATATTTAGCTCTTCTGCTTATTGCCTCTATTCCAAAACTTCCAGCACCACAAAAAAGGTCAAGGACTTTAGAGCTCTCCCAGTCAACCCAATTTAACGTATTAAAAATTGCTTCCCTAATCATTGAAGTTACAGGTCTTATATCATCAGGACTTTTTAGAATCTTTCCTTTTAGTCTACCAGAGATAACTTTCATAACTAATTAATGTCTACAGATTACAATAAGCAGGCTTGATTATCAAGTTAAGTTTAATTAAAAACCCCAAATAGGTATGGACATGTTAAAATGAAAATGTGTAGTAAATGTGACGAAGAAGAAGGAATTTTTTAGAGTAGATATGAGTGAGTGTAAAAAGATATGAGTATTATAGCGTTGATTTAGAAGATAAATCAAAAAGGCGTAAGACTTCTATAAAACACAAAAAGAACAGGACACAGGGAACTTTTCTAAACCTAACTTCGGTATCGCTATGTATGAAATAACACCTTATAGAAACTTAAAGCTTCTAATTCATTGATACATCACCATATTTTAAAATGTCTACCCTATTCATGGAACACTTGTTTAAATTAAGCTTTAACTCTTTTAAGAAGCCTATGCTAAAATCTACTGGTCAATTTGTCTATATTAAGGACCTTTATAACAAGCGGGCTTTTAAAGCCCGCTTGTTTTACTAATCATAGTAATCATGGGAAAGATATTAAAACACCATATACATCCCCAAATAAGAAATCCTGAGTAACCATATCCACAGTTATTTTATCATTCCAGAGAATAAAGAACTTATCGTTATCATAGTTTTCAACACCACCAAACTGATTCCCATTTTTTGAAACTAACAAAAATGGATCGCCTATTGGTATCCCATCTCCAGAGTATCTTTGTGCCCAAATCTCCATGTTGGACATATTTGTTAAATCATTCCACGTAATTAGCACTGTCCCATCATCAGACGCTTTAACCTGAGGGGCGAAATACTTGAAAGTTGCACCATTAGTCACATTATAATTACCACTTACTGTACCATCACTATAAACCTCTGCCATAATTATATTCGATTTTTCTATATCAATGTTTCCAGATAAACACTTAAGTGTCATCTCCTGGAATACCACATTTACTGATACTCCATTGTGGGTTGCGTCAAACATTTCAAAATCAACAATATTCATGCTTTCATAAACGGGAAAGTTGTTCCCTGACTTCGCACCAGGTGTACCCGATGATGATTTCGAAATTATCTGACCATATATATCTGTCAGAACACTTGTTATATCCGGACCACCGCAGGGGTTTGAAATTGCAACACCCCTTCTTGCATCCTGCCAGAAAACATAAATAAGATCGCCATCAAATGTCATAGCATGGTATTCCTGCCTACCAGTTGCCGTCTCATCTATCAGATTAATAATATCTCCAACCCTATTTCCATAAGTATCAACAAATCTTCCAAACACATCATGCCCACTACCGTTATCTGTGCACGCTGCATCATAATTCCATATTACAAAGAAGTTATTGCCATCAAATACAGGATTTGCATATGTATCTATACATCCAGCTGATAGAGCAGTCTGAGATATATCAAAAGGTGAACCATCAATAGTTCTGGTAGATGCATTTATTAACTGTCCTCTTACTGTTCTATAAATATCATCGCTCCATGTAACAAGGTACTTCCCATTCCCATAAGCTATCTGAGGTTCAACCCCACTTAAACCATTGATTAATAGAGGAGAACCTATTTTTACACCATCTTTGGTAAGAAATTGGACACCAATTGAATTTGATGAGCTACCAACTCCTTTTATTGCAACCGCATAATTAGTACCATCAAAGCTTACTCTCATAGCTTGCTCTCTTTTGGTTGACGTAGCAATGGGGAATGATCCGGTTATTGTTGTTACATTAGAAGGTTTACCTAAATATGTTCTTCCAGATGAGATATTTCCAGCTTTGTCAACAGCGCATACCCTATAATAGTAGGTTGTTCCATTAATCAACCCCTCATGTATAAATGATTTATTTAATCCCTCATAAAGTGTTTCTCCCGTTGTGCAGGATGGATAACTTGTAGTTCCTAACTTGACGATATATTTGTCAAATCCACTGCCACCAGCTTCTACTGCATCCTGCCAGCTTAAGAGAACAAAACCATTACCAGACATACCAGTTAGCTTTCCATCTATAGGTTTTATCATATCAAGCCAGATTGAATCTGAAACGATTTCTGACTGATTGCCAGCACCATCTAAAAATTTTACATATACGGTCTTTTCCCCACTTGGTGTTGGTAATCTCCAGGTCTTAGAAGGTAATAGGGCATTATAATTACTACAAGAAAAAGATGTTGGACTATTACCAATACAAACTTTAGCAACACCGCCAACATCATTCGCACCAAAGCTAAGTGTAACTGTTGATGTTTTTGAATACTCATCACCATTATTTATAATAACAAAGGGATCCACAGGCCCTAAAGTATCATTACACTTACCTCTCCCTGTTTTGCCAGAAGAAATATTTCCTGCCGCATCAACAGCACATACCCTATAATAATAGGTCTTACCAGCAAGAAGATTAGTATCTAAGTATTCTAAATATTCCATAACCGCCGGGCTCACATTAATTATGGCAATTGGAGTACCATTACATGAAGTTCCAGTACTTGTAAGGGATCTCATAATTCTGTATTCTTTTACAAAACTATGTGCATCGTTTGAATAATACCATCTTAGAATTATAGAATTTTGTTCATTGCCCGGTGAAACTAAAAGCGAATACGTTGAATCAACAGGAGGGACATTATCTAATACTATGGTTGCAGTAAAGGGTGTCGCATTTGTATTTCCCCAAGTATCTCTTAACCATAAATATACAGTTTTTTCTCCTGCTCCCGTTGGCAGTGTCCAATTCATTGATGTAACATAATTTATCCAGTTTGTACAGCTATTGGTATTACTTACACATATTTTATCTATTCCAGATTCATCAGTAGCATAAATTGAAAGTGTAACATTATTAAGTTTTGTATACAAATCTCCATTGTTAATTAAGAAATTTTGTAATGCTGGTGGATCGGTCTCAGGCAATGGCTTAGCACTAGTGGTTGCTGTGGTTAGATTACCAGCATTATCATAAATACAAAGCCTATAATAATAAGTAGTACCATTAGTTAGAGCTGTATGAATAAAACTACCATTCAAACCAGAATATAATGCAGTCCCTGAGCAAGATGATGGTAATGAAGTACCGCCATAAACTACGTATTGTGAAATTCCACTTGTAGCATCACTATATCCAGACCAGTTTAATGTTACCTGTCCATCATCAGGTGAAGCAGTAAAAGTTCCTGCTAAAGGTGGAGTAACATCTAAAATTATTGAATCACTAAAAGGGTCTCCAACTTGATTGTTTTTATTCTTTAGTTTTACATACACTGTTTTTAGTCCATCGCCTGAAGAAAGACTCCAGCTCTTAGAGGTAGCAAAAGTAATAAAAGTGCTACATGTTGGAGTATCATTACTTATACACATTTGTGAGCACCCCTCTGGATCATCGCAGGTTATACTCAAAGTTACAGTTCTACTATTTGTATATTGATCATTGTTATTAATCAATACACTTCCTGAACTTACAGGAGCCTGACCTATCCCTGATAGCGGCACTTCAAGATACTCACCCAGCTCTGGATTTTCCCCCTCTATCCTTAGATAACCCACTTTTTTACCAATGGACTGTGGTGTAAAAGTAATTGTTATAGAACAATTATTTAAAGGTAATAATATATTAGGACAATCATGATTTAATGTGAATGCTTCATCTCCAACTATTCTTATATCACCAATTTGTAACGAAGCAAAACCAATATTTTTAAACGTAAAAGTTTGAGAACCTGGAACATTTAACGGTTTAGATCCAAACTCTTTTTTAACTGGGTTTATCCATGGTGTTTTTGGTAAATTTTCTGTGGCAACAACAAAGGGCAAACTAAAGTTTTGATTCCCCACAAGATTAATAGTTTGAGCATCATTAAATGTAAAAGCATTTGGATACCAATAATCTTTTGCATTGCCATTAAACACAAATTTTAATTTATAATAACCAGGTGGTATAAAACCAACGATGAAAGGTTGAAAATGATACCCTTGAGCAAGCCTTGGGAATAAAAAGTTGCCCTCTGCATCATAAAACTCTATATAAAACACCTCTCCAAACCCACCAGCAGGTATTACTTTACCAGATATCATGGCTGTACCGGGGGTATTTATAATATTTAACTTTGTTGACCTTTGTATAGATACATTATTTCCACTACATGAGCCAGTTATTATTGTAGTTCCAATATCAATAGGCATTACATAGTCATTATAATTGCTATCACTTCTACCTCTTATAGTCCAATTACCTGAGGCAGTTGCGGTACCTGTACCCCAAAAAACTTCTGTATTGCTGAAGTCTATATCATAAAGTCCATACATTCCCCATCCTATATAGTCACAAGACGCGGTATTATATTGAGCATTATAAGTAAAACTTTGACCATTTGAACCAGGATCATTTATTATTTGCGAGGGATTTATGTATAAAGATGTAATCTTTGGAGTATCAGGCAAATTTACATTAACTGCAATTCCTCTACTATAACCATCAAACTCGTTTGTGCTAAAAATTAGATTAGCTGTGCCATTGTCATTAGCAAAAAACTCCTCTCCCCAGAATTGTTTATAAACAGTAATTATATTCTCATTGTCTGATATCACCCTAATTCCTGTTTCTTCAAAAATTGATGGTGGAGTTATCTTTTTACCAGAGAGATCAAAAACTTCATAAAACAATGAAAAATTATTCTGATTATTTATGTTTATACTATTCCCCGTTACCTCATTATTATCGTGATAAATTTTTATCTCTTGCACTCCAACAATTTCTAATACGAAAACACCAGATTTTCTGGTCGCAAGCACACCATCATCTGCAATAACCCCTATAGAATACATACCAGCTGGAAGCCCAGAAGTATCTATTTCCAAAATTGTACCCCCTTCAATTTTTACGGGCACATTTTTGAAAAAGGCGTTACTATTTGTTATTAAATTAGTAGTATACTCTGGATCTAGCGAAAAATTTATGCCCCCCATCGTAGAATAACCATTTTCGAAAGTAGTTTCTATAAAAAATCTCGCTTTACTTCCTTTGATATAAGTTTTGAAAGTATTATCTACACTTATTTGATAATTAGGAGAGGTAATCTTAAATTTTTTGTCATTGTTACTTGGGACAAAATCATTCACAACAACTACAGAGCCATCAATAGCGGGATCATCAATTTTAACAACCACTTGACTATCATTCCATGACTGAATTGATATACCATCTTCACTATCACCAAGAGTTACAATAGATGTTAACCCTTGAGTATTTCCAAAGTTTGAACCTGTTATTGTAAGTATTGTGCCATAGGGGCCTCTTGCTTTATCAATATTATTTATGATTGGTAAATTACCGATAGTTGGT
>CALINM010000073.1 GCA_938045315.1 uncultured bacterium | reverse complement strand
TCTCTTGGATATGGACTATTTAATGAGTATAACCAATGATAATTTTATATACTCCAGCAACAGGTTTTCCAGATTTAGAAGTCAAAATTGCCTATGGATTGGCGAGGGTAGGGATTGAGGCTTTTGGAATAGATAAGGTTGCCATACAGGATGAGGGAGGCTTCTACGAGATTATTATTGATTGTGATGTAAGTAAAGAGGACAGGCTTGATAAAACCTTTGATATGCTTTGCAGAAGGCTGCTTTCCTCTTCATACATACCCTTTAACACACCTGGGATTGCAGGAAGAAGTGCTGAAAGTATAACAGTTTCTGAGGGAGAGACATTCACAGTTAACAATTATAAATTAATTATATTTAATGCCAGCAATATACAAACAGAGAATGTTTGCAAGCATAAAGATGAATCTATTGGAAATATCATCGGATTTACGGTAGCAACTTCCTATCATCATAAGCGTGATGGTATTGATATATCCATTCAGCAGGATATTCCGAGAAGACCAACAAATCCCAAAAAAATCTGCAAAGTTTGTGCATTACTTTCATTACTGGGAACATGGTATGCCTCTTTTATTTTTAATATTGCTGATAGAGAAGTTATAGCCATTCCAATTCCTAAAGGCAAAGTCACTGGCAGTAAATTACAAGAAATTTTTTCCTTGCAACATCAGATAAGAAAAGACTGGATTAATCAGAAAATTTCCCAAGTGCTTATTCCCCTGGTATTCTTGTCTAAAATTCCATCGTCTGCTGATATTTTAGATGGCTTTGACTTATTCATTGCAGTGTTAAGTCGCCAACAGGGTTATCATGTTGACGGACTTTTTTTAATACCGATAGAGAATTATTTAGATTTCATAAGGAAATCTCCTTATAACATAGCTACAATAGATGTCATGCTAAGAAGAGAGGCATATGGTTCATTGCAAGAATTAAACAATACCATTTATAATAGGAACAAGGCTTCTCTTCTAAGATTTCCCCGTCTTTATGTGCAAGAAACATCAAGCAATAATTTCACAAATCTTTTATACCCAGAAACAGCAAAATACCTTTTAAAGGAGGTGGCTATGATAAGCCCTGAGATTATTGAAAATCCTGCATTAGGAAGTCTTGCACGCACATTGAGGTATTTTATTAGAGAAAGGAAATATGGTTACGCCGATGACATAAGAAATGCAAGGAAAGAATCAAGAGATTTTGAGGAAACAATAGCAAAGATACTAAGGGAAGGTGAATTGAGACGAGTTCAACAAGAGCAAGATAAAAAACAAGGCAAAAAAATTGATAACTGGATCCATCTTCCTAAAGAAGATGAAATAAAAGAGATCTTTAAGCTTGCTAATGAGGATTTTGAAGCTACCAAATTAGCCCTTGTAATGCTTGCCTTCTCTTTCCCTTCAAGGGCTGAAGAAAATGATAAATCAACAGATGAGATACAAAATGCAAAATAAAATAACAACAACTTTTAAAGAACATCTTCCAGAGATAAAGAGTAAATTTAAAGTTAAGGAGATTGGTATTTTCGGTTCTCATATAAAGGGGAAGGCAAGAAAAAGAAGTGATATTGATATACTTGTTGAGTTTGAAGAAGGTTTTAAGACCTTTGACAATTATATGAAACTTAAGTTTTATCTTGAAGACCTTTTTGATTGCAAGGTTGACCTTGTTCTTAAAAGCGCTCTCAAAGAGGAGCTTAAGCCATATATTTTATCTGAGGTTGTGTATGTCTGAACGGAGTAAGGACATAAAAGAAAGACAAATTTAGGAGGTGCAAAATGCTTAAGTTTTTAACATTTGCAGTAAAAACTCAATTAAATGTCCATGACCTCAATAATGAGGCAGTTGCTGGCAATGTCACTGATATCAGAATTATGGATTTTCTTGATGAAAATGGAGTGAGACAGGAGGCACCAGCAGTCTCTGGCAGGATGCTCAAACACTGGCATTATGAGAGCATGCGGCAGTTGGGTTTAAAACAGGGTTTACCCTTTTGTGATTCATGTAAAGTTGGTGAGCCGGTCAGGCCCGCCAAACTGGAAAACAATATCCTTTCTCATAAAAATGCTATTGCCGAAGGACAGGTGTCAGTTATTCAAAAATGTGCTATTTGTGATATTCATGGATATCTTGCAGCGATTGCAGGTGGTGGAAGGCGGGGTGGAAGAACAGAAGAAAGCGAGGAAGAACAAGAAGGCGTTTCGGAAAGAAGAAGTTCAAGGGTGATGTTTTCATGGCTAATGCCTGTTCTGGGTAGCGAGTTTCCTTCAAAACAGGTTATTCATTCAAGAGTCAAAAGTGGGATTGATTTTGATGATAAAAAACTTATTTCTCAGATGCCATTCAACAAATCCTATGCCTCCGGAATTTATGGCTTTGTTTCAGCCCTTGATGTTGATAGGATTGGGCTCGTTGAATCAAATCTTGGAAGCACAAATTCTTATGCAGTTGATGATAACAGTGGGCGAAAGGATAGGATCAAGGTTGCTATTGAGGCATATCGTTTAATGCTCTCGGGTCAGATTGGGGCAAGCCTTTCCCATGCAATACCCCATCAAAATCCGCTTGAAATACTCGTCGCCTACTCTGAAGCTGGTCCATTACCTTTTCCTGTATCACCGATGTATTCAGATTATATTTCAAAGACGACAGGACTTATGCCTCCAAATACAACAATTCTTTACTGGGGAAACAATGCACCAGCAGGGATTACAAAGAAAAACACAATCAATGAGATATTTGATGAGCTTTTAAACAAAGTGACATAACAATGAAGGCATTGGTCTTTGATATAAAGCTAAACTCACTTTACTCAATCAGGATTCCCTTTACCTGGCAGTCTGCACTTACATATCCTGTATTGCCACCATCTGCTGTTATAGGAATGCTTGCCAATGCATTACAAAGATATAAAAATGATAAGCATCCCTTAGAATATCTAAACCTGATTGAAAATGATTTACTCTGGGCTGGCTCAAGGCTTTTAGCGCCATGTGTTATTAAAAGCTATACAACCTCTGCCATTGTTAAATGGGAAGATACTCTTGGT
>CALINM010000072.1 GCA_938045315.1 uncultured bacterium | reverse complement strand
AGAGAATGTTCATAAACAAGAAGAACTGATATTACAGCAAGTCCAATAATATAAATAATGCCAAAACTGCCGAGAAAATAAATATAAACAAGTAATAAAATCATCAAAAAATGGAAAACTCTGGAAATAATAATTGATTTTTTTAGGCCAAACTTAACAGGTATTGAATGAAGACCTTCTTTTTTATCGAACTCATAATCTTGTAAAGCATATAATATATCAAAACCTGCCACCCAGAATAGTACCGCTAAACTGAGAACTAAGGGCATGGTTCCAACCTCTCCCTTTATAGCAATCCACGCCCCAAGAGGTGCCCCTGATAAAGCCAAACCTAAAACAATGTGAGAATAGTGAGTGAAACGCTTAGTAAGTGAATAACCTGCAAGAATGATAATCGCTATAGGTGATAGATAAAAACATAGCTTATTAAGCATATACGCTGAGAAAATAAGTATTAAAAAGGAAATTAAAGTATAAAAAATTACTGCTTCCTTTGAAATCAATCCCCTCGGTAATGGTCTATCTTTAGTCCTTGGGTTTTTAGCATCAATATGCATGTCTACAAGTCTATTGAAAGACATGGCACCGGTTCTTGCACCAACCATAGCAACAATAATCCAAAGAAGTTTTTTAAGTTCTGGAATACCATTACTTGCTATTACTGCACTTGTTAAAGCAAAGGGAAGAGCAAATATTGTGTGAGGGAATTTAATCATCTCAAGGAAAACTTTTAATTTGTATATTGGCCTCTGAAATGCCGAAGTGGGACACATCATTTTTTATCTCTTTATGGTTCAAAATATATCATGCTTTAAAAAGCTCTAAATTTTTAAACTTCTCATCAACAAGTCTTTTTATCTCATCACTCATCTTTATCTCTTCAGGCCAGTCTCTCATCATACCTTCCTCCCTTGACTTCCTTGTAGCATCAATCCCCATCTTCGAACCATATCTTGGAAAGCTTGCTGAATGATCTAAGGCATCAACAGGTCCTTCAGTAATTAAAACATCCCTTTTCCAATCCACATTATTTAGCACCCTCCAGGCTGTATATCTTAAATCCTGAACATCCACATCTTCATCAACAACAATAATTAGCTTAGCAAACATCATTTGTCCCTTTCCCCAGAGTCCATTTATCACCTTCTTTGCCTGTCCCGGGTAAGTTTTTTTAATAGAAATGATCGCACAGTTATGAAAAACACCCTCCATTGGCAGGTTCATATCCACAATTTCAGGGAAATCAAGCTTTAATAGGGGAAGAAATATCCTCTCTGTTGCCTTTGCCATATAACAGTCTTCCATTGGTGGTTTACCAACCAGTGTAGCTGGGTAGATGGGATCTTTTCTTCTTGTAATGCAAGTTATATGAAAAACGGGATACTCTTCTTTAGGAGAATAAAAGCCCGTGTGATCTCCAAAGGGACCTTCTATACGCCTTTCGTAGGGATCCACATACCCTTCAAGGATAAATTCTGCATTAGCTGGCACCTCCAGATCAACAGTTTTACATTTAACAAGCTCAACAGGCTCTTTTCTCAAAAAACCAGCAAAAATCATCTCATCAATATTTGGTGGTAGTGGTGCTGTAGCAGCATAAATCACTGCGGGATCTCCTCCTATTGCTACTGCAACTTCAAGTTTTTTGCCCAGTTTTTCAGCTTTTATATAATGATGGGAGCCATCTTTGTGAAGATGCCAGTGCATACCCGTTGTTTTTGCATCGTAAATATGCATCCTGTACATACCACAGTTTCTAATACCTGTCTCAGGATCTTTAGTGAAGACAAGAGGTAGAGTTATAAAACGTCCACCATCCTTCGGCCAGCAAAAAAGGGCTGGAAGTTTAGTAACATCAGGATTTTCTTCAACTACTTCCTGACAGGGAGCAGTTTTAACTATTTTTGGAAAATACCTGGCAAACTCAAAAAGCTGGGGCAACATCTTTATTTTATCTATCAAGCCTTCTGGTGGCTTCTGATGAAGTAATTTAGTAATTCTTCGAGGAATTTCTTCTATATCCTCTACCCCTAATGCCCATGCCATTCTTTTAAAGGAGCCAAAAAGATTTGTAACTACCGGGAAGTCTGAGTTTTCAACATTTTCAAAAAAAAGGGCTGGTCCACCTTTTTTTGAAACTCTATCTGTAATTTCGGCAATCTCCAGGTTGTAAGATACCTTCTCTTTAATCCTTAAAATCTCTTCTTTTTTTTCCAGAAAGGAGATAAAGTCTCTAAGATCTTTAAAAGCCAATTATTTCCCCCGAATTTTGTAGAGATAATCAACAATGATCGCAGCGTCTTCTTCATTTATAATATTTCCTGCAGTTTTTTTTCTCATCCTATCAACTGTTTCTTTCCATCCCTTCTTTGTCTTTTTCCTTTCCAAAGACCACTCAAGGGGATGACAGATTGAACACCTACTCTCAAATACTTTACGAGCCATCTTTTCATCAAATGAAGATGCCCAAAGGGGAAATAGTATCAAAATACATAATGTAACTAAAACAAGCCTCATCTTTTATATAATACCAAAATTTACATAAAACTTAAAAATAAACTTTTTTGCATCCCCCCCTACGCAGCGCATTGAAAATTTTTAATACTAAATAATCACAATCTTAACTACAATTTGAGAATTACTCTTATTAGTCTTCACTTTTTACACAAACGGGGGGAATAAATTTTTCAGACACACCACCCACTTAATATATGGTTCTACTTAATTGCCTTTGCTTTTTTTATATCTCATAGTCGATGAAATACGGAAATACACATCAAATAGGTTTTAAATAATTCTCTTTACCATTTAGTAAGAATATTGATAAACTTATTTGAATGATGATTACTTTTGAAGGAATAGAAGGTGCTGGAAAAACTACCCAGATTAAACTTTTAGAAAAATTTTTAAAAAAAAGGGGATATAATTTTGTTATTTTGCGTGAGCCAGGGGGTACAATAGTATCAGAGAAAATAAGAGAGATACTATTAGATCACACATTGGATATTGAAAATGAAACCGAACTTTTTTTATTCTTAGCAAGCCGTTCAGAGTTAGTGAAGAAAGTTATAAGACCGGCTTTAAGAGAGAAAAAAATTGTAATTTGTGACAGATTTGTTGATTCTACTATTGCTTATCAAAGTTACGGAAGAGGAATACCAGAAAGATTGATCAAGACTTTGAATAATTTCGTAATCAAAGACATTAAAATTAGAAGAACTTACCTTTTAGATTATGATCCTAAAAACTATGGTATAAGATTTAACAATAAGACAAAGGATAGAATAGAAAATAATGATTTAGATTTTCATAAAAGGGTTCGCGAAGGCTTTTTAAAAATTGCAGATCAAAATAAAAAAAGATTTTTAATTTTAAATGCCTTTGAACCTGTAGAAACAATACACAAAAAAATTATAGATGATCTATTAAAAATTCTATGATTAATCCTATAGGACATGACAAAACATTAGAAACCTTAGTTAAAATTGCTATTAACAAAAAGATACCCCATAGTTTTATATTTTCTGGGATTGAAGGAATTGGTAAAAAATTATCGGCTCTTTATTTTGCAAAGTTACTAAACTGTGAATCAGGAGTTCAAATTCCATGTAATATTTGTTCAAGTTGTAAGAAAATTGAAAAGAATATACATCCGGATATTTTAACTTTGGACACAGAGAAAAAACAGATAACTATAGAAATGGTTAGAGAGATAATTTATTTTTCTCAAACAAATCCCTTCGAAGGAAGATACAAAATTGCAATTATAAATGATGCCCATAAACTTAATCAATTTG
>CALINM010000071.1 GCA_938045315.1 uncultured bacterium | reverse complement strand
TAATAGTATTATTTATATTATTAACCATCGATATGGGAACTAAAGCAACCGAACCAGCGGATGCCTTTATTACTGTTGCATTAATTTCACAGGCCCTTTTTTCAGGGATAACAACAAGATCAATTTTAAAAGCAAGAGCATTTCTAATTATTGCTCCTAAGTTTCTTGGATCTTCAATATGGTCTAAAATACATATTACATTTGATTTTTTTAATGATTCATGAAAATCAACATAAGGAAAGTGTGATATTTCTGCAATTATCCCCTGATGTTCATTTAAATTTATGATTTTTTTTATTTCTTTATTATCAATTACTATAGCATTTACATAAATATTTTTAATATGCTTTTTGTAAACCTCTCGATTGCAATAAACTTTTTTTACAATATTTTTTTTGTATTTAATAAAATTTAAAACTGGATGTAAGCCGTATATTAACATATTAAATTTGTGCAAAAAAAATTTTAGGATTATTAGATTCCAATATTGGTCTACCAACAACAATATAATCTGCCCCAGCTTCAAAGGCTTCTTTAGGTGTCATTGTTCTTTTCTGGTCATCTTTGCCATTAACTAACCTAATACCTGGAGTTATGATAAGTAATTCACTACCCATATCATGTCTTAAAACTTTAATTTCCTTGGGCGAGCAAATAATCCCATCTAATCCAGAATCTTTTCCTAATCTAGCGTAGTATATAACCATTTCTTCTAAAGAAAGCTTATAATTTAGATCTTTGAAATTATATTCATCAAAGGATGTTAGTATAGTTACACCTAAAAGTCTTATATCACTTTCATATTTGTGTTTTATTGAACAAGCTTTTTGTAACATTTCTTTGCCACCAGAAATATGAAGTGTAATCATATACACATTATGTTTAATACAAGATTCAACTGCTTTCTCAATTGTGTTTGGTATATCATGAAGTTTTAAATCTAAAAAAACTTTAAATCCAGAATCAATTGTTTTTTTAATTAGTTCTGGACCAAAATAAATAAAAGATTGAAATCCTATTTTAACTATTTCTACTATGCCTCTTAATTCTTTGAGTATAAAATCTATTTTTACTGGATCCACAGTATCTAATGCAACTATTACTCTTTTATTATAATCATTCATAAGCAATTCCTTTAATATTTTCAAAAAATTAACAACAAAAATTAAAAAGTATTTTTAATAAAGTTTATAACTTCTTCATATTCCAAATAGATTTTTTCTTTTGTCCTTCTAACAATTATCTCAATTTTTTTATCTTTTTTATAACTATTTCCTATATTTATTCTGTAGGGTATTCCTATTAAGTCAGCATCTTTAAACTTGACACCAGGTCTCTCATCCCTATCATCAATAAGAGTATCTATACCCATGTCTAAAAATTTATTGTATAATTTATTAGAAATATCAATAATTTCTTGATTCTTTATATCAAGGGGAACTATAATTATTGGATATGGAGCTAAAGGAGCAGGAAAAATTATCCCATCCCTATCGTGATTTTGTTCTATGGCTGCTGCAATAGTTCTTCCCACTCCTATGCCATAGCATCCCATTATCATAGGTTTTTCTTTACCTTTTTCATCGAGGAAAAAGGCTCTCATGGAAAGGCTATATTTTGTCCCTAACTTAAAAATATGTCCCACCTCTATCCCCTTTTTACTATAAAGTTTACCATTTTCACATCTTGGACATGGATCCCCATCTCTAGCCTCTGAAATATCTGCGAATTCATTAACTAAGATGTCCCTGTTGAAATTTGCATTTATAAGATGATAATCAACTTCATTTGCACCAGTTACAAAATTCTTTAAACCTTTCAATGAAATATCAGCAATAATTCTTATGCCACTAGTTTTATAGGGGCCCATAAAACCTACCGGAATACCAAGAATTTTTTCTATTTCATCATTTGTAGCTAATCTAATTTCATTTGCCTTTAAATAGTTTTTTACTTTAATTTCGTTTGCTTCTCTATCCCCTCTTACTAGAACCATATGTAAAACTGAATCAACAAGGTAAATAACAGTTTTAACTAATTTATTGGTTGGTACATTTAGAAAATTCGAGACTTCCTCAATTGTTTTTTTATTAGGCGTATATACTTTTTCTATATCTTGTAGTTCTTCATCTTTGTTGATATGCCAGATTTTTTCACCAACTTCTGTTTTTTCTCTGTTGGCAGCATAATTACAATGATTACATAAAAAAATTGTATCTTCTCCACTATCTGCAATAACCATAAATTCATGAGAGAAACTCCCACCAATATTTCCAGTGTCAGCTTCAACTGCTCTAAAATCGAGATCGCAACGTTTAAAAATATTGCAATATGCATTAAACATCTTCATATATGTTCTCTCAGCACTTTCTTCGTCCACATCAAAACTGTAACCATCTTTCATTATGAATTCCCTTGCCCTCATAACACCAAATCGAGGTCTGATCTCGTCTCTAAATTTTGTTTGAATTTGAAAAAGATTTTTTGGTAAATCTCTATAAGATCTTATGTTGTTTCTCACAAGGTCTGTTATTACTTCTTCATGGGTTGGCCCATAACAAAAATCTCTTCCAGCTCTATCTACAAATCTAAGTAACTCTTTACCATAGTAGTTCCATCTTCCACTTTCTTCCCATAACTCTTTTGGTTGCACGGAAGGCATCAGTACTTCGATTGCACCTGCTTTTTCCATTTCTTCTCTAATAATTTTTTCAACTCTTTGAATAGCTTTTAAACCATAGGGTAGATAAGTATATATACCACTTGCTAGTTTTCTTATCATCCCTGCTCGAATCATTAATTTATGACTTATAACTTCTGCATCCGCTGGATCTTCTTTTAAGGTTGGCAAGAAATACTGACTCATTCTCATACTGTTTTCTCCTTTTTTATGCGCCATTCTTTATCTAAATTTTTAATTTCCTTCAGGAACTCCTTAATCAAATCTTCCTGTTGTTTAATTTTTTTAAACACCCTGCCCTTCTTAAAGATTATTCCACCTTCTTTTGAACCAGCAATTCCAATATCAGCATCCATCGCCTCACCCGGCCCATTTACAGCACACCCCATAACAGCTACCTTGATAGGTGATTTTACAAATGATAATAATTTTTCTACTTTATGGGCAAGCAAAATTACATCAATATCCCTTCTTGCACAAGTGGGACATGAAATTAATATGGGGCCCAGATTTCTCATTCCCACATTTTTTAGTATCTCCTTTGCAACAATTACTTCTTTTGCAGGTGGAGCTGTCAAAGAAACCCTTATCGTATCACCAATCCCTTTTAAAAGGAGATAACCTATACCTATTGATGATCTAATAGTACCTGGTAGCTCAGTTCCAGCTTCTGTTATACCTAAGTGAAGAGGGTAATCACTTATTTCAGAAAATTTTTCATAGGCGAGAATAGTTGTAATAACATCTGATGATTTTAAAGAAACCTTTAGGTTTGTAAAATTATTGTCTTCAAAGAATTTTATGTAATTAATAGCACTTTCCACAAGCCCTAAATGTATATTTTGCTTATATTTATTTTTTAAATCAATATCTAATGAACCAGAATTAACACCAATTCTTATAGATGTATTAAATTCTCTTGCTATATTTATTATTTCTCTTATTTTATCCTTACTTTTAATATTCCCGGGATTTATTCTTATTCCATGGACACCCTGTTTTATTGCTCCAATAGCTAATTTGTAATCAAAATGAATATCTGCTATTACAGGAATAGGACTTTTTTTTATTATTTCTTTTAGTGTTACTACTGAATCTTCGTCTGGAACTGCAACCCTTATAATTTCACATCCAATTCTTGCTAATGATCTAATTTGCCTGACTGTTGAGTTAATATCTTGTGTTATAGTGTTTGTCATTGATTGTATAACAACTGGTTCTCCACCCCCAATTGCCACATTTCCTACATAAATTTTTTTCGTAATCTTTCTTGTTAACATAGTTTATATCCCAAAAAAATTTTTTAATTTGTTTAATAAATCTTTTTTCTTTTCAGCAATAATCACATCTTTAGACTTATTTTTTACTAACTCAATATTTTGTATTTCCCTTTCTACTAAATATGTTGCTATAAAAGTAATAGTTTGGTATAAGAAATATAACATTATCTAAAGTTTTTAAAGTGGTAAAGTAAAATCCTCTATTGATAATTTCTCTAAGAATATCTTTTTCTTTTACCCTTATCCAGGTTCCTGGTTTAAAGTTTTCGTTTAACTGCAAGGTAATACCACTGAAGATATTTGTCAATGAGTGTTGTAGGGCAAAAACTATGGCGCCAGTGATTATCGCAGATGTTGTTAATATAGATGATACTTCAATTTTAAAAATAGTTCTGATTACAAAAATTGCTCCAAATATATATATAAAAAGGTCAATTAAGTTAAGTATTAATGGTTGGGGTTTTCTCTTTGAATAAACATTTATGCAAATGTGAACAATTGTTAAAAATAAGTTTGTAAAGCATACTATAATTATGAAGTTTAATATTTTGCTGAGTATGAATTTATACTGACTGCTAATTTCAAAATTTGTAATGACGTATAAAATAAATCCTAGCAATACTAAATTAAAAGAGGTTGTCGTTTTCCATGTCCAGATATCTTGTAGCTTATTTTTTTTAGTAAAAAGAAAAGAATAAAATATGGTGAGAAGAATTAATATAAAGAGTTTATAATCTAAAAAATTCCTTAAATCAATCAAATATTAATTACCTCACCAAATTTAGGTATTTTAATGTTTATATCAATAAAATTTGCTTTTAAATATTGAGCAAATTTTTCCATTATGTCTTTTTCACCATGGATTAGGAAAACATTACTTAAGGATCTAATTTGTGAAAGCCAGTTTTTCAATATCAGTTTATCAGCATGAGAAGAAAAACCATTTATAGTAAAGATTCGGGCATTAACTTTTATCTGCTCACCATAAATGTAAACAAATTTTTCACCATCAACAATTTTACGTCCTAAAGTACCATTTGCCTGAAATCCAATAAAAACAATGCAATTATTTGAATTCCATAAGTTATGTTTTAAATGATGAAGTATACGTCCACCATTACACATGCCTGAACCAGCAATAATTATAGAATTACCTTTAAAATAATTTATAGATTTTGATTCTTCTACACTTCTTGTATATGTGAGATAGGTAAATGAAAAAGGATCTTTTCCCCTATTAATTATATCTCTGGCTTCTTTGTCAAAATATTCAATATGTTTTTTAAAAAGTTCTGTAGCTTTTATTGCAAGTGGACTATCAAGAAATACTCTGCATGGTGGTAACATTTTTTCTTCGTACATTTCTCTAAGTAAATATATAAGCTCTTGTGCTCTTTCAAGGGCAAAGGTAGGTATTATAACATTGCCATTATTGCTAAATGCATAATCTATAGCTTCTTTTAATTCTTTTTTTGATGCTTCAAATTTTTTATGTTCCCTATCTCCATAGGTTGATTCAATAAAAACAGTCTCAGCATCATCAGGTATAGCTGGATTTCTTACTATTGGCTTATTTTGATTTCCTAAATCGCCAGAAAATATAATTTTTTTTGTTAAATTATTCTCAGTAATAAAAAATTCTACAAAAGCAGAACCTAAAATATGACCAGCGTCTTTTAAAATAAAGGAAATATTATCATTTAATAAAACTTTTTCGTTATATTCTATTGTTGTAAAAAAGTCATAACTTTCTATTACATCATCTTCCGAGTAAAGCGGTGGATTGGCAGTTTCCCCCCTTCTTTCTGCTTTTCTTGATTTAATTAAATAATCCTCATACATTACCTTAGCAGCATCAAGAAGCATTAATCTACCTAATTCATAAGTTGCTCTTGTACACATTATCTGACCGTTAAAACCCCTTTTAACAAGTAAAGGAATTCTGCCTATGTGATCTAAGTGAGCGTGTGTAAGTATCACATAGTTTATTTCTCTCACATCAAAAGGGAATTCTTGAATATTACCATCAAAATCCCCCTGGAAAAGACCACAATCTACAAGGATTTTGTATCTTTCAATTTCAATTAAAAAACAGGAACCTGTGACTCCCTCTACGGCACCGTATGCTGTTATTCTCATGTTTATATTGTCTTTTATTTTTAAAAAAATGTATCATAAAACTATTATGTTAGAAAACAAAAAAATATTTGAAGAAAGAAAAAGAAAGAGAGAAAGAATATATATATTAATAGTTGCTATTTTATTGATTATACTTTTTTCACTGCAACTATTTATTTCCAGAGAAACAGGTGTGTTACCTTTCCCAGCAGAAATTGTTGTTGTTGCTCTTATAAACATTAATTTGATACTTCTTCTTGTACTTGTATATCTCGTAATCAGAAATTTTTTGAAAGTTCTTTTTGAGTATAAAGGCATTGGAACAAAAATAAAATATAAGCTTGTTCTCTCAAATCTTATTTTATCAATTTTACCTGGCTTTTTGTTGTTCGCAATCGCTGCAACATTTATAACAACAAGCATAGAAAGATGGTTTAATATCCAGTTGGAGAAATCCTTGGACGAATCTCTCAAAGTAGCAAAAACCTTTTATAAAAATTCTTCTCATAATGCTTTGTTTTACGCAAGAAGTTTAAGTAATTTCATAAGAGAAAATAAGTTATTAAACCAGGAAAATTTGAAGTTTCTTTCAAAATATGTGGAGAAGAAAAAGAAGGAATATAATTTAGAATCGGTAGAAGTCTTCTCATCTTTGAAAGAACAGCTTGTTAAAGAAATTCCAAATTTTGCAAAACCTACTGATCCACATTCTAGTATAATACAGGATGCTCTGAGTAACAAAGAAACTATTATTGTAGAAGAATCAGCTACTGGTGATATTATAAGAGCTTCTGTTCCCATATATTCAACTTTTATAACTGGTGAACCAGTTGGTGTTGTGGTTGTAAGTTATTACATTCCCCATAGTATGGTAAGTAAAATGCAGTTTATTACGGAAACTTATGAAAAATATTCAAAACTTTTAATGTTTAAAAAACCCTTAAAATCTGGTTTGGTAATAATGTTGCTCATTACTACTTTAATAGTTGTTTTTATTTCCATTTCCTTCGGGATACATATGGCTAATAGAATCATAGAACCCCTTGATTATATGACTGAAGCATCTATGAATGTGGCATCTGGAAATATGGATATACAAGTTCCCGTGACCACAAAAGATGAAATTGGTCAATTAGCTGTTGCCTTTAATAAGATGGTTAACGATCTTAAACAAAAGAGTGAAATAATTGAATCACAATCAAACTATTTAAAAATTTTGATGAATAAAGTTTCCACAGGAATAATTTCATTCTCTCCTGAACTTAAAGTTTTAACAATTAATGAAGCTTTTAAAAAGATGTTTGATATTAAAAACATTAATCTTTCTGATTTAGGTCAAGTTTTGAAAAATTTAGTGACTTCTCATGACTTAGAAAAAATATTTTCAGATGCTTTAAAAGGTCATTCTTTTGAAAAAATATTAAATTTTAATGTTGTGGGAAAAGAAAAATACATTAAGGTAGACATATATCCTATGTATGATGACCAACAAAAATTACTTGGTATTGTAGGAGTTTTTGATGATATAACAGAGAATATTAGATTTCAAAAAATGTTAGCATGGCGAGAAGTGGCAAGAAAAGTGGCTCATGAAATTAAAAATCCCCTTACACCAATACAACTATCAGCAAATAGATTGAAGAAAAAATATGAAAAATTGATTAATGATGAAAATGAGAGAAAAACATTTAATGACTGTATCGA
>CALINM010000070.1 GCA_938045315.1 uncultured bacterium | reverse complement strand
ATCTCTGTGTCTCCGTTATAGTACTTTCTGGTATTGTAAGCGCATATTTTGTATCAATAGTATGCATTAACACAATTTCTTCTGTGCCATAGTTTTTAAAAGCGCCAATACATTCAAGTAAATTATAAGATGTTGCTGACAGATCTGTGGGGATTAATATTTTTTTTAACATACTTTGCTCCCTTAGTTTAACCTTTTAGAATTATATCATAATTTTTTTTTCTTACAAGTTTACCATAATATAAACTAAATAACTCGATAAAATTTGCCTAAAAAATTAAAATAATATAATATATTTTCGTTTTGCCAGGAGGGGGTGTTGAATATTTTTTTAAAAAATCTATTTAGTAATTTAAGGATACGTTGGAAAATTCTTTTCATTGTAATGCCCCTCACTATTTTGCCAATTATAATTGTCTCAAATATCATTGGTTATGTTGCCTATAAACAGGCATACAAAAGCATTAACGCAATAAGTATAAATAATCTTGATAATATTGCAAATTTCACAATAGATTTACTAAATGCTCATTATAAGCAGTTTTATGTTTATAAAGAAGAAAAAAGAGAGTTATTGAAAAAAAATCTGAGATCTTTAGCAGAGCTTTCTTACAGCATTATTGATACCTTTTATCGGGATCAACTATCAGGAAAACTGACTACAATTGAGGCACAAAAAAAGGCAAAAGAAGCTTTAAAAAAAGTTCATATTGGCGAAACTGGTTACATTTACGTTTTAAACAGTCAGGGTACTTTAATTAGCCATATAGCACGAGAGGGAGAAAATATTATTAACGAAAGAGATGATCAGGGGAATTATTTCGTTAAAAAAAAATGCAAAGTCATCACAAAAAAAAGAGGTTATGTTTACAGAATATTCATGGCTTAATCCTACGCTGGGAGAAAAATTCCCGAGAAAGAAATTAGTATCATACATGTATTTTGCTCCATGGCATTGGATTATTGGTGCAGGGGGTTATTTAGATGAAGTTTATGAAACAAAAGATTTTGAAAAAAGAGCTTTTAATGAACTAAAGGATATTATATAAAGTAAGAAAGTAGGGGAAACTGGTTATATTTTTTGTGTGGATCTAAAGGGAAATCTTATCATTCATCCTGCTCAAGAGGGACAAAATATATTAAACGCCAGGGATGAAAATGGCTCATTTTTCATAAAAGAGATGATAAATAATAAAGATGGATGGATTAGATACCCCTGGAAAAACCCCGGGGAGCTTCATCCAAGAACAAAAATTGTAAGATATAAATTTTTTGAACCCTGGAAGTGGATTATTGCTGTTGGATCTTATGAAAATGAGTTCTATCTGGAAGCTAATAAGATAAAAACTTTCATTTTTGCCAGTGTTTTTTTATTACAGTTGTTACATCAATAGTTTTAATAGTTGTTGTTTTCTGGATTTCTAAAGTTTTTACAAATCCTATTAACCAAATAAATGATTTAGTAAGAAAGATTAAGGCTGGTAAACTTAAGGAAAGGATAAGAAACTTAAGTAATGATGAGTTAGGAGAGCTTGCTGAAAATTTTAATTTAATGATTGAAACAATGGAAAAGAATAAGGAAATTGAGAAAACATTGAATCAACAAACCAAAATGGCGGCGTTGGGAGTTTTAGCTTCACAAGTAGCACATGAAATTAATAATCCTTTAGGCGTAATTCTTGGCTATGTCACGCATCTTGAAAATAAACTTTCACCCCATAATCCTATGCACGAATTTATAATCCAGATTAAAAATGAAACCAGAAGATCAAAAAAAATTGTTGAAGAACTTTTAAATTATGCAAAAATTCCTGCACCCAAACAAAAGGAGGAAAACCTTCATAAGCTTATTGAAGAAACTATTGCCTTCTGCAGTAATTTACCAGAAGTCCAGCATGTAAGTATAAAAACAAATTTTGACGAAAGAATTAAAAATGTAGTTATTGATAGTGAACAAATGCGGCAGGTATTTATAAATCTTATTACAAATGCGGCAAATGCAATTAAGGAAAAGGGATTTATAGAGATTAAAACAGAAATGACAGGTCAAGGTAATATTAAAATTTATATTACCGATAATGGAGAGGGAATACCAGATGAACTTCAAGAAAAAATTTTTGAACCTTTTTTCACCACTCGTTCCAAAGGTATCGGTCTTGGACTGGCAATTGCGAAACAAATTATAAAAAACCACTTAGGTACAATAAAGCTTACAAGTAAAGTCAATGAAGGAACTACCTTTATTATAACAATACCTTCAGGGATAGACTGATGGGTAATAAAATTTTAGTTATTGATAATGATGAAGCATTGTGCAAGTTAATCAGAACAATATTAAACGATGAAGGATATGAAACAAAATATTTTACAAATCCCTATGAAGGGGTAGCTGATTTTAAATTAGATAATTATTCATCAGTAATAACAGATATAAAAATGCCAGGAATGGATGGGATTGATGTATTGGAACAAATAAAAAGAATGAATCCCCTTATCCCTGTAGTTATAATTACGGCTCATGCAACAGTGGACATTACAATTCAGGCATTAAGAAAAGGAGCAGATGATATTATAACAAAACCTTTTGAAGCACCGCTTTTGATTTACAGAGTTAAAAATGCTTTAAAAAATAAAGCTTTACGTGAAGAAAATAGACAATTGAAGCAGGAATTAATAAATAAATCTCAATTTGAAAATATTATTGGAATTACAAATGCTATTAAGAAAATTCTTGATACAATTGAGAAAATAGCTCCTTACGATATTCCAGTATTAATTGTCGGTGAATCTGGAACAGGTAAAGAGCTGATAGCAAAAGCTATCCACAATAATTCTCCTCGTAAAAATAAACCATTTATTGCAATAAACTGTGGCAGTCTTCCATCAACATTGATAGAAAGTGAGCTATTTGGTCATAAAAAAGGTGCTTTTACCGGAGCTTCAGAAGACAAAGTGGGACTCATTGAATCAGCAAATGGAGGCACTCTTTTTCTTGATGAAGTAGGGACACTTCCTATTGATGTTCAGAAGGTTTTATTAAGATTTTTACAGGAGAAAGAATTAAGAAGGGTCGGTGAAACTAAAACAATAAATATTGACGTTAGGATTATTTCTGCAACCAACGTTGATCTTAAGTCTGCTATAAAAAATGGAATATTCAGGGAAGATCTTTATTACAGACTAAATGGCATAACAATTTTCGTCCCACCATTAAGAGAAAGAACAGATGACATACCACTACTAACTGCCCATTTTATATCTATCCAAAATAGGCGATTTAATCTTAATTGTGCAGGATTTACTCAAGAAGTTATGGAGATTTTGAAAACCTATAACTGGCCAGGTAACATAAGACAACTAAAAAATGTTGTAGAAGCTGCTATGGCCATCTCATCAAATAGATATATTGATGTAGATATCTTAAAACAATTTATTGAAGTAGACAGCATTGAGGTGCTTAATAAAAATGAGACGTCTGGAGATTACTATAAAAATCTCGAAAACTTTGAGAGAAATTATTTTAAAAATTTGCTTGATAAAAATAAGTGGGACATAGAATTATCTGCTAAAGAAGCGGGTGTAAATATCTCTACAATTTACAGAAAAATCAAAAAATTAAATCTCTCATAAAAAAGTTTTAATTGCAAGTTTGCAAAAAACAAAAAAATGTTTATTTTCAAAATCTTATAGTCTAATTTTTGCAACATTGCAAAAATCTAATATTCAATATCACATACATTTAATCCATAAGTATCTGAAATAACGATTTTTTTTTGTACCAAAACTATATGGCATCAGCATTGCATTTTAAGCCATGAATATGTGAAGGAGATGATATAAATGCAAAGTGATTTAATATGCCCTTTTTTTAATACAACAAAAGATACCTGTGAAGTGGAAGCTGAATTTATAAATATTGAAGAAGCTAAATGTATTATTGATCTTTGCATCTGTAATTACAGAGCCTGTGAGAAATACAAAAAGCTAAATAAAAAAAACTCATTTTTTTTTCAGTTTATAGAGGGATATTTGCTTAAAAAAATACAAATGGGAGGGAGAAATGACTAAAAAAGGCTGGATTGTAACTTTTTCAGGCATGGGATTAAATTTAGCACTGGGAGTTCTCTATGCTTGGAGCGTTTTCGGGAAGCAATTTACAGAAAGTATTCAAAATGGCGGTTTTGAATGGACAAAAACACAGGCATCACTTCCTTACACAATTGCAATTGCATTTTTCGCTCTTATGATGATACCAGCAGGAAGACTTCAGGACAAAATTGGTCCAAGACTTGTTGCAACCCTTGGTGCACTATTTACAGGTATAGGTCTTATAATAACAAGCTTTGCAACCCCAGGAAATATAATGCCAGCAATTATAGGATTTGGCGTTTTTGCTGGTACAGGCTTTGGACTTGGTTATGCAGCAGCTACACCAGCAGCTGTTAAATGGTTTCCCCCTGAGAAAAAAGGACTAATTACTGGAATAGTTGTTAGTGGTTTTGGCCTTGCACCTGTTTATATTGCACCATTAAGTAAATATTTATTGTCCAATTATGGCATTAATAAATCATTTTTAATCCCTGGAATTAGTTTCTCTTTAATCACTACCCTACTTTGTCAGTTTATTAAAAACCCTGATAAAACTTTATTTGTGGCTAAAAATAGCAATAATGGTTCAACTTTAAAAATAGATTTTAATTGGAAGGAAATGATTAAAACTCCAACATTTTATCTACTATGGTTAGAATATGCATTTGCTGCAACAGCAGGTCTAATGATAATCGGGCATCTTGCAAAAATTGTAGCTGTTCAATCAAACAACACTATAAAAATAGGCTTTATGTTTGTTGCATTACTTGCTATTTTTAATGCCTTAGGAAGAATTGCAGCAGGAGTTATATCAGATAAAATCGGAAGAATTAAAACTTTATTTCTTGTTTGTATGAGTCAAGCAATAGTAATGTTTTTCTTTAGCAATTTTAACTCTATTGCCACATTTATTGTTGGGTCAGCTATTGTAGGCTTCAGTTACGGTGCTTGTCTTTCTATATTCCCCTCTACCACTGCAGATTTCTGGGGCACAAAAAATTCAGGCATGAATTATGGCATCATGTTTACAGCCTGGGGAGTTGGTGGTGTATTTGGACCCCTTCTTGCTGGGAAAATTGCTGATATTTCAGGAAGTTATAATTCAGCTTATCTGATTTCCTCTGCTTTAATGATCCTTGCTGGCGCTATGACATTTTTAACAAAAGCACCAAAAAAAGTTTATATAACAACAGTAGAAACAGTAAAACTTGCGAGGGAACCTCAGATAAATTAAATTTCGCTCATTATCTTCTTTTCTCTATGCCCCTTTTTAAAAAGGTGCATTTTTCTTATAATTATTGCTATTAATGAAAAAAATAATATCTCATTTACCACCAAGACATCTGGATGATTTTCTTGCTATATCTATTTTAAAAAATATTTCCACTACATCAATTATCGAGTATATTAATCCCCACAAGATACCCAAAAATTATTATCTTGACAAAGAAAATATCCTTGTAGATCTGGGTGGTATTCACAGCCCTAAATTCAATAATTTCGACCATCATCAGGATATAAATCTACCCTGTTCATTGGGACTCGTTTTAAAAAAATTTTATGGGATAAAAGTCATACAAAGTCCCATATTGAATATAATTGACAAAATTGATAGATTTGGTTTCTATCAGGCCAAAAAAATACTTTTAGAAAATAATATTGATTTAAAAACTAACAGGGAAATTGAATATAAAAGACGGGTAATTTTATCAGCAGATTTAATGAAACATGGACGATTTATAGGCGAGTTTCTTATTAACAACCTTTCCATACATGATTACGAAATATTTATAAAAAAACTCTATTCAGACTTAGATAATTTACACGCTTTAGATGAACCAAAATTAATTATCATGAAGGAAGATGAAGATTTTCAAAGCAAGATTAAAGATGTTAAAGTTTATGAAGTTTTAGGTTTTAAAATTGCTTTTTTAAATGATTGTTTATACTCAAATATAAATGAACTTTTTAATAAAACTAATGCTGATATTCTTATTCAAAAAAATGGAATGGACTTAAATCAAACAATAATACTAAAGAATACTAAAAGTCCTAATAATGTCAAAATAAATCTTGATAACATTTTTAGAAAATACAAAAAAATATTCTTGCATGCCACAGGCTTTTTAGCAGTTATTGATGTGCCACTTCATTATTTTAATATTGATGATTTAAAGATTGTTTTTGATCAAAATTGAAAACCTTAGTGTTTTTTCAACATATGAATTAATTCTATTTCCACCTTTCATATGTTATAATGAAAAACTATGCGTTTAGTTAAAGTACTAATATCAGGCTTTAAGTCATTTAAAGATAAAACAATTCTTGAAATCCCCTCAAATGTTGTTGCGGTAGTCGGTCCAAATGGTTGCGGTAAAAGTAATATTGTAGATGCAATTAAATGGGCACTTGGTGAACAGAACCCCAGGTATTTGAGGGGCAAACATATGGAAGATGTTATATTTGCTGGCACATCTGAATTTTCACCAGTTGGTATGGCAGAAGTTTCTCTATTTTTCCAGAGAACTGATGCACCTTTTCCTGAACCTTACAGTTCCTTGAACGAGCTTGTAATAACAAGAAGGATATATCGCTCAGGTGAATCTGAATATCTCATTAATAAATCGCCCTGTAGATTAAAAGATATTCATGATATAACAATCGATACTGGACTGGGGCAGAGGTTCTATGGACTAATAGAACAGGGTATGATTGAAAATTTTATGAATTACAAGCCTGAGGAAAAAAGGCTTATCTTTGAAGAAGTTGCTGGAACTGCTAAATATAGGTTGAGAAAGAAAGCTACATTGCAAAAATTAGAAGCTTCTAAATTAAATCTTGAAAGGGTTGAAGATATTATTTCTGAAGTGAAAGTAAGAAGAGATTCTTTAGAAAAAGAAGCCCAAAGAGCGCTGGAATACAAAAAAATATTTGATGAATTAAAAACAATAGAGTTATTTGTCTCATCTAACTATTATAAAATGCAAAAAGACCTACTTGATAATAGAAGAAAAGATTTCGAAATTCTGGAAAAAGAAGTTAATGACAGAGAAATTGCAATTAATAATCTTTCTACAGAAATTGAATTAAACAAAAATGAACTTTTCTTTTTAGAACAAGAAGATGCAAGTCTAACTAAAAATTTAACTTCTCTAATTGAAGAAAAAAATAAAATTGAAAAAGAGTATTATACTCTTAAGGAAGGAAAATCATATAGAATCAAAAAGATCAGGGAATTAAAAGAAGAACTAGAAAGAACAAGTGGCCAATTGAAGTTACATGAAAGTGAAACGGCTATTATAATGGCTAATCTTAAAGATAAGGAAATGGAGATAAAAAATAAGGAAGCTATTATTAAGGAACATGAAAACAATGAATTTTTAATAAGAAATGAAATTAGAAACCTTGAAAACTTTATAGCTAAATTAAATAAAGAATTGATAAACGAAAAAAATCAGTTAACATTTTTTTCTTCTCAATTATCATATGAAGATAAATCTTACAATGAAGCAAAAAGGAAATTAGAGATTTTAGAACAACAATTAATTGATACTGAAAATGAATTAAAGTCGTTAAATAGCGACTTAGAAGTAGCTAAAAAACAAAATCAAAGCATGAAAAACGAGAAAACTAATTGGGAAAACAAAATAAAAGAACTAACAGAACAAATCATGGAAAGTAAAAAATCTGCATCTGATATTAGAAAAGCAATAAATGAATTATCCCTTAAAAGGGAGAGAATATCAGGAAGTTATAATTCTATAAAAAAGATGCTTGAAGAATATAAGGGTTTAAGCAGTGGCACACAACAGGTTCTAAAAAATTTTAGCAAAAATGAAGTCTTGGGCACCATTATTGAAAAAGTGGATGTACATGAAAATTTTGTAACACCCTTTGAAAATTTTCTAAAAGATAGATTAGAAATGATTTTGGTGGGAAATAAAGAAACAGCTATTAAAATTATTGATTATCTTAAAACAAACCATTTCGGAACCTGTAATATTTTGAGCCTCGATATAGCCAATCTTAATGCAAGTTATGACAATACAAAACTGGATGGGTATATAAAATATGAGAAAGATGTGGCAAATGTTTTGGGCATGATTTTTTATAATGTAGAGATTGTGGATACCTTGGAACAGGCTTTAAGCTTCTTTGAAAGAGGAGAAAGGAAAACTTTTATAACAAAAGATGGGGATGTGCTTGACGAAAGAGGAATATTATTCGGAGGTAGCAGGGAAAAACATAATCCCTACATGATGGAAAAGACAAAACTCAAAGATTTAGAAAATGAGCTTTCTGAAATAAGTATTAAATTAAAAGATTGGCAGAATCAGCTAAACGATAAAGAAAAACAGATAAAATCTCTTGATAATGCGCTATTAGATTTTAAGAAAGAACTCGAGATTCTGAACATTGAAATATCTGAACAAAATGTTGAAATAAGACATAAAGAAGAGGAATTAAAGAGAAAAAATCAAAAAAAAGATCAAATAACCATGGAAATAAAAAGTCTTGAATTCAACTGTGCTGCATATGCAAAAAAGAAAGAAGATTTATTATTGAAATCAAAACAACTCAGCGATTCTATACTTTTAAAGGAACAGGTTTTGAATGAAAAAAATTTAGAGCTTGAGGATAAAAGAAAAGAACTTGATAAAATGGTAAAAAAATTAACTGATATCAGGGTTAATATTGCTGAAGAAAGAAGGAATTATCAACATTTAAAAGAAAATTTAGATAAAGTAAAGTCAATATATGATAAATTACAAAAGAGAATGAAAGAATTAGAAGAAGAGCTTAATACATTAAATCAACTGGACTTAGAAGCTGATAAAAAATTAGGAAATTGGGAAAGGGAGTTAGAAGTCATCAAAGAAAGAGAAAAAGAGATTAACGATAAGAAAAAAGATCTTGAAGAAAAGCTTGATATGCTAAGAATCAAGGTTAGAGAAGGTGAGAATAAGCTTTCTTTAATGAGAACAGATCTTGAAAAATCAAGAAAAAACCTTATGAATTTAAGAGATAAAATAACAGAGCTGTCTCTTAAACTTGACAATATGGTAGAGAGAGTAAAAGAAAAATATTTCGTTGATTTAATTTTAAATTTTCATGATTTTCTCTCTGTAGATATTGAAAAAGAGAAATGCAGTAATGTTTACATAGAATCATTGAAAAAAAGGCTATCAGACATTGGGGAAGTAAATTTACTCAGCATTGACGAATTTGAAGAGGTAAACAAAAGATACGAATTCTTATGCCAGCAAAAAAGGGACTTAGAAACTTCAATAGAAAGTCTTAATAAAGCAATAGAACGAATAAATAATGTATCTTTAGAGCTTTTTACTTCAGCTATAAAAAATATTGAAATTAATTTTGATAAACTTTTTAAAAGACTTTTTGGAGGTGGAAAAGCAAAGATTATTCTTACCGAAGAATCTGATCCCCTTGAATCAGGGGTTGATGTATCTGTTGAGCTACCTCACAAAAAATTTCAAAGCATAAACTTACTTTCAGGTGGAGAGAAAGCATTAGTAACTCTATCTCTAATATTTGCCTTTTATATGCAAAAACCAAGTCCCTTTTGTATACTCGATGAAGTGGATGCACCTTTAGATGATGCAAATGTTTTAAAATTTAGAGAACTATTGAATGAAATGAGCAAATATTCTCAATTTCTCATAGTTACCCATAATAAAATTATTATGGAAACTGCTGGAGTTTTAGTAGGCGTAACAATGGAAACACCTGGTGTTTCAAAAATCGTAGCTGTAAAAACAAACAAAGAGCTATTATGATAAAATTTAGTTTACTCAATCCAAAAATTATCTCTGAAATACAATCGAGCGCGAAACTACAGGAAAAAATTAATAAAATTCTTGATAATATCTCTAAAAATATTGATGATCTTGATAGGCTTGAAAGTATCCATCTCCTGAAAATGCTCGAAGAGATCATAGAATCAAGGATTAATGAATTAGAATATTTGAGCTGGAAATCAGGTGAATTAATCAAAAAGATTAATATTGCAGAAAGTTATGGAGAGTTAAGAGACATTCATGGAGAGTTAAATGAAATTCAAAAAAAGATTTTTGAGATGCAACCCAACGTACCTGATTTACACCGAATTTGCACAGAATACAGGGATAAAATATCTAAAAAAATAATCAATATGGTAATTAGAGAATTAATAACTCAAAACATTTACCTGCCTGATGAAAGTTTTGCTTACATTGCAACTGGTAGTGACGGTAGAAAAGAACAAACCTTGATAACCGACCAGGACAACTTGATAGTATACGAAGACAGCGATAGTAGATATAAAGATTTTTTCTACGAGAAATTTTCCAAACTTCTTGTGGAACGATTAAACCATTGTGGTTTCAAAAAATGTACAGGAGAAATTATGCCTTCCAATCCTAAATGGCGTGGCACACATTCCCAATGGATTAGAAGGGTTGAAAAACTATGTAGCTTCACAAGTGATGATTTTAAAAAAAATCTTGTAAATCTAATAGTTCTTACTGATTTAAGATTTATCTTCGGAGATGAAGAATTAAGCAGTAAATTCATCGGGGATGTAATGAAAATAATATATGAAAATCACTTAGTTCTTAATGAAATTGCTAAATCCGCTGCAAGTTTAAATGTTGCTAAGGGCTTTATGAGAAGCTTCCGTGTTGAAAAAAAGGGCTCCCATAAGGGATTTATAAACATGAAGCTTAATGCCTGGGCACCGATGATTTTAGCAATAAGAGCATTTGCAATTAAAAATAAAGTCATTGCCACTGGAACTGTTGATAGAATCAATGATTTAGTTAAAGTAGGTGCTTTTAACAAAGAAGATGGTGATCTTTACAAGAAGTCATATTATACACTAGCAAGATTTAGAATACTATGCCAAATAAAATACATCGATGGTCAATATGATGATCCAAATTATCTAAACCCCTCTGATTTAAATGAAAAAGAAAAAAACGACCTCCTTGATGCAATGTCACAGGTTGATAAGCTACAAAAACTACTTATAGAATCCATGGGACTGAGGATTTAAAAAGTTAGCTCCTTTTTCTTTCCTAATTTATATATCATTAAAGCCACATCATGAATTTTACCATCCAATCTAATAAACCAATCGGGTAATACACAATTTAATGTAAAACCTAATTCTAAAAATGCTTTAATTACTTTAGACTGCTCTAAAACTATTTCTGCCCATAATATCTTTAAACCTACCTTACCAGCTACATCAATTAACTCCTTTATCATAAGGCTCCCAAGCCCCACGCCTCTATATTCTGGACTAATATAGATTCTTATCTGAGCTGTATGTCTATGACTATCTTTACCAAAATGTAAAGTTGCATTACCAATTAGTTTTTCACCATGAAATGCAAGTAAAGGAAAAACTTTATTCAAGTCCAATTCATCGATCCAGTGTTTTATGAGCTCCTTATCTCTTACATTCTGTTTTAAAAATAACACATCTTCTTCAGGTGCATTAGTAAAAAGTTCAAC
>CALINM010000069.1 GCA_938045315.1 uncultured bacterium | reverse complement strand
TATCGAGATAAAAATTCAATTAAATCTCCCCCTATACCACATCCAAAGCAATGAAAAATTTGTTTTTCTTCATTTACTGTAAAAGATGGGGTTTTTTCTTTATGAAATGGACAGAGTCCTACATAATTTCTGCCTGATCTTTTTAAAATAACATATTTACCCACATAGTCTACAATATTAAATTTTTCTCTTATAAGGGCCTTATTAACTTTCAAAACTAAAACTCCACTTCAGTATAATAAGAACCACCTTTTTCTCTGATATCACCAAGATAAAATTTTTTGATTCTTTTATCTGTTTTTAGATAATTATGTACAAATTCTTTTAGTTTCCCCTTACCAGATCCATGAATTATTTTTATTTTGCCAATACCTGAAATATATGCATTATCAACAAATTTTTCAAGCATAGCAATTGCTTCATCTACTCTCTTTCCCCTTAAATCTATTGAATCTATGTTAATGTTTTGTATGGAAAAAGTAAAATTATTACTTACGCTTATTTCTTTAGTATTTTTTTCACCCCATGATTCATAAACCATTTTTTTATCAAAAGAAAGTTTTTTCCCTTCAATTAATATATAAACTTTTTTTTCTCCAATATTTATTATTTTACCCTCTTTATTCAATTGCTTCAAATAGACAAGATCTCCAATCTCAAAATGTTTTTTTTCTTTAGGAAGAATCTTCTTGATAGTACTGAATATTTTATCTTTTTCAACTAACAAGTTTTCTTCAAAATTTTTTATTTCCTTTGAATTATTCTTTGTTCTTTCCAAAAAGCTTTCATATTTAATTAAAAGCTCTTTAATTTTCTCCTCATATTCCCTCTCTATTCTAACAAACTTACTTCTAATATATTTAAAGTTCTCAATTCTTTCTCTTAAAACAGAATCTAATTGATTTTTAAGTTCTGTGATTTCTTTTCTTTTTTTATCTATTTCTATAAGCTTCTTTTTATAATTATCAATCATCTTTTTCAAATTAATATAATCACTACCCAAGAAAACAAGGCAATCACTAACAAAATCCTTACTAAAACCTAAAGACTTAAGTACATCAACTGCATAACTCATCGAATATGTGCCATAAACAATTTTATAAGTGGGTTTTAACAATCTATCATCCCATAATAAAGATGCAGTTAAGCAGCTTTTTTTATTAAGAAAAAATTCTTTTATCTGATCAAGATGCGTACCTGCAACTATAGTTGCCTTTCTTTCAATTAACCTGGAAAGAAAGGCGCAGGAAATTGCCGCACCTTCTTGAGGATTAGTAAAGCTTCCCATTTCATCTATAATTATAAGAGTTTTTTCATCAGCTTTTTCTAAAATTTCTTTCCACAAAATCATTTTTGCAGTAAAACTACTTATACCATGTTCAATATCCTGTATATCCAAAATATCAAAATAAAATTTTTCAAAGAATTTTATTGCTGAACCTTTTTTAATTGTAACTGGTATGGCCATATATGTTGCAGCATAAACATATGCTAATATTCTCAGTGCCACAGTCTTACCACCACCATTAGGACCGGTAATCAACAATATATTTTTATCACCCTTAATAATTATGTCATTTGCTATGGGTTTTTTATCCAATAAAAAAGGATGTATTGCATCTCTTAAATATATGTCATTATCAGAAATTTCGGGATATGTGAGTTTAAATTTTTCCATATATTTTACTCGTGCAACATAGGAATCCCATAGGCCATATATTTCAAGTATCTTTATTATATTTTTATAATACTTTTTCATTTCTTCGGTTATCATTTTTAAAATTCGAGTTTTTTCTTTATCTTCCATCCTTTTGAGCATGATTAGTTCATCATTTAGATTTATTATTTCGAAAGGTTCCATAAATAGGGTATCGCCAGATTGAGAAGTATCACGAACAATTCCATTAAAATCATTTTTAAAACTTGTTTTTACAGGTAGAACATACCTTTCATCCCGAAAAACAAAAAAATCATCTTGAAGTAGCTTTCTTTTATTTAAAAATATACTATCAATTACTTTATGAATTTTTCCTTTGATTACTTCCTTTGCCTCAATAATCTCTCTCAATTCACTAGTTGCATTATTTTTTATAGAACCATTCTGAGTAAAAAATCTTCCTATTATCTCTGTAGCTTCAAAAAGTGAATTGTATTCAACTTTACCATCAAAGATATTACCAATAATTTTAAGATCAAAAAAATTTTTAATATAGAATTCGACTGACTTTAATGTTATATAAACTCTACCAATTTCTTCTTCAGTCAAACAAGTTACTTTTTCAATTTTTAACAATATCTCATCAATAAAACTAATGGGAATGCTCTCTAAATATTTGTGAGCATCTAACAATATTTTTACTTTTCCAATTTTATCTATCTCCTTTTGCAAACTATGCTTATCTTCAAAAAAAGATAATAAAGATATCACTCTTTTACCATAAGCACTGGCGCAAAAACTAATTATTTGATCTTTAACAAATTTAATTTCTTTTTCTGGTGGGTTTACGAACAACATTAAGTATTAACTAAGCTTTCTTCGCACAAGCTCACTAATCCTACTTCCATCAAATCGCCCGGCAACTTTAGGCATTAACTCCTTCATAACCCTTCCCATATCCTTCATACCAGCAGGTTTGATTGATAAAATAACTTGATCAATAATCTTTTCTACCTCTTCTTCAGTAAGCTGGGAAGGTAAAAAAGACTCGAGTATTTTTAATTCTTCCTTTTCTTTTTCAACTAAATCTGGTCTATTTGCTTGTTCAGAAAAAGCAAGGCTTTCCTTTCTTTGTTTAACGAGAGTGGTAATTATTTTAATAATATCCTCATCTGTAGCTGGCTTTCTTAAATCAATCTCTTTATTTTTTATTTGAGAAAGTATAAATCTTAAAGCATTTAATCGAAAAGAATCTTTAGCTTTTAAAGCATCTTTCATCTGTTGTTCAATATTTTCCTTTAATCCCATATCTTTCTTCTCCTACACTATTTACCTATAACTTTTACCCATACTTCTCGTTGTCTTGGCCCATCCCCCTCAACAAAAAAAATACCCTGCCAGGTACCCAACGCTAATCTTCCATTTTCAATGATCAAGCTTAACGATGGACCAACAAGTACATTTTTTATATGTGCGTCTGAGTTGCTCTCTAAATGTCTATAACCCGCATTTTGAGGTATCAATTTTGACAAAGTACTTAAAATATCCTGTTTTACAGTGGGATCAGCGTTTTCATTTATTGCTATGGCTGCAGTTGTATGGGGACAAAAAACAACACAAATACCATCCATGATTCCCGAATTAGAAATAATTTTTAAAACCTCACCTGTAATATCTACAATTTCTATTCTTTTTGTAGTTTTGACTGTTATTTT
>CALINM010000068.1 GCA_938045315.1 uncultured bacterium | reverse complement strand
AAAGAATTATGGATAAAGCTTTACGAATTTTCAAAGAAGCATGAAATAGAATGGATATGGATAAAAGGGCATAAGAAACACTTAGAAAATGAAAAATGTGATGAAATAGCAAAAAGGATTATCAAGGAAAATTTAAATTAGAAATAAATAATTTTTCACTACAAAATATACAAAAATCTTGTTTTTATTTCATTTCTTCTTTTTTAATTAGAAAAAATACATTTAACAAAGTTTTAACCAGATTTTTTCATCCATTAAAATTAATTATATGTTAAGTTTTGATAATCCTGTGTTTTCATTGCCACATAATAAATCAAAGGAGGTTAAACTATGATTAAAAAATATTTTTTCTTTTACATAATGCTTCTAATATTTATTTTCAATTTCTCTAATAAATCTCATGCTGTTTCTGGTTATTTAAATAGTTTCAACACAACTTATGGTACAAAAGGCACGGCAATTGATAGTTGCAATTTATGCCACACTGTAAAACCAGCTCTTAATAACTATGGTAATGCATACTTAAACAGTGGTTACAATTTTCAGAACATTGAAAATCAGGATTCTGATGGTGATGGTTTTACAAATATTACTGAAATCAATGCAAGGACATTTCCCGGTGATCCTGATAGTAAACCAGTAAATAGCTCAGATACAACACCTCCAACTGCACCTACAAATTTAACAGCTAATAATGTTACAAATTCATCCATATTTTTATCGTGGTCTGCAGCAACTGATAATGTTGGGGTTAGTGGTTATAAAATTTTTAGAGACTACATCGAAATAGCAAACACCAGTTCTACAAATTATACTGATACCAATATTACTCCATCAACAACTTATACATATTATGTTCAAGCCTTTGATGCCGTGGGAAATGTTTCACCTAATAGTAACATTATTCAGGTAACTACTCCCGCTGTAACTTCAAATTTTAGGATTCTTTCACCTAACGAGGGAGAAAAGTTTCAAGCAGGTTCTGTATTACCTATTACATGGGAGCCCCATCCAAAAGCAACCTACTATAACATTTCATACTCAACTAATAATGGATTAACTTGGATACCTATCGAAAATGGTATAATGAGCAACTCGTATAACTTTGATACCTCATTATTTAAGAAAAATGTGAAATGTAGGATTCTTGTGAGTGCTTTCAATAGTAACTACGTCCAGATAGCAAGCGATAAAACAGACTTACCAATTACTATTGAATTAGCAACAATCAACACCCCTGCCGGAGGAGAAGTTCTAACAAATGGAAATACATTAAATATAAACTGGACAAGTTCACCTGTATTAACAAACACTGCAAAAGTATCAGTTTATTATAAACTAAATAATAGTTTTGTCTGGAAATTAGCGGGAACATTAAACGGAAACCCTGGTAATTATAACTGGACATTACCTACTGTTAATCAAAATTCTAAGGCTATCATAAAAATTGTTTTTAGAAACAATATGGGAACCCTCCTGGGTACAGCTGTTAGCAATCCAATCACAATTACAATTTCAAAATAGGGACATAAAAAATGAAAAAGGGGCTAATTTTAGCCCCTTTTTTATATAAAGAATGAAGATTTATTTTTTTCTTACAAATCTTAAATTACTTGTAGTCTTTACCCCACCTTGCTCGTCAATATAAAACTTACCACCATAAGGGTCATCAGGAATTTGACTTATTATATTTTCACTAACCAACTGATTTAAATCTTTTGGGACCATTCCAAATTTTCTTTTATAATTTTCAACTGCCTGCTCAAGATATCTAATTTTTTTCAATGCATCGAGCCTGATTAAAAATTTACCTCTTTTATGTTCATCATCTGTTCTTTTAATCATATCCTCCAGAAAAAGTATCGCCATTTCCGTCTCCCCACCCTCATAATCAGCAATTATAGACATTGAAGCCACAAGGTCGCTTGCATTTGGTCTTTTAGATGCTTCTCTAAAGTAAAAAGCAGCTCTTTTCCTGTCATTTAAAAAATAGTAGTAATTGAAACCAATCCAAAAGGGCAGTAACCAGTCATTTTCTCTTTTCTCTGAACCTACTTTTAAAATTTCAATTGCTTTATCAGGCATTCTTGCATCCCATGCTAAAATTGATTGGGTAAAATAATAAATATCGAAGTAATAGGGATCTAAACTACTTGCTATCTTTAAAACCCTATACATATAATCAAACTCTTTTTGTATCGCCTCTTTTTTTTCAAGAATTATGCCACCATAATAGGAAGACAGATTAATAATTAGAAAATCAGCTATAACTCCCTTAAACTCACCTGAAAAAATTTTCATAAAAGATTCGGGTAGAAAAATTTTTTCTTCTTTTACAAGTGGCCTTATAAGCCTTGTCTTTTCAAGATTTATATAGTGAATTGGCAGCAAAAGAAGAATTATAATCCAAAGAAAAACTTTCTTCATTATACAAACTCTCTTCTTTCAAAAGCTTTCATTGAAAGAAGAATAAGTATAGCACAATAAATTATCCCATAGAGAACTGAAAATATAATAAAATCATGAGGAATTGGAAGACCATTTGCTGAAAAAATTTTTAAATCTAACTTTGCCAGATCTGGTACTATAAAATGAACAACCAGCAGAATTTTTTTAAAGACAGGGGGAAAGCCCGCCTGAATTGCTGCTTGAGATTCTGCAAAATCTCTTAATTCCCCAATTGAATTGCCAATGAAATAAATCATGATTGTTAAAAGCATTGCAGTAAAGGAACTAGTAGTAATTGAAGAAAAAAATATCAATACGCACAAAATTAAAATAGAAGATAAGAAAGAAAATATGTATCCCAGAAAAATTCCAGAAAATGGTGCCACAAAATGTTTTGGATGGGAGAGCTTTATAAAATAGAGTGTGAGCAATCCTATGATTGAAGAGAGGCCTAAAACAAAAAATAATGTTAAAAGATAACCGAAAAACTTACCAAGTATGTATTCATGTCTTGATATAGCTTTGCTCAAAACAAGGGATATAGTTTTTCTATCAATATCTTTATAAAGACTACTACCACATCCAAGAAGAATTAAAAATAGTCCTGAAAGAGAAAAACTTGACAATGCAAAATCTATAGCAATTTTACCCACGTCTTGAGCAGCTAAATTTATAATTATTACATTAGAGAGCATCGATACCAAGGAGAATATAATAATCCCAGAAGCTATTTTATTCCTGATTCCCTCTAAAAAGGTAATCTTAATAAAAGGATAAACTCTTCTTATCACGACTAAATCCTTTTGTTAACTAATGATTATTTTTTAAGCCAATTACTTCATAAAAAATTGCTTCTAAATTTCTTCCAGCTTTAATCAGATTATCTTTGCTATCACTATACTTAATTTTTCCATGATTAATAATAGCAAAGCTATCACATAACCTTTCTACATCAGAAAGAATATGGGAAGTAAGAAAAATCGTGTGTCCCTTATCTTTAAACTCCAGGATTAAATCACTTACCAGTTTTCTTCCTATAGGATCCAAACCTGTCATAGGTTCATCTAATATTAAAAGCTTTGGACGTGCTAAAAAGGTAGCAATAATACCAGCTTTTTGAGCATTTCCTTTTGAAAGTTCTTTAATTTTTTTCTTTCTATGTTCTTCAAAAAAAAGTCTTGAAAATAATTCATCACATCTTTCTCTTATTTCTTTATCAGAGAGCCCGGCAATCCTTCCAGAGAACCATGCCAGTTCCTCAGGTGTGAGATAATCAAAATAAGCTGGTATTTCTGGTAAATAACCTATATTTTTTCTAATTTTAGCATCATCTGGTTTAACCCCAAAAACTAAAACATCCCCTTTGTCTGGATAAATCAAATTAAGGATCAATTTTATTGTTGTTGATTTTCCAGCACCATTTGGGCCAACAAAACCAAAAATCTCTCCCCTTTTGACCTTAAAGGATATGTCAAAAAGCACTGGAATATTTTTTTTGCCCAATCCTAAATTGTAAGTTTTCGAAACCTTGTCAAAAATTATTATTTCTTTCACGTCATATAAATTAATACTAACTTTAAAAAAAATCAATTGTTTCGATTTTAAAGTAAGCATCAAAAATTTAGGAATGATTTATACTGCATATTTAACTAAATAATGCTTGCGATTTTCCCATAATTATCACACACCCAGTTTAGCTTTAATTACCTCACTCTTAAAAGTGATTGGCACCAACCCTTAACTAGCACATACCCCTAATAGGGAATTTGCATATTTACACAATTTTTAGATATAGCCTCCTTCTCTTTTATATGTTTATCGGCGCTTAGGAGATTAGGGGGAACAGAAGCGGGATAAACAAAAATACTTCATAAGTCCCCCCTTTTTGTAACTTACTTCTGTGTGATCTGATTCTTTTCTTTTATTGTTTTATCAAGAATCTCTATACCCCTTCTTTAAGCTTCTATTGAAATGCCAAGAGAAACTCTTGCCCGATGGGGGTTATGAAAACCATCCGAATTTTTTGCCGTCCACCACTTCCAATATGGATGGGCTATATCATGCTGTTTTCTGGACTCTTTCAAAACATCTTCAGGAATTACTGCTTTTTTAGCCTCTTCAAATTTATCTATGAATTTAGAAAGCCCGTATTCGGATTTTCTTATCTTGTCTTTTATGTACTTCTTAACACTATCAATGGTATAGATAGCCTGTTTTTCTGTCCAATCTTTATGACATTTAAGGCAGGTCTCTTTTGGGCCTGCTGCAAGATGAGATGTATATACTTTCCCTGCCTTATTTTTTGTTTTTGCCATATGACAATCTGCACAGGTTACACCAGCCCTTTCATGTTTACTACCCATAGATGTCTTTGCCCATAGATTTTGAAATTTGATTAAATTAGCTTCTGTCACTGGATGTCTGTAATCTCTAAAGTTTATGTCATCGTAAAATTTCAAGACGTCAAAGATATTTCTCCATGGAAAATATTGGTCATTAACCCAATTTTTTTATTGAAATCATCTTTTTCAAAAACCAGGATTGCATGCATACTCAACATGGCACTGAGCACACATAATCACTGAATCGTTTTTTTAACAACCCTATTTTTCTATAATCTTTAAACTCTCTTATATCCAAAGCATTTTATCATTACTTTGCTAAAAGGCGGCCTATCTCCATCTCTTTGCACTGACTGAATAAGCGCATCTCTTATAACCCTTCCCTTAGCTGCATAGATAGCATGACAATGGATGCAACCAACAGTATCTTGCGCGTCTTTTATGACCTTAAATATATCTTAAGCTTTATCCCCTTTTGCTTTGGGATTTTTATCACCCAGATAAGACCACTTCATAACAAAATCCAATGACTTACACTGAATAATATATGTTGGATTTGCTGCTTTTGCAACATCAGGTATTTTTTTATCTGTCTCCATAAGAATGTTACAAGCATTGCAATTTTGTTATATCGGCCCGGTTTTTATATTGAAATTTTTCACCATAGGTACTATCAACTGTGATTTGATCAATTAGCATATAAGTATGGCTACGTGGTTCAAGCGTGCTCCTTTGTAAACCCATGTCCTGCAAGAAGTTTGTCCAGTAGAGGAGCTCTGCCATCTGACGTTACCTTTTCCTTATTTGCTCTTTTATGATAATTAACTCCAATAATAGTAATCATATTGATTCTTATGACATCAACCACAGTTATCCAATCCTAAATCTGTATATGGTTTTGAATCGGAATTTTCTAAATGCTCATTTAATACACTATGACACTGAATATAACTTCTTTCTCTTTAAAAATAACCCTCCTCTTTTCTTCATCTAATATCGTCGGGAATATTTTTTTACCGCTTTTTTTTCTTCATATCTTCTTAAAAAAGCTTTAATCCTCGCAGTAGTTCAGAAGTATCAAAGGGTTTTACAACGTAATCATCGGCCCCTAACTTAAGCCCTAAAATTTTATCAAAGATTCTATCCTTTTTAACTGTAATAAAAAAATAGGCAAGCGAATAGGAAGGGAGAAAGATTATCACTAAAAATACTGTTATATGGAACTTAAAACTTTTTTCTTTATGTTTATTTTAATTCATAATTAAAGTTTTTTTAAAATAGTTAAGTGTTTTTTGGCTAAAATTCAAAAAAGGTACGGTTGATTTCATAACTATTAATGCTATAATAAGAAATATTAAATAAGGAGGTTTTTTCATGAAACCAATTGAGATTAAAAAAGATATTTTTTGGGTTGGAGCTATTGATTGGGCAATAAGAGATTTTCACGGATATCAAACGCCAAGAGGTACAACTTACAATAACTACCTTGTATTAGATAGAGAAATCACATTAATTGATACAGTCAAGCATAACTTTGCTGAGATTATGTTAAAAAATATAAAACATTTAATAGACCCCTCACAAATTAAAAATATTATCATTAACCATATAGAAAATGACCATGCAATGGCTTTAGATAAAATTATGGCTTATTGTCCTGAAGCAAAAATTTACCTTACTCAGAAAGGTAAAGATGGTCTTGAGAGGTTCTTTGATTTAAGCAAATGGAATATAAATGTTGTAAAAACAGGTCAAAAAATCAATACAGGTAACAAAACTTTTCTATTTATCGAAACGCCTATGATGCATTGGCCTGACTCAATGATGACATATATTGAAGAAGACAAATTACTAATAAGTCAAGATGCTTTTGGCCAACATCTTGCTTCTTCATCAAGGTTTGACGATGAATTTATAAACTGCTCATCTGAAGAAATCTTAAATGATGCGGTATGGGATTATTATGCGAATATACTTATGCCCTTTGGTTTTATTATTAAGCCAAAAATACTTGAGTTACAAAAGATGGGTCTTGAAATAGATATGATAGCACCAGACCATGGCATTATCTGGAGAAAAAACGTCTCTAAAATCTTAAAAATTTATTTGGATATAGCTGAAGGTTTTGCAGAAGAGCGCGTTCTAATAGTATATGACACTATGTGGAACAGTACTGAACACATGACTTATCCAATTGCACAGGGCATAAAAAGTGAAGGCCTTGATTGTAAGGTTATTAAATTAAGAGCTACACCAATGAGTATTGCCATAACAGAATTCTGGAGATGTCGGGGCACATTGATTGGTGCTCCTACATTAAATAATTTAGCATTTCCACCTGTAATGCAGTTTCTTGATTATCTTAGAGGTCTTAGGCCTAAAAATAGAATAGTTGGAACCTTTGGAAGTTATGGATGGGGTGGTGGAGCGGTAAAAGAGATGAACGAGGTTATAAAAAAGATCGGGCTTGAGCTTTTTGAACCAAGTTTAGAAGTTAAATATAGACCTTCTTTAGATGATGAAGAAAGATGCTATGAATTTGGAAAAAATTTTGCCATCAGACTTAAGGAATACCATAAACAATTTGGTCCCTTTTAGCGCTGCTCCATAAATTTTTTATAGTATCCAATACACTTTTCAAAGAGCTCTTCATTCTTTTCTTTTATATAGAAAAGCTCATTAGTGTCAAAAAGTTTTGTCAAATCTTTGTTTTTATAAAAAAGTTCCTTAAAAGTTTTTCTTACTTCCAGCTCTCTTTCAGGGATTAACTCCAAGAGTTTTCTAAAGTCTTCATTCCTCTTTTCTTCTAACTCTTTTTCTTGCTTTACTGCTTTATACCTTTCTGGACCAACACATTGCTCTGCATAGGGACACCACTTGAGACAAGCAAGATCCATTTTTTCATTAAGAACTGTGGCACCACAATTTTTACACCTGTGCGTAACTTCATCTTTGTAGAACTCCACATCTCCTCCACATTGAGGGCATTTAACATCGTAAATTGCATCATATTTCCAAAATTGTGTATCCTGTCCAGGGCATCTTGCCATAATTTATCTCCTTTTTATAAAATATTACCTCTTACACCTATTGTTACTTCATTAACTTCAATTTTTTTACCCGATAAATCCATTGCCTGATTTACCATATGATTTAACCCAAAGCAACAGGGCACTTCCATGTGAACAATTGTTAATCTTTTTATATTTGCCATCTTTAAAATCAAAGCAAGTTTTTCTACATGCGCCTTGAAATCATCCAGTTTTGGACAGGCAACTAAAACGGTCCTTCCCTTCAAAAAGTCCTTATGAAAATTAGGATAGGCAAAGGGTACACAATCGGCAGCAAGAACAACCTCTTTATCTCGTAAAAATGGAGCTGTTGGAGGAACCAGTGTCAACTGAACAGGCCAATTTGTAAGTTCACTTTTTAAAACAAAATCATTATCTAAGCTACTATCTGGAACTGGGCAGGGTTCTAAATTTCTAACCGATGAACCTGGACAACCACAGGGCAATTCTTTTTTCAGGCTGTGTAAATGTTCATGAACAGCTGATTCATCAAAAGGCTCAGCCTCTCTCTCCACAATTTTGAGTGCTCCTTCAGGACACTCCTTTAAGCATGCCCCTAATCCATCACAATATTTATCAGATATTAATTTAGCTTTACCATTTATGATGGCTATTGCACCCTCTGCACAGGACGTGACACATAGACCACATCCATTACACTTATTTTCATCAATTTCAATTATTTTTCTTAGCATTTTTATTACCTCCGATTTTTTTAAATATAGAATAATATAAAGGGTGGAGGTATGTCTTTGACTATTGTCAAATTATTTTTCATTTAATAATAATGCCACAATAACCTACAACTTTTTTATAATCCCTATTGATATCACCAGAAGTGGCATATTTGACTAGTATAGATTCTTTTGCCCCTAATGTTTTAACTGCTTCAATCCCAATAACTGAAGGGTAGATACCACACATAGATATATTAAAACTTTTACAAGCTTCCAGAAGACCAAGAGCATCAAGATTTAATATTTTTTCTATCGCTATACTATCCCTTTTTATAGCTTCATCTTGTGTTAAATAATGAGACATATCAGAACTAACTACGATTAATACATCCTCTTGAAACTCCATAATACTCTCTGCAATTAAAATCCCCAATTCTTTTAATACATTATAGTTACCATACATAACGCTTATGGGAACTATTTTAAGATTGGGGTTTTTATATATCATAAAGGGCAATTGAACTTCTATTGAGTGCTCCTGAGCATGAGCCAAATAATCTTCCTCTATGAGATTTGATTTTTTCTTAATTATTCTTGCAAGTTCTTCATTAATCTTAACACTACCCAAAGGGGTTAACCACTGCCCTTCACTCATAATCGAAAATCTTCTCCCAAGCCCAGTATGGTTTGGACCTAAAATTATTACATTATCAGGCACTTTAATTTTTGAGAAGACTGCACCTGCCACGTGACCAGAATATATATACCCAGCATGGGGCGATATTATCATCTTTGAACTTTCTTGCTCTTTATTTGGAGCTATAAAGTTTTTTAAAACTTTTTCTAAATTATCTTTATTTGAAGGATAAAAAACCCCATCAACTACTGGTTCTCTTATCATATTGAAATTTTACCATAAAAAGCCCTTATTGTAAAAATTTAAGGAGTTTCATTTTTATGAGACATAATGTAGTCTAAAAAAACTTTATACCTGAGTGGTAATGTTCTCTGCCTTTTCTTAACAATATAAAAATTCCTTTCAATCTTTAGATCATTAATAATAATCTTCTTTAATAATCCTCTTTCAATCTCTTCTCTCGCACTCAACTCAGAAAGAAAAGATATATAATCACCCTGTAACAAAATCTTTTTTATAACTTCGTTATTCTGAACAATTAGATTAATTTTCAAATCATCAAATCCAACTCCTTTCAAAAATAAAAATCTTTCAATTTCATGTCTCGTCCCTGAGCCCTCTTCACGTAAAACAAAATTATAATTTTTTAAATCGGAAAGATTTATTTTATCTGGTATTTTACATTTACTTGATGCAGAGAGTATAATTTCATCTTTTTTAAATACTTCATATTCAAGTTTATCATTGATTAGCTTCGTTCCCACAAAGCCTATATAACCTTCATCATTAACAATTTTTTCAATAACTACTTTGCTATCACTTACTTCAAGATTAATACAAAATTCTTTTCGTTCTTCAAGAAATTTCACTATAAATTTTGGAAGAATATAATTACCCGGTATGGAACTTGAAAATAATTTAATTTCACCATAATGCTCTTTTTTTACAAGATCTTTTAAATTATAAAAGGCTTCAACGATATTTATAGATTTTTCATACAATTGATGAGCTTGCTCAGTGGGATAAATATTTCTACCGATCCTGTCAAAAAGTTTTACTCCTAAATAATTTTCAAGGTATTTAATGTGCTCCGTTATAGTGGGCTGAGAAATCCTTAAATCTTTCGATGCCCTTGAAAAACTTTTGTGTTTATAAACACTTAAAAAAACCTTTAATTTGTGTATATCCATCTCCTTTAACCCAATTTTAAATCTGGATAGAGAAAATTTTTATCATGAATTAATTTAAAGTTTATATCTTTTCTCTCTTGATCAAAAAACCAACCATATTTGTTAAAGTAGATAAAAGTGCTCATTATATGGATTAGCAAAATCTTAAATTTTTTATAGGATTCCTTACCATAACAGTGAATTACAGACACATATGGGAAATAAATGGTTTTATATTTTCTATGGATTCTTCTTGTCAAATCTGTATCCTCAAAGTACATAAAAAATCTTTCATCAAAAGCACCTATCTCTTTTATTACGCTATTTCTTAAAAACATAAAACACCCTGAAAGATAGGGGACATTCATAATCCTGTCATATCCAGTAAACCTTAATTCATACCTCTCATTCCTTTTCTCTATAATTTTTTTGAAAGGCAGAAATCTTCTTAAAAAAATATCCAGAGGTGTGGGGAGCATTTTACACAAATACTGAATCCTTCCATCAGGATAAAGGATTTTTGGCATCAAAAGACCCACATCATGATTATTTTCCATGAAAGAAAAAATCTCTTCAAGAACCCCATTGTTGAAATAAATGTCAGGATTGAGAACAAGATGATATTTAGCATTATTGATTGCTTTTCTTATGGCAATATTATGGCCTGCTCCAAATCCAATATTTTTATTTACGAACACATATTCTAAATTATTAGTGTAATGGGCTAAAATTTTCAAACTATCATCGGGAGAATTATCTATAAGGTATAGAAACACTTTTAAAGGGGTATTAAAAAAACTTTCTATTGTCTTTGAAGCTATTTTGGGGTCATTTTTATAGAGAACAATAGACCCACACACATCATACATAATCTCTCCCGCAAATTTCAAAAAAAATTGAAATTAAAAGTACTTATCTATACCATTTTCACAATAGGTAATATGTTTTTTTAATGTCTCCATTAAAATTTCATCGTTTTTCTTCAATCTCTCCCTCGAAAACTCATCGTGGAAAAGATGATATACACACAACCTAAATTTTATATCTTTTTTCTTTAATCCCCTGTTGTATAACCTAACCGCAAGCTCTGCATCCTCTCTCCCCCAGCCAACAATGTCTTCATTATACCCATTAACTGAGATTAAGTCTTTTTTATAAAAACTCATGTTGCAGCCCCTGATACCTTTTAGCCCCTGTGATATTCTTATTAAAGGTACAGGTAATCTTAAAGCATTAGATATATTTCTTACTTCTCCCATTAAATAAAATTTTAATAGATTAAAAAAATTGCAATTCTCATAACTTATATCATTAGAGATACGCTTACCCAGCAAAACTCTGTGTCCCTGTAAAAAGCTACCTGTCATTTTATATTTATTATGATCTTCCACAAAATGTATATCAGGAATTGAATCATCATCACAAATTATAATGTAATCACCCGAAGATTTTGCTATAGCTTTATTTCTAATCTGAGCAAGTCTAAATCCCTTATCTTCATGCCAAACATGATTTATTGGTATTTTTGATTTTTTTTTATAATTTTCTATTAATTCCTTCGTATCATCCTTTGACCCATCATCGGCTATTATAATTTCATCGGGTGGGAAAGTCTGATGTAAAAAAGCATTTAAAACTTTAGATAAGTAATGAGGCCTATTGTAAGTATTTATGATTACAGTAATTTTTGCATTCATGTTTATTTTTCCAATTTTCCTGTTATCATATCCCTGATAAACTTTAATATGTCATCATATGCAGGAGGTATTACGAGAAATATCTCCACATCTTCTGGAAATGCTATTTTTCTTCTATCTTCATCCTTAATAATAAGAAGCCCCGCTTCACATGAATTAAGATTTTTATTAATTACATCACTTATAAATGATAAGCGCCTACTCGATATATCATTATAAAACTCTAATATCTTGGCGAAAACATTTTTAGAATGAACTACTTTTAAACAATTTGCCCAATCTATATAGGAACTAAATATCTCTTCTTCTTCAACAGGAACTATCTTGGCACCCTTGTTCGCATATTTTTCTACCATATCATGCATAAATTCATCAATTTTAGAAAGTATCTCAAGAGCATTCTCATCTTTAAAAATCATCTCACAAAAAACCTTTGTAATAGGTGTCATTAGCTCAAGCTTGCTTAGTTGTATTTCTGCCTCTTGCCAGTACCTGGAGCATAAAGATTTGTAGTTGGTATTACTCTCCGGGATAGGATAAACATTGGGCAAGCAATATAACTTCCTTTTGCCCTCATAAATTTTAGTATCGGGTTTTTCTATCTTTGAAAATTCCATTATTAACTCCTCCAAACCTATCTTTATGGTTTAGATTGTATTATCTAGCTTTTAAGTTTGTCAAGGATACTTATATTTTGAAAAAATTTTTTGCAGTTTAAGGGTAAATATAGTAAAATTTTATGGCTATGCTTGATATAAAATTTGTAAGGGATAATCTGGATTTAGTTGAAAGCATGCTCAGACAACGGCAGATGAATTTTGACCTTTCCTATTTTAAATCTCTTGATGAAAAAAGGCGTTCACTAATAAAAAAAACAGAAGATTTAAGAGCAGAAAAAAACAATCTTTCCCAGCTAATAGGTAGAAAAAAGAAGGAGGATGGCAATAATTCAGAGTTAGATTTTTTAAAACAAAAAGTTAACTCT
>CALINM010000067.1 GCA_938045315.1 uncultured bacterium | reverse complement strand
GAGAAAGCTATTTTCCCAGAAAATGTAACTTTTGATTATCAGTCTGCGATGGCATCAAGCGAGCTATTTAATTATGTTTATCAAGATATAATTAAAACATTCAACGAACTTTCTTCAAATATAGAAGCACATCGTTCATTGAGAGAAGTTGTAAAGAGAGATAGTAACAAAGGGTTTATATGTTGATGTTAATCCTGAGAAGGGAGCTAATGTGGGATTAAATATCCTTGTGGATACTAAAAATAATTTTTTTGACATTGGATTTTTGAAGTAACTATGGTTAAAATCGAAAAAATATTAAAAAAAAGCCTGTATAAAAGGGGGTTAAAAGAAGGATACTACATAGATAAAATCAATAATAAGTTGGTAGAAGATGTTTTGGATATTTTGTTTAATCTGTCTGATAAAAATATCATAAGGATAATAACAAGTAAAAAGCAAGAGAAAGTCTTGGAAATTAGGGAAGAGGAATTTAACAATCTTGTTTTTGAAGGAATAAAGCCAAAAAAATGCGGTTGTAAATGCATATTTTGCTTTGTAGACCAACTACCTAAGGGTATGAGAAACACCCTGTATTTTAAAGATGAAGACTACAGAATGTCATATATATCTGGTAATTACGTAACACTGGCAAATTTGACAGAAAAAGATTTAGATAAGATAATCAAATATAAACTTTCTCCTCTATACGTTTCTGTACATGCAACAGATTTAAAAGTAAGAAGTAAGATGTTAGGTATTAAAAAGAAGGTAGATATAATGCCAATAATCAAAGTTTTATCTGACAATAAAATTAAGATACATACTCAGATAGTTTTATGCCCAAATATTAATGATGGAGATGTACTTAAAAAAACGATAGAGGATCTTTCTTCATTTTATCCACAGGTAGAATCAATTGCTGTAGTCCCCGTTGGACTAACATCACATAGGGATGGTTTAGCATTTCTTGAAAATGTGACAAAAGAGAAAAGTGATGAGGTGTTTAAAATAGTCAGGTTATATCAAAAATTATTTAAAAAGAAAATTGGTATACCCCTTGTTTACTTATCTGATGAATTTTACATATTGTCAGGGGAAAAAATACCTGATAGCAATTTTTATGGAGATTTTCCACAGATTGAAAATGGTGTAGGGTTACTTAGATATTTTATTGATGATGCCCGATCACTGTTAAATAAAAATATAACTTCAATTCCTCTAAAAGGAAAAGTATGCGTAGTGACTGGTTTACTTCCCTATAAAAGAATAAATCCCTATATAAAAAAATTGGGGGAATTAATGGGGATTGATATTTGTTTACAACCTGTAAAAAATGAATTCTTTGGTGATAAGATAACGGTAACTGGGTTAATTACTGGTGGAGATATAATAAAGGCTGTTTCTAATAAAAAAATTGATTATCTTTTAATACCTGATGTAATGTTAAAAGATAGAAAAGATTTGTTTCTTGATGATATTACATTAAAAGATCTAGGGGGGAGATTGGATGTAAAAGTTTACAAATTCAATCCTACCCTAACAGGCCTTTATAAAGTTCTTTTAAAAATTAGTAAGAGGAGTAAAAATGATTGAAGAGAGATTAAATGAAAAGGAAAGAAAAGAATTGTTGAAGCTTTCTCGAAAAACTCTCGAAACTTATTTTATGAATGGTAGAATTTTTGAATATACTCCTGTAAATAAGCGATTAGGGGATTTACATTTAGGCTGTTTTGTTACCCTTAAGAAAAAAGGTAATTTGCGTGGGTGCCTTGGCAATTTTTCTTCAAGGGATCCTTTATATCTCAATGTTCAAAAGATGACAATTTCTTCAGCTAAAGAAGATCCAAGGTTTGAACCTGTAAAACAAAGGGAGTTGCCTGAAATTGATATAGAAATTTCAGTTATTTATCCTATGGTTGAGGTAAAAAATTTTGATGAAATTTTAGTAGGAAGAGATGGATTATATGTAGAGCATGGGTTTTTTAGAGGAGTACTACTGCCTCAAGTTGCCACTGAATATGGATGGAATAGGGAAGAATTTTTATCCCATACCTGTGTTAAAGCAGGATTATCACCCAATGCATGGAAAGACAGGGGTATTAAAATTTTTCGATTTGAAGCAGATGTTTTTCATGAAAAAGATTATTGTGTGTGATTTTTTAAGTAAGTTTTAAGGGAATAAGCTCTTTGCTAATATGACCTTGACAAAATTTATTTTGTTTGTATACTTTTAGCATGATTAATTACGATGATGAGAAGTTGGCTGATTGTTTATGTGAAGATTGCCCAACTTTTCCCAAGCCAACTTTTACTTTTCCTAAAGCAGAAGGTGTTTTTTGTGCTAAAGGTAATATTTTAAAAATTCAAAATAAAAAGGGATGTATGTGTCATCATTGTCCTGTATTTTCAGATAATAATTTACATGGGTCATACTTTTGTATCTTTGGCCCCATTGACTAAAAAATTTCTTTGTTAAAAACAAGTAATTTATGGAAAATATCTGGTAGAAGATTTTAAAATATTTATATAAACTTGATAATTTATTACATGTAGTTATTGCAATTTGTTTACTTTTCTTTGCATTTGTA
>CALINM010000066.1 GCA_938045315.1 uncultured bacterium | reverse complement strand
ATTTGATTAACCCTCCTTGAAAGTTTAAAAATCATATTAGCTTTTTGCAGGTAATCCTAACCATGGTAATGTTAATTCATTGAACTTATAATGACAGTTAACACTCTGGATATAATCAAGGACATCCTTATATTCAGGCTTTTTTTTAACCAATCACTTAAAATACAAACATACTCTAACCTTAATCCTGAAGGCGTAACTAACTTTAAATACTTTTTGCGCTTGAAATCACAAGTCTGTAATTTTTCATCAACTGAACCTGCTACCTGTTGATATTTGACTTCTATTATGAATAATGTATACCTAACTATGACAGGTATTGCATCATCAGGAAGGATTTTTCGTGAAATCATTTTTCTCGAGTAGATATCGTTTTCATAGAGAAATTTGTAAAACTCAAATTTTCTAAAAAATCTATAAATTTCTCATTTCATCATAATTAAAATAAAGTCTGGATTTTTTATTTTTTGAAGCTTAAATTATTGTTTCACTTGAATGGGTGAAGTAGATACAAGAAAGATTTGGAGGGGGATTGGGTTTCTCCTAATGTTATATCATTAAGAATTTTCATGCCCAGTTGTGGCATGGTAAATCCAAAAGAATAGATGACATGATGTGTACCAGATACCCAGGTAGTGCCGCCTGGTTTATGAACTTTTGACATAGAGAATGCCATGAAAGATTAAATTCATGATTTTCAATAACACCTTTTGATTTGTCCCAGATGCTTTTATTAACTTTTGCCATTCTACCAGCATAACAGGTTATTCCACCATTTGATAAAAAATAGGGTGGGGTCAGCAAAGATTATATCAAAAATGCCCTCTGGAAATTTTTTTATTAAAATGCCCATCCAACTAATACAATCTGCCTGATAAAGGACTAAACTTAAACACTATCTTTATATACAAGAAATTTATAGGTAAATTATCGATTTTTTTGACACTTTAAATTTGAGTTGTATCACAAAGCAATAACTTTTTTATTTTAAATTTATCTTTCACTATAGTGCTGGTTTCTTTGTTGATCAAGTTTATACAAAGTTATACACAAATAGTAAACAAAATTTATCAGAATGAAACATAACCTATGAGTATTAAAAATGAGTTATGAATAAATGGGGGTTTTATACATAAAACAATTTACAAAAAAAATCTATAGGTCCATAGGCCTATAAAGATTGAGAGTTTGAAAGATGTTTACATTCTTAATAACGCTTTGAAATTAAATAATATTTTAATTTTCTTTTAAAAAAACTTTAACAATTTGCTGTTAATTTATACACGTAAACCGAAAAGAGGTCGCCATGGAAACACAAAATACTGATTCTATACTGGTTGGTAGCCTTGTAATTTCAAGTGAATCATCGCCACCTGATATACGTTCTATCGAAGTAGCAGAAAAGTTTTTTGCTTCCCCTAAATTAGATGCTTTAGCTGTTGTGGAGTCAAATAAACCTATAGCACTTGTTACAAGGTTAAAGATTTTTTTCACCCTTTTCAGACGTTACGGTTTTGAAGTTTTTGGGAAAAGACCAATAATTACAATAGCAGATACAGATCCACTTATAGTCAAAGAGAAAGAACCGCTCTCTAAAGTAATCGATAAAGCTTTAGAGAGACCTACAGATAAAATTTATGATGAGATCATTGTAGTTGATGAAAATGGATATTACAAAGGTATTGTATCTGTTAAACAGATGATATTACAACAAAGTCAGGCCCTTGCAAACAGCATCGTTCAGAAAGAACTTGCCCATGAACGTGCCAAAGAGTTAGAAAAAACGAATAAAATTAAATCTCAATTTATAGCAAATGTAACCCACGAACTTAGATCTCCCGTAAATGCTATTATGGGTTTGGTCGAACTTATGAGAATTGCATGTGATAAGGGAGATATATCACAACTAAAAGATCGTATAACACTGCTTATGTCTACGGCCACAAATCTTAGAGCTATTATAACAAATATCTTAGACTTATCAAAAATTGAAGCAGGTAAGATGGAAGTTTTTTATGAAGACTTTAACGTAGTTTTGCTTTTGAGAGAAGTTGCGGAAACAACAAGGGTACTTTTGGGCAACAAACCTGTTGAAGTTGAAGTTATTGCCCATGAGGGGCCTATTTTCATAAACTCAGATCCTGTCAAATTAAGACAAATTCTAACAAATCTCACAAGTAATGCTGCAAAGTTTACAGAAAAGGGCAAGATAATGCTTGGAATCGATAAAGGTGAGGATAAAATAAAGATTTATGTTAAGGACACAGGAATTGGTATTAAAGATGAAGATTTAGATAAACTTTTCATCGCATTTAACCAGCTTGAAGATGCAAAAACCAAAAGACACGAAGGCACTGGGCTTGGTTTGACGATTACAAAAAACTTAGTCAATCTTCTGGGAGGAAAAATCACCCTGTCAAGTAAGTTCGGTGTAGGAACAACTTTTGAGGTTACTTTACCAATTCATAGGGATAATAATAAATAAATGAGGAGGGTATTATGAAAAGTAATCAAAAAAAAATTTTAGTCATTGATGACGATGAAAGACATCTTATATCAACAAAACAGCTTTTGGAACAAGAGGGCTACATAGTTTTTACTCATAAAGGTAGTTTTGGTGCCACAAACGCTGTAAGAGATTTACAGCCAGACTTAATACTTCTTGATATTAACATGCCTGCCCTATCAGGCGACTCCCTTTCTACCCTCTTACTCTCTAACGACAATATAAAGCATATTCCTATACTTTTCTATTCTTCAAATGACGAAGATAGTCTGAGGGAATCGGTTTATAAGTTTGGTGTGAGTGGTTACATATGTAAAGGCAATATTTTCGAGCTAAAAAGAAAAGTAGATTACTTTATTAACAGACAATAAGGCAGGAAGTCATGGAGAATTTAGATAGAAGTGTCTTCTCAATAAATCCCAATTTTTTTAATATCAAGGAAGAGGATATAGATGAAAACTTTTTCTTTGAAATCATAGAAAATAATTATTTGACCACCTATTTTCAGCCAATTTATAATGCCAGAGACGGATCAGTTTATGGTTTTGAAGCCCTAACTCGCTTAAAGGGATATGAAAATTGGAATAATATTGGATCCTTATTCAAAAGGGCAATAGAGCTAAAAAGAATATCCCAGCTTGATATACGTTGCAGGGAAAAGGCTATAAGCCTCGCTTCAATGATGGGGTTAAAAGAACTTGAAGCTTATCTTTTTATTAATATTTGTCCCCATGTACTTTTAGATCCCTTTCATAGAAGAGGCTTGACAGATGAGATGGTAGAAAAATGGGATATCAAAAAAGAAAAGGTAGTTTTAGAAATTACTGAAGAAAGCGCAATAGAAAACTATAAACTTTTTCAGGACACAGTGACTTATTATAAAAAGCGGGGATACAAAATAGCCATAGACGATTTTGGATCTGGATACGGGGGACTTAAAATGTTATCTCTTATTGAACCTGACTTCATCAAGATTGATCGTTATTTCATATCTCAAGTTGATAAAGTTAAAATTAAATATGACCTTGTGGATATTATTGTCTCAGCATGTGAGAGACTGAACATAAAGGTAATTGCTGAAGGTTTGGAATACGAAAGTGAAATGAGGTCTGTTGTTGATATGGGAGTCGATTTTCTTCAGGGATATCTATTTAGCAAACCAGAGGGCTTTTTGAACACAAAACGAGTTAATATACTTTAAAAATAAATGATCTTTTAAACACAAACTTAAGCATTTAAACAGTGCATAAAGTAAAATTTTAGAACCATAATTACATAGTCTCATAGTAGGTTAAGCAATTTATAAGAAGAAATTTAAAAATGCTTACTCACACAGTTTCAATCT
>CALINM010000065.1 GCA_938045315.1 uncultured bacterium | reverse complement strand
TAAAATTTTTTTAAAAAATAGGGCTCTAAATCTCATCCTCATCTAAAAACGTGTTTTTTTAAATTGATTTAGTCAATATTGAAGGTTTAAAATTTATCTATGCTGAAGAAGATCATAATGGAAGGTCAGATCAATCAGAGGTTAATGTATAAATTTTGTGCCCTTGGTAATGAGGTTTATGAAAAGGTTTTTTATAGTTACAACAAGGAAGAAAATGTAGAAAGATTTTTTGCAAAAGGTTGTGGTTTTACTTTAACTCAAAGGGGTCTTATATATAAGGGTTTCGGAGGTAGTTTTTGCAGCTATATGTTTGGTGTTGAGAGACCATTCAAAGATCTAATAAAACTTGAAGTAAAAAATAGATTAATTATGTTTGGTGCCAAACAAAAAAGTGAAAATATTATAGAATTTACTGATGATATATCTGGTGAAGATGATTATACAAATATTTTTAGCGAAGGCAATGCTATTACAAACTATTATTTTCTTGTAGTTAGTAACAAAACCTTTAAATCAGCTGGAAAAAGGCAGGAAGAAATATTAAGAAAGGTAGGGAAATCTCTTAAAAGAACTAACCTTGCATCTAAAGGTGATGATGAGTATATAGTGAATCTTTTATACGACCATTTAGGTGAGAAAGATTCAATTATTTTATTACTTAAGCTGTGCGATGTGGTTGTAAAAGAATTATGGCATCTTATGTCTAAAGTGGAGCTTGGTGAAGAGGAAGAAAAGAAAATGAAAGTCCTTGAAAATAAGATAGAGAGTTATCAATTAGAAAGAATCAGGGTAGAAAGTGCGTATCATAGAGAAGAGAATCAGAAACTTGTCAATGATTATGTTTCAATTTTAATCAAAAGATATCAAAGTGGTGCTATTGATGAAGAAGATGAATCGCGACTCAAAAAGATCAGGTTGGTGTTGATAAGAAATGGGATACCGGCAAGTATATTAGATAATTTAGAAAGGGTTTTCATTAAGCCAGAAAAGGAAAGGGAAGATAAAAATGTAAAGGATATATTAATAAAACTACTTGAAACTGGAGACATAGACAGGGATGGAATAATAAGTTTACTTCTAGCTAAAAAAGAATCTCTAAAAATAAGAGATATGGCTTTCGAACAGTTTTTTCTCGATGTAGGTAGAATGGTGGATGAAAAGGCTTCAAAGGAAGAAAACTTTTTAGTTGTGGAGAGTTTTAATACACTTATAACTTACTTTGATAGGTTTGATACGACTCATCAATTAATTACAAAGATTGCCTTTGTTCCTGAAAATACAATAAATGAAAATCATATAAGGAGTCTTGTAGGAAACTATAGAGCCTTTGAAGATTTAAAAAATGGTTTTTTCAATCAGCTTTTTCTAAATGATATTTATAAAGATCCCTATTTGACTTTCTTGGGTAGAAGAAGATTGGAATTTTTAGAAAAACAAATACCATTAATTGCAATGGATGAAGGGATGCTGCTACCGAGCGTTTTTGCTTTAAAAAGCCTGATGCAAGATGAGGTATATTTTTACAAAATTATTAAAATAATAAAAGATGAATTCTGGGAAGTTTTTTCTCTGTGGGGTGAAAAGGATATGGACATGGAATATTATATGGCAAAGGTTACAGAAAAGCTCTCAGCTGAAGTAGGTGGGGATGTTTATATATCAAAGCATCTATGGCAGGAAATTTTCTGGCATATAAAGAAAGAGGTTTTTCTTATTACTCAAGTTTTACCTAAAATGATAGAGGAGGGAAAAAAAGAATTGAAAGAAGATTTTATACTTAATAGTGGTATGGATCGCTTCTACGTGGAGGAGGTAGAGAGGGCGTATCTGGCAAAACATGGAATCAAATGAAATTTTATATAAAATTTGTCAAACTATCGAAAAGTTTGATCTTCTAAATAAAAATAGAAAAAATAGAGTAATTTTAGCTCTTTCAGGCGGCTCAGATTCAATTTTTTTATTGAATGTACTTATTAAATTAAAAGAAGCTTATTCAATAGAAATTGTACCAGTACACATAAATCATATGATAAGAGAAGATGCTTACAAAGAAGCTGTCTGGCTAAAAAATTATGTTAAAGAAAGGTTTGGGATAGATGTATTGATATTTTCTGCCCATGTTTTATTCCTTTCAAAAAAATGGAAAAAAGGCATAGAAGAGACGGGAAGAATAGTGAGAAGGAACATATTAAACTATGTTTATAAAAAATATAATGCTGATTTTATAGCCACGGGACACAATTTAGAAGATCAGGTGGAGACAGTTCTATTTAGAATCATACGGGGCTCAGGAATAAAAGGTATAGCGGCAATGAGTCCTAAGGATGGTATAATTATTAGACCATTGCTTTTTATAAAAAAGAAGGAGATCCTTGAGGAATTGGAAAAAGAAAATCTCACATTTATAAATGATAAATCAAACATGGACACTAAGTATACAAGGAATATGATAAGACATAATTTATTGCCCCTAATGGAAGAGATAAATAGCAACGTTAAAAAACATATTTTTAATCTTGCCATTGATATATCAGAGATTAGTAAATATTTAGAGAATAAGGTAGATGAACTTTTAAATAAGTATATTCTTATAGAGCATGATAAATTTCATGTTTATAAAGCTGATTTTTTAAAAGAAGATAGATATATAGTTTCAGAATTACTGAGAAATATGTATAAAAGGATTACCGGGACAAATCTTTATATTGAAAGAAAACATATCCATGAATTTTATGTTAAGGCAATTAAAAAAGGGTCATATTCTTGTTTCTTTCCCGGTGGGATATTTGTTTGCAAAAGCTGTGATGTAGTTATATTTTCAAAAAAGAAGAGTTTTTTTCAGGATTTCTCCGTATCTGTGAATAATACTGCAAACTTTTTACTCCCCAATGAAATGGGTGCTATGGAAGTATGCTTTAGAAGATACATATCTGAAGTGAACTTTCAAATAAGAAGTTTTTTACCCGGTGATGTTTACAGGGGGATTAAACTAAAAGAATATTATCTAAAAAAGAGAATACCCAGCTTTTTTAGAAAGGCTATACCTCTTGTTGCAGTTGGTCCTAATGTTATTCACAATTTTCTTTTTGATAGCGAAAAAAAGGAGTTGGTGAGTGAGGATTATGAGGTATATTTTATCTTTTATCCCTCTGAATTGTATTGTAAAATTAGGCATTTTCTGATATAAACATTAATGTAAATTTTATCTTGGAGATTTTATGAATAATGCTTTTAAAACTTTGACTATATGGGTATTGCTTTTACTTGCAATGATGCTTGTATTCAATTATTTCAATCAGCCTGTAGGGAAATCTAGAAAAGTATTATATAGTGAGTTTTTAATTGAAGTTGATGAAGGTAAGGTTGATGCTGTATCAATACAGGGACAAAAGATTACTGGCAAGAACAAGGATGGTTCAGAGTTTAAAACCTATATGCCACCGGATCCTGATATTATTAAGATTTTAAGAGAAAAAGGTGTAAAAATAGAAGTTAAGCCTGAAGAAGGTGGTTTTTGGCAAAATGCCCTTATTTCATGGTTACCCATGCTTCTCTTCATAGGGGTGTGGATCTTTTTTATGAAACAGATGCAATCAGGGCAGGGAAAAGCTCTATCTTTTGGTAAAGCTCGTTTTAAAACACAACAGGATAGTAAAAATAGGGTTACCTTTGCTGATGTTGCAGGAATTGAAGAAGCAAAAGAAGAGCTAAAAGAGATAATTGATTTTTTAAAGGATCCAAAGAAGTTCACAAGGTTAGGTGCAAGAATACCCAAAGGAGTTCTTTTAGTAGGTTCACCAGGTACTGGTAAAACACTGCTTGCAAAAGCAATTGCTGGAGAAGCGGGAGTACCATTTTTTTCAATCTCCGGTTCTGATTTTGTTGAGATGTTTGTTGGTGTTGGTGCGTCTAGAGTAAGGGATTTATTCGATACTGCAAAAAAGAATGCTCCATGCATAATTTTTATTGATGAAATAGATGCTGTTGGTAGACAGAGAGGGGCAGGGTTAGGTGGAGGTCACGATGAAAGGGAACAAACTTTAAACCAACTTCTTGTGGAGATGGATGGTTTTGATCCCAACACAGGTATAATTATAGTAGCTGCAACTAATAGACCTGACATTCTTGATCCGGCTCTTCTAAGGCCTGGTAGATTTGATAGACAAATAGTAGTTCCAAAGCCCGATGTTAGGGGAAGAGAACAAATACTCAGGGTTCATACTGCAAAAATACCTTTGGCACCAGATGTTGACTTATCTTTACTTGCTAAAAGTACCCCTGGTTTTTCTGGAGCAGATCTTGCAAATATGGTTAATGAAGCAGCACTTCTTGCAGCAAGAATGAATAAGGATGTTGTGGATATGGAAGCCTTTGAACAGGCAAAAGACAAAGTGATGATGGGTACTGAGAGAAGAAGTATGGTTATAAGTGAGGAAGAAAAAAGAGTTACTGCATATCATGAAGCAGGGCATACTCTTGTAGCCAAAATGCTCCCGGGTACTGATCCTATTCATAAAGTTTCAATAATCCCAAGAGGTATGGCTTTAGGATTAACTCAATTACTACCAATTGATGATAAACATAATTATACCAGAGATTATCTTTTAAACAATTTAGCTATTTTACTGGGTGGTAGAGCAGCAGAAGAGATAGCTCTACATAAAATGACTACTGGTGCTGGAAATGATCTTGAAAGAGCTACTGAGCTTGCAAGAAAAATGGTTTGTGAATGGGGTATGAGCGAGAAACTTGGACCCGTGACATTTGGTAAAAGAAGTGAACATATCTTTTTAGGAAGAGATTTTGCTGAACACAAAAATTACAGTGAGAAAACTGCTATTGAAATAGATAATGAAATTAAGCATATAGTGACAGGCGCCTATGAGAAAGCAAAGGAAATAATTATCAATAATAGAGATAAGCTGGAAAAGCTTGTGGAGATGCTTTTAATCAAAGAAACTTTGGATGGCAAAGAAATTGATAGTATTATAGGAGATGCAGTTGTTTAAAATAAGAAAAATTGATATTAGTAGCGAGAAGGAAGCACGATTACAAATAGAAAGAATTGGTTCTGATCAGGGTGGTGTTGCATCAATGTTTAGAAAGACTATGACTATAAATCTTAAGGTTTATAACCTTAAGTTACCACAGGCACATATCTTAAAACAAGAAATGCTTGCTATAGGTGGTGATGCTGCTGTTGATAGAGCAGTGCTTGTAGGTGGGGTGGAAAGAACGGATGTGCTTATTATGGGAACATTAAAACAATATTATGAGTTATGTAGAAGGTTGCTACGTCAACCCTTTTCGATGAAGAAGTTATCAGAAGAAATCAGAGAGATTCTAAGTAATATTAGCAAAGATAAATTTTTGTGGAAGGTGAAGGATAAGGAAATTGAATTAGGGCAAAAAACTCTAATAATGGGTGTGCTCAATGTAACTCCTGATTCATTTTCTGATGGGGGGTTATACATTGATAAACAAAAAGCTTTTAAGCATGCTATAGATTTATATGAAAATGGTGCTGATATAATAGATATAGGTGGTGAGTCAACAAGACCTTTTGCTGAACCTGTGGATGTAGAAGAGGAAATATCAAGGGTTGTGCCAGTTATAGAAATGATAAAAAATCATAATAAGGATATATTGGTTTCTGTTGATACGTATAAAAGTGAAACTGCTAAAAGGGCGTTAGAAGCTGGTGCTGATATTATTAATGATATTAGTGGTTTAAATTTTGATGAAAATATGAGTAAAGTAGTAGCTGATAATAAAGCGGGGCTTATTATAATGCATACGAGAGGTAAGCCTCAGGATATGCAAAAAAATACGGAATATGAAGATTTTATGGGGGAATTAATAGAAAGTCTTAATAACTCCATAGGTAGAGCAAAAGAAGCAGGAATAGAAAAAGATAGAATTGTCATCGATCCCGGTATTGGTTTTGGTAAAAAGTTTGAGCATAATTTATTTATCTTAAAAAAACTTAGAGAGTTTTCCATATTTGGTTTACCAATACTTATTGGTACCTCAAGGAAATCTTTTCTGGGTAAAATTACTGGTAAAGAAGCATACCATAGAGATGATGAAACTATGGTTAGTGTTGGTATTGCAATAATAAATGGTGCCCATATAGTTCGCGTTCATGAAGTTAAGAGAATGAAAGATGCCGTTAAGGTTGCGGATGCAATAAAAAATGCTGATATTTTTTAAAAGGGATGAAGCAAATTTTATATACAATACGCTGGCAAGATATCTTGGATATTGGGGTGATGAGTTATATCACCTACAAAGTACTTCTATTTTTAAGAGGTACGAGAACGTTTAAAATTCTTTTAGGTTGTGCTGTAATATTTATTACTTATTTTTTAACTGATTATTATCAAATATTAACCATAAACTGGATTTTAAATAATTTTATTTCCTCCCTCTTAATAATGCTTGTAATTATTTTTAACCCCGAAATAAGAAGAGCCCTTGTTTTGGTTGGTAGAGGTGCAATGATGAAGAATGTGAAAACACCAAAAAGTACAGAGTATTTAGATGAGATTTTTAGGGCTGTCAAAACAATGCAAATTAATAAGATAGGCGCTTTAATTGTTTTTCAGAGGGATGATGATTTAAGTGAATACATGGAAGATGCAACTATATTAAATGCAAAGGTCTCAAAGGAACTTTTACTTTCTATATTTCATCCCGCAACCCCTCTTCATGATGGAGCTGTGATTATCAAAGATGGTATTCTTAAAGCTGCAGGATGCTTTCTACCTCTTACAAGGCAATCAAATCTTTCAAAAAATCTGGGAACCCGCCACAGGGCTGCTATTGGGGTTACTGAAGAAACTGATGCAGTATCCCTCATAGTGTCAGAAGAAACAGGAGATTTCTCAGTAGCAGTTGATGGAAAAATAACTACTAAAGTTAGTGAAGAGATTTTAGAAAGATTGTTACATAAACTACTTTTTGGAGTAAAAAAGTCTACTAAAAAATGAAAATTTTTGAGAATTGGGGATTAAAGATAGTAGCCGTTATATTTTCTATATCCATATGGTTTTATGTACAGGGTAAAGGTGTAATCGAAACTGCTCTCAGGTATAATATATTATTTACGAATCTGCCCGAAGGTTTATACATCGAAGAAGTTAATACCCCTGAAATAATGGTTTGGGTTAAAGGGCCAAAACATTTATTAAACAACATTCTTAAAAATCACAACAAATTTGAAATTTCTTTGAAAATGCAGAAACCGGGACGTATTACTTATGAAATTAGCCAGACAATGTTTAATTTACCATCAAGTTTTCAGATATTAAAGATTCAACCAGAAAAGATTACAATACGATTATCCCCTATAGTTGAAAAAAAGGTTCGAGTTGTTCCAAGATATTCAGGTAATAGGAAAATAAAAGTAATGCCCGAATATGTTGTAATTAAGGGCCCAAAGCATATTATAGAGAACATTTATAATGTTGAGACTGAAGAAATAACCAGTATTGAAAAAAACGTTAAATTAGATATAAAATTATCACCCCCCAGTGAAAAAGTTATTTTAAAACCTGAAACTGTTAATGTTATTTTTATGAATTAGAGGAGGATTTATGGGAAAGCTTTTTGGTACCGATGGTATTAGGGGCCTGGCGAATGAATATCCTATGCTTCCAGAAATAGCTTTTAAAGTAGGTAGGGCCTGTGCCTATATATTTAGAAATCGTGACAATGCGAGACATAAAATCCTTATAGGAAAAGATACAAGGCTTTCAGGTTACATGCTTGAAACGGCCCTTGCCTCTGGTATTTGTTCTATGGGGGCTGATTGTGTTCTTGTGGGTCCAATACCTACCCCTGGAATTGCGTTTTTAACTCAAAGTATTAGGGCTGATGCAGGTGTTGTAATTTCTGCATCACATAACCCATACTATGATAACGGTATAAAAATTTTTTCTCGTGATGGTTTTAAACTGTCAGATGAATTAGAAGAGAGGATTGAGCAGCTTTGTTTAGGTGATGAAATAGCAAATTTAAGACCTTTGTATAAAGATATTGGGAAAGCCCATAGAATTGATGATGCTGCAGGTAGGTATATAAGCTATTTGAAAACAACTTTCCCAAAGGAGTATACACTTGAAGGTATAAAAATAGTAGTTGATTGTGCAAATGGTGCTTTTTATAAAATAGCTCCTAAGGTTTTTGAAGAGTTAGGTGCCAGGGTAATAGCGGTAGGGGTTAATCCAGATGGTGAGAATATAAATGAAGGCTGTGGTGCCCTTTATCCAGAACATCTGTCAAAACATGTTCTTGAGAGTGGTGCTGATTTAGGTATTGCCCTTGATGGCGATGGAGATAGGGTAATTTTCAGTGATGAAAAGGGGAATATATTAAATGGTGACAAGATTTTAGCTATATTAGCAAGGCATATGTTAAAGTTAGACCGATTGAAGAAAAAAACATTAGTTGCCACAGTGATGAGTAATATGGCACTGGATGAATTCATGGAAGATCTGGGTGGTAAAGTGATTAAAGTACCTGTAGGTGATAGAAATGTGGTTGATGCTCTCTTAAAAGAAGAGCTTAATTTAGGTGGTGAGCAGTCTGGACATATTATCGCTCTTGATTATACAACAACCGGTGATGGAGTAATTGCTGCGCTGCAAGTTTTGCATGCCCTAATACTTGAGGATAAACCACTTTCTCAGTTATCTAATATTATAGATCCATATCCACAAATTATATCATCCCTAACTGTTAAAGAGAAAAAAGATTTTACGAGTATAGCGGAAATAAAGAAAATTATTGAGCAGGCAGAAGATGATTTAAGGAAAAATAAAGGGAGATTGAATATCAGGTATTCCGGAACAGAACCTAAAATCAGGATTATGGTGGAATGTAAAGATGAAAAAGTGATGTGGAAGTGGAATGATATTTTAAAGGAAGCAATTTTGAGAAATTTATAAAAAGGAGATCTAAATGGTAAAGCTGGGTGTAAATATTGATCATGTGGCGACTTTAAGAGAGGCAAGAAAAACAGTTTATCCTGATCCTGTTTATGCTGCAGTGCTTGCAGAGTTAGGTGGTGCAGATGGTATAACAGTTCATTTGAGAGAGGATAGAAGGCACATTAAGGAAAGGGATTTAAGAATTTTAAAAGATATTATTAAAACAAGGCTTAACTTAGAAATGGCAGCGACAAAAGAGATGGTGGAAATAGCACTTGATGTAAAACCCCATATGGTCACTTTGGTGCCGGAAAAAAGGGAAGAACTAACAACTGAAGGGGGACTTGATGTTGTAAAACATTTCAATGTTTTGAAAAAAACTTGTTTAAGATTAAAAGAGGGTGGGATAGAAGTATTTATTTTTGTTGACCCCGATGAGAAGCAGATTGAAAATTGTTACAAGTTAGCAGTGGATGGTATCGAAATTCACACGGGTAAGTATGCAGACGCAAGTAAAGATAAAGAAAGAGAACAGGAATTTTTAAAAATAAAGAAATGCGTGCTTTTTTCTTTGGATAGAAAGCTTAAAACAAGCGCTGGTCATGGGCTTAGTTACGAAAATGTACAAAAAATTGCTGGGATTCCAGGGCTATATGAGTTAAATATCGGGCATAGTATAATTAGCAGGAGTATTTATGTGGGGATTAAAGAGGCGGTAAGAGAGATGAAACATTTAATTCTTACAGCAAGTAAGATGGGTAGCTGATGATAGTAGGGATAGGGATTGATTTAGTTAAAATTAATAGAATAAAGTCAGTTTTAGATAAATATGGAGATAGATTTTTGAGAAAAATTTTTACAGAAGAAGAGATTATAAAGAAAAATGTTTATGAAATAAGTGGTAAATTTGCTGTTAAAGAGGCTTTTGTAAAAGCTTTAGGAACTGGGTTTTCTAAAAAAGTTTTTTTCAAAGATATAATTGTATTAAATAATAATTCTGGCAAACCCTATATTGTTCTATCCCATAAAATTATTAAAAACTTTAACCTGGATAATTTTAATGTACATGTATCGATTTCCCATGATGGAGAATATGCTGTTGCCATGACAATTTTGGAGAGGCTATGAAAAAAATTTATAATACTAAAATGATGAGAGAATTAGAGCTAAAAGCGGGTAGTCTTGGTATTTCACCCTTAATATTGATGGAGAATGCGTCTATTGGAGTTGTGAATTGTTTAAAGAAGCTAAAGGATGTAAAAAATAAAAAAATTCTTGTTATTTGCGGCAGGGGTAATAATGGCGGTGATGGGATGGCAGTTGTAAGGCATCTAAAAAATTCTGGGGCTGTTGTAAATATGGTTTTAATTGATGATGATAAAAAATTTTCAATAGAGACGGAAATAAATTTTAATATCTTAAAGAATATGGGTATTCAAATTGTTTTAACCTCTGAAAGGGAGGAAAAAATAAATGCTCTATTCAATTCTTCTGAAATTTTAATAGATGCTATTTTTGGAACAGGTCTTACAAGAGGAGTAGAAGGTGTTTATAGAGAATATATAGAGAAAATTAACAAATCGGGAAAATTTACTGTAAGTATAGATATCCCATCAGGCATTAATTCTGATACGGGTGAAATTATGGGTTGTGCTGTTAAATCAAATTTTACAGTAGCATTAGGATATTTGAAACTTGGGCATATATTGTTTCCTGGAAGAGAGTATTGTGGAAATATAGAGGTTGTTGATATTTCCTTGTCGTGTTCCCTTGAAACCAATTATTTTCTTATTGATAATGAAGAAATCCGTATTTTGAAAAAAAGAAGCCCTAATACTCATAAGGGTATATATGGTCATATGGTTGTTATTGGTGGTTCAAGAGGTAAAACAGGTGCTGTAGCTATGGCAGCAAAGGCTGGTTTGAGAGCAGGAGCTGGTCTGGTAACAATCGTATGTCCAGAGGAATTGAATAATATTTTAGAAACCCTTTCTTTAGAAGTTATGACCTATCCGTTAAAGGGAAGCACTGATATTCTTGATGTTGAATATTTCGATGAGATAGAAGGAATCCTACTAGATAAAGAATGCATAGTTTTAGGACCTGGCATGGGGCAGAATGAAAGGACAGTAAATTTTTTTCAAAAATTGTTAAGGACTGTAAATTGTCCTGTCGTAATTGATGCCGATGGCATAAATTGTCTTTCTGTTAATAGAGATATTTTAAAAAACCTAAAATATCCAGTGGTACTAACTCCCCATCCAGGAGAAATGGCAAGATTAGTAGGGGAAAATATTTCATCTATTTTAAATAAACCGGTAGACTATGTACTTAAGTTTGCCGGAGAGTATAACTGCCATGTTGTGCTTAAAGGCGCAACAACCATATATGCTGATCCCTCAGGAAATGTTTACTTTTCCACATATGGTAACCCCGGGATGGCAACAGCTGGCACTGGGGATGTACTTTCAGGTATAATTGGATCTTTTATTTCTCAAAGGTACAAAATTGGCGAAGCAATAAGGCTCTCCTTACTGCTTCATGGTATGGCTGGAGATCTGGCAAAAGATGAAGTGGGAGAGTATGGACTTAATGCTACAGATATTATAAAATCCTTGCCTTTGGTACTAAAAAAATGGGAGGTTTCAGATGGTTGTTAAAGATTTTATGGAGAGAGATTTTTTAACAGTTTCGCCGGAACTTAATGTATCTGAAATTGCTAAGATATTTCTTGAAAAAGGTAAAGACTACGCATTAATTACTGACGATGAAGGCAAACTGAGGGGGATTGTTACAGAAACGGATTTAATCTTTCAAGAAAAAAATATTCATATACCCACTTTTTTTACTTTTATGGATTCATTTATAATTCTTGAAAATTTATCTAGATTAGATGAAGAAGTAAGAAAAATCTCTGCATCTAAAGTAGCTGAAATAATGACTTCTGAAGATTTAATTACAGTTAAACCAGACACATTGGTTAATGACGCTGCTACTCTTATGGTAGAAAAAAAAGTACACCATCTTCCTGTTTTGGAAAATGATATTCCTGTAGGCGTTGTAACAAAAGAAAGTTTACTCAAGGCATTAATAAGAGAATATGAAAGTAAAAAGTGAAGAATTAGTCACCCTTATAACCATAAAAACTTCATGTGATAAAGAAACTATAGAGCTGGGGTACAGGATAGGAAAGAATTGTAAAGGTGGGGAGATAGTTGCCCTATGTGGTGATTTGGGGGCTGGAAAAACATGTTTTGTTAAAGGTATAGGGAAGGGGCTTAATATAGAAGATAGAGTTATTAATAGCCCAACATTTTTAATTTGCCAGTCTTATACTTCAGGTAGATTACCTTTATTTCATTTCGATTTATACAGGTTATCTGATTTTAGTGAGATTGAAGATATAGGCTGGTATGATTATCTTAACAGTGACAGTGTAATTGTAATTGAATGGGCCGAGAAAATTAGAGAGTATTTAATTTCAGATAATGTATTATGGGTTACAATAAATATAATTTCCGAGAATATAAGAGAGTTCGTTATTAGTGCAAACAATAAAAAACTGAAATATTTATTGGATTAATGTTTAGTATAAGTGTCATTCAAAATTGATTAAAAATTCATTTAATGTATTAGTATCGTGATATTCTAATTTTTTTAACTCTAAAGCTATGTTTTTCATATCAGTTAATTCAATATAGTCTATTAATTTTTTGAAACTTGTTAAATCATTGCTTATCAGATATATATAAGCTTTTAGAGTTACTTTAGTTTTCATGCTCTTTAGCTCTTCACATAAATCAAGGGCTTCAAGAAAATTACCTTTAAGTGTTAATAGTTTGATTTTCAGTATCTTAAATTTTTCATAATTGGTTTGTCCGATAGAATTAATAATTTCTTCACAGCCATTATAGTCTTTTTTCTTAAGTAGTTCTAAAGCAAAATTTAACTTTTGATCCCAGTCTTTTTTCCTGCTACTGTAAAACAATCCTATTATCCATAAAGATAAAATGCCAATTACTACTAAGTAGATTATTGATTTTTTGTAATCAACTTTATTATTTATCAATTTTGTAAAATCCTTTGATTTCCCTTTTTTTTCAAAAACGGGCAAAGATGATATTAAACTTTCAATCTCTTCTGCATATTTATCCTTAGGCATGGTATCAATAATTTCTTTAACTTTTTCCATATCTCCTTTTTTCATGTAAACTTTTGCTTCGTAGAGTTTAAAAATTGGGTTATTGAGATTTTCCCTTCTTCCTAAAGAGATTGTTTCTTTAACTTTTTCAATGTTTCCTAATTTGTAATATAAGTTTAAGAGTATTTCATAAATTTCTTCATTTTTTTTATCTTCTTTGAGGGCTTCAAGTAAAATTTTTTCCCCTTCTGAATATTCTCCTTGCTCAAAAAGGGTCCTTCCTAACCATAAAGAGGTATCTTTAGATGGTTTTAAATTGTAAGCATTTCTAAAATAATATGTAGCCTCTGATAGGTTTTTTAATTCATAGCTTGAAAGTCCTGCGAAAAAGTTTGGTACCCAATTTTTCTTTTCCGATTCAAATTTAAGAGCTTCCTCAAGGTAAAAAATGCTTCCCCTATAATCTTTCAAAAAATATTTTGATATCCCCTTTGCTGTTAAAACTTGAGGAGTTTTGGTTTTTATGCTTGATAATGCAGAAAATGCTTTATTGTATTCGCCCTTTTCCAATAACAAAAAACCCTCATTAAGAGGGTCTTTTGCATAACCTAATTTAAATAAAACTAATAAAATAATTGAAAATAAACATTTCTTTAAGGTCATTTACCCTCAGGGAAATTTATTTCAAAAAAATTTTTTGCCATTTCTGGATTTATATCTTTCAATTGTCTATATTCTTCTATCGCGCTATTTTTGTCTCCCTGTAATACATAAATTTTACCCCATCTAAAATGTATATCCGGGTTTTTAGGGGAAAATATACTTGACATTTTAAATTCTTCCACAGCTTTATTGTTTAGCCCGTATTCAAAATACGCTAATGCCAGTTTATAACGTAATTCAAAATTATTAGGTTCCTTTTTTATTAAAGGTATCAAAAATTTAATTACTTCTGAATATCTCCCTGCTTCAATTAAATTCTCTATTTCACTTTTTGGTTGAAGTTGCTTAACCTTTTTATCTTTTATCATCTCTATATCGCTAGGTTCTTTGGCTGTTGATTTTATAGATTGCTCATGAGTTTCTTTAATTTTTTGTTTTGTCAAAGTTGAAATTGTTTTTTCTTTAACTGGTTTTTTTAGTGTATCATTGTATTCTTTTAATGCCTTTAAAGCTTCTTGGGTTGGTGTTGCATCTGCAAAGGTCAGTTTTGGAAGAAAAAATAATAATGCTAATATTACAAAATAAGCCTTTTTCATTTTTTAACCTCTCTAAAAATTAATGTAAAAATATAACATAAAAACGTTATGTGCCAAACTTTTTTCTTGCCTTTTATTTAACTTTTAATTAACAATAAAAAAGTTTAAAATTGTATTTTGTTTCTGGAGGGTAAAATGGCTTTGGTTGTTCAGAAATTTGGTGGTACTTCTGTTGGAAGTATTGAAAGAATAAAAAATGTAGCGAAAAGGGTTATTAAAGAATATGAGAAGGGTAATCAAGTTATTGTCACCGTTTCTGCAATGGCCGGAGAGACGAATAGATTAATTGCTCTTGCTAAAGAAATAACCGATTTGCCTGATGAAAGGGAACTTGATGTTCTTGTTTCCACTGGAGAGCAGGTTAGTGTTGCTTTACTTGCTATAACACTTATAAAAATGGGTTATAAAGCAAAATCTTATCTTGGTCATCAGATTAAAATATTGACTGACAGTGCATTTACTAAAGCAAGAATAATAAATATTGAAACAGACAAAATAAAAAGGGATTTAGATAATGGTTATATAATAGTTGTTGCCGGGTTTCAAGGGGTGGATGAATATGGCAATATAACAACCCTTGGTAGAGGGGGATCTGATACAACGGGTGTTGCCCTTGCTGCAGCTTTTAAGGCTGATGTGTGTGATATTTATACTGATGTAGATGGGATATATACAACGGATCCAAGAATTTACAACAAAGCCAGAAAATTAAAGAAAATTTCCTATGATGAAATGTTAGAGTTAGCAAGCTTGGGTTCAAAGGTTCTTCAAATCCGGTCTGTTGAACTGGCAAAAAAATATAAAGTTCCTGTGCATGTGCGCTCATCATTTTCTGATGAGCCAGGGACAATAGTTTGCGAGGAGGATTCAGATATGGAAAAAGTTGTTGTTTCTGGAGTTTCATGCAACAAAGATGAGGCAAGAATTACCCTTGTTAGGGTGCCAGATAAGCCAGGTGTGGCAGCAAAACTTTTTGGTGCCATATCGGCTGGTAATATTGTTGTGGATATGATAATTCAGAACTCGAGTATTGATGGTACAACGGATTTAACATTCACAGTACCTAAGAGCGATTTGAAAAAAACTTTAAATTTAGTAAAAGCAATCTCTGATGAAATTGGTGCGAAAGATGTTTTATATGATGAAGGGATAGCAAAGGTATCAATTGTAGGATTAGGAATGAGATCCCATTCAGGTGTTGCAGCAAAAATGTTTGAAGTTTTAGGAAATGCTGGTATAAATATACTTATGATAAGCACCTCGGAAATTAAAATTTCCTGTGCTATTGATGAAAAATATACGGAACTTGCGGTAAGATTACTTCATGATGCATTTGAATTAGATAAAGAGAATGTAGAAGGGTAAAAATGGCTGAAAAAATTATTATATATGATACAACTTTAAGAGATGGGTCACAGGGGGAGGATATTTCCTTTACCCTGGAAGATAAATTAAGAATAGCTGTAAAATTAGATGAAATTGGGATAGATTTCATAGAAGGTGGATGGCCAGGTTCCAACCCAAAGGATATGCATTTTTTCAAAGAAATTACCAATTATCGTTTTAGTAATGCAAAGATATCGGCTTTTGGAAGTACAACAAGACCGGGGATAGAACCTGCAAAAGATGAAAATGTTAAGTTTCTTCTTAAAGCAAATACAGAATGGGTTACTATAGTTGGTAAAACCTGGGATTTTCATGTTAAAGAGGCTTTAAGAACAACCCTCGATGAAAATTTAAAAATTATTGAGAGTACGATAAAATATCTCGTTAAAGCTGGTAGAAAGGTTATATACGATGCAGAACATTTTTTTGACGGATATAAAGCAAATCAAGAATATGCATTAAAAACTATTGAGGCCTCTATTAATGGTGGTGCTGAAATTGTATGCCTTTGCGATACAAATGGAGGAAATATTCCATCAACTATAGCAAAGATTATAAAGGATTTTAAAAAGAGATTTTCTATACCCTTTGGTATTCATGCCCATAATGATAGTGAACTTGCTGTTGCTAATTCTCTAGTTGCTGTAGAAAATGGTGCAATACAGGTCCAGGGTACATTTAATGGTTTTGGTGAAAGATGTGGGAATGCCAATCTTTGTTCTATAATCCCCAATTTACAGTTAAAAATGGGTAAAAAAGTCTTGAGTGAAGATAACTTAAAAAAATTAAGGAATGTTTCAAGATTTATTTTTGAGTTAGCAAATCTTACACCAGCTAAAAATCAGCCCTTTGTAGGGGATAGTGCTTTTGCCCATAAGGGTGGTATTCATGTAAGTGCTATAAATAGAAATCCCGGTACTTATGAACATATCCAGCCAGAATTAGTGGGCAATCATAGAAGAATTTTAGTTTCCGATTTATCCGGTAAAAGTAGCATATATTTCAAAGCTAAGGAGTTTAATATTGATATTGATACGAAAGATCCTGTGGCAAAAGAAATTTTGAATAAAATAAAAGAGCTGGAAATGCAGGGTTATCAATTTGAAGGAGCTGAGGCTTCCTTTGAGTTGCTGATGGCTGAAATTATGGGACAAAGAAGAAAATACTTTGAATTGATGGGATTCAGGGTCATCGACGAAAAAAGAAAAGAAGGAGAAATGCCAATTGCTGAAGCAACGGTAATGATAAAAGTTGGTGGGAGCATCGAGCATACGGCAGCTGTTGGAAATGGCCCTGTAAATGCTCTTGATAACGCTTTAAGAAAGGCATTAGAAAGATTTTATCCAGAATTAAAAGAGGTAAAGCTTTATGATTATAAGGTAAGAGTGCTTGGTTCTGATAAAGGGACTGGTGCTGGAGTTAGAGTACTGATAGAGTCTGGAGATAGAGAAGAAAAATGGGGGACAGTAGGAGTTTCTCAAAACATTATAGAGGCGAGCTACCAGGCTCTTGTAGACAGTATTGAATATAAGCTTTACAAGGAACATAAAAAAAGGCGAAGAACTTAGTTGAGAAGGGAAATTCTTGTTTTTTTGTTACTTATCACAATTTATGTATTCTATGAGAGCTACCCGAAGTCAAAAAAAAGTGACATTAAGTTTATTAAGAAAAAGATAAATATTTATACCGCTTCAAAAGAGGAACTGGTAAAATTAAAGGGTATAGGCGAAAAAAAGGCAGAGAAAATAATTGATTATAGGAATAAGAAAAATTTGATTAGGAAAGAAGAATTGATAAATATTGTGGGCAAAAAAACCTTCGATAATATATCATCTTTAATAATTTTTTAGAAAAGCATTGACATAGGGAATTTTTCAAATTTAAATAGAATGTTATGAAAAAATCTATTTATTTTATAATGATCTTTTTAGTATGCCTCTTTTCTTGTAAAAAACAAAAAAAAGTGGAGATTCAAAAAAGTAGACAGAGTGAAGTTTACAATATATCCCAGATACCTGAAATTAAAAAATCAGGCAGGATAATAGCCACCTTTGAGAATTATGAGAAAAGAACAAAGATTATGCAAGCTCCAAATCTGAAAGAAGTTTTTGTTACTGTTAGTTTTCCCTTTTCTTATAAAATTGTTGAAAGTTATGTGTCAAAGGGGAGGTATGTGAAAAGGGGAGAAAAGCTTTTTTTGATTGAAAGCGAAGAGCTTATTGAGGCATATAGAAATTATGTAAAAACTAATGATGAAGAACTCAAGGTAAAATTATTATCCCTTGGTATTAATTTAGACAAAGAGCCATCAAAGGATATTTTGATAGTTTCACCAGATGATGGAACGGTTGTTTACGTAGCGGGAGAGAAAAAGGGAGAAAATCTTAGCATGCAAAATATAATCGCAATTATACAAAAAAAGGGGGAATTAATTTTTAACCTCCTCTTACCCAAAGAAGCTTTGTCTGATGAAACTTACTATTTTGCATTGTTAGGAGAAAGGTCTTTACCATTAAGTATTGTATCATCAGATCAAGTTGGTAATGGGATAAAAGTAACACTGTCACTCAAAGGGTTTGATCCGGGTGATAAGTTAGAAAATATGGAGATTCAAATAGTAAACATACTTCACAATATTTTTAAAATCCCGAAACAAGCAGTCTTAAAAGGGAGAGATGAATATTATTGTTTTGTTGAAAGTGCTCAAGATATTATTGAGAAAAGGCAGATTGAAGGCTTTATGGCTGAAGATTTTTTCGTGATCACTAATGGTATAAGACAGACAGAAAAAATATTAGATAATGCTGAAAAAATAGGAAAGATACTAAATATAAAGTAATGATAACCTATAGAGAAGCATTAGATTTGCTTACTAATGAAGATTTTTTGAAGCTTGGCAAAAGTGCAACTGAATTACGTTTTAGACTTCATCCAGAACCTATTGTGACTTTTGTAGTTGATAGGAACATAAACTATACAAATGTTTGCGAAAGTGGATGTAAATTTTGTGCCTTTTATAGAAGAGAAGGTGATAAAGATGCTTACCTGCTGAATGTTCAAGATGTTCTAAAAAAGGTTAAAGAACTTAGTGATGTGGGAGGTACTCAACTTCTTATTCAAGGGGGGCTTCACCCAAACATAAAAATTGATTACTTTGTTAAACTCTTTAAAGAGATAAAAAAACATTTTCCCCATATAATCATTCATTCTCTCTCTCCAGCTGAGGTTATTCATATTGCGAAAAAATCTAATAAAACAATAGCTGATACATTAAGGATATTGAAAGATGCGGGGCTTGAATCAATCCCCGGTGGAGGTGCTGAGATTTTAGTAGATGAAATAAGAAAAGAGATTAGCCCAAACAAAATTGGATGGAAAGACTGGGAATTTGTTATGAGAGAAGCAAGTAAATTAGGTATGAAAGGCACGGCAACTATGATGTTTGGTAGTATTGAAGGGCCAGAAGATATAATAAAACATTTAGAGAGAATAAGAAATTTTCAAGATGAAACAGGCTTTTTCAGAGCCTTTATACCCTGGACATACCAGCCGGGAAACAATGAATTGGGTGGTAAGAAGGTTTCATCATATTATTACTTAAGGGTTTTAGCAGTTTCACGGATTTTTCTTCATAACATCGAGAATATACAGGCATCATGGGTAACTCAGGGGCCTAAGGTTTCACAATTGGCTCTTTTTTTTGGGGCTAATGATATGGGGGGAACCATGTTAGAAGAGAATGTGGTATCCTCAACGGGTTTAAAATTTATTATGGATAAAAACGAGATTGTAGAGCTAATTAAAGAGGCTGGGTTTATTCCCGCAGTAAGGAATACAAGGTATGAAATTATTGAAAAGATTTTAGATTAACGAGTGTTTAAAAAAGGAGATAATTATGAATAGAGAAGAGGCATTTAAAATCTTAAATGAGAAGATTAGCAATAAAAATTTAATCAAACACATGCTTGCTGTTGAGGTGATAATGAGAAAGCTTGCTAAATATTTTAATGAAGATGAAGAAAAATGGGGTTTAGTAGGTCTGCTTCACGACCTTGATTATGAGGAGACTGTAAAAGAGTTCGATAAACATGGATTGATAACAGAGCAAATATTAAAAGGGAAGGTAGATGATGAAATAATAAGAGCAATAAGAGCTCATACTGGTCTTATTGAGAGAAATTCAAAATTAGAAAAGGCAATTTATTGTGCAGATCCAGTATCGGGATTTATTGTAGCTGCAACGTTGGTGTTACCCAATAAGAAAATTGTCGATCTGAAAGTTGAAAATCTAATGAATAGATTCAAAGAAAAACATTTTGCTAAGGGTGCATCAAGAACCCAAATGGAGGCTTGTGCTGATCTGGGGCTTGATTTGGAAAAATTTTTGCAAATTTCCCTTGAGGCAATGCAAGAAATATCTAATGAACTGGGTTTATAGATTTAGTTAAAAGGTATAGTATTTGTATTCTCATTGTACTTATTTAAAAATTATTGTAAATCTGTTAAAATTTCATTGTAATAGTTAAAAAAATTAAAGGGATGTTTAAGTAACGTCAAAATATGAAATTTATTTTTAGTTTCATTTTTATCCTGACCTTTCTTATTGATCTTACTTTAGCTAACGATGTTTCATTAAGAGTTGGTATTTCCTCTATGATTACCCCTGTTGATACGGTACGTTACTATGATGATATTGTGAGATACATTGGCAAAAAATTGGGCAAAAAGGTAGAGATAGTACATAGAAAGCGCTATGAGGAGATGAATAAACTCATTATAAATAAAGGTGTTGATATAGCTTTTATTTGTACTGGTGCATATGTAAATCTATTAGAAAGTGCAAAAATAGAGTTAGTTGCAGCACCCGTTAAAGATGAAAAACCCTTATACAGAGGTTTAATTATTGTTCATAAAGATAGTAATGTCGCTAAGTTTGAGGATTTAAAAGGGAAATCATTTGTTTTTGTAGATCCCCTTTCTAACACAGGGTATCTGTATCCTCTTTATAGATTATCTTTGATGAAAACTAATCCTGACAATTTTTTTACCAAAACTTCTTTTAGTTATAGTCATAATAAATCGATTGAAATGGTAGCAAAGAAATTAGCAGATGGAGCTGCAGTGGAGAATCTTATTTTCGAATTTATGAAACAAACTGACTCTCCTTATGTTTCTCAGGTAAAAGTTATTGAACAGTCCATAGAATTTGCAAGTCCACCTGTAATAGTAAGGGCTGATTTTCCTAAGGAACTAAAAAGGGAGATAAAAAAAGTTATTTTAAATATGCACAATGATATTGAGGGACGGCATATTTTATCAAATATGAAAATCAAAAGGTTCGATGAAGTGAGAGAAATTGATTACAAATCAGTAAAAAATATGACAAAATATGTAGAAAACAGGTCAAAAAGTTTAAATAACAAAAAACTCAAAAAAGAACTTTCATTAATTATACCCGATTCTAAGAATCCAAGAATACTCTTTGAAAAATATCAGCCCTTTGTTGACTATATTTCAAAAAATATTAATATGCCAGTACAACTGATTATAAAAGATCACAGCGAGCTAAGAAGACTCATTAAAAATGGTGAAGTTGATTTAGGTTTTGCAGGTGTGCTCGATTTTATTAATGTGGAAAAAAGCGGTGTTATGAATATTTTAGCCATTCCAATAAATAAGGATAGATCCAGTTTTTATAAGGTTGCTTTAATAACACAAAAACAAGATATTAAAAAGATTGAGGATTTACGAGGCAAAAGAGTTGGTTTTGGTCCGCTCAAGAGTGATGAACTAAATCTCATACCCCGTTTAATGCTTGCAAAAGCAGGCATTCATCTGTCAGAATTGAAAAAATACAAACACTACTCATATGAGGATACAATTATTAAAGCACTTCTTAAAGATGAAATCGACGTGGGAGTCATAAGAGATATTCACAAAGAAAAGTTAGAAAGAATGGGTTTTAAGACTATAGCGATCTCAGATGAGGTATATTACGGGCCTTTTTTTGTAAACTCAAACCTTGATAAAAATATTCAAAAGAAAATTGAAGAGGCAATTTTTAATATACCGGAAGAGGTAATAAAAAAATTAGATTTTGATCTTCAAGGTGGATTTGCAAGGGCAGATGAAAATACTTATAAAGCCTTAGAAAATAAATACAAAAAAATCCCCTCAAGTTGTGGTGTTAAATGTCATCCAGGTTCGAGAATTTAAAAAAACTTTTTAAGCTAAACATTAGAAAGAAGTTTATTATTATAAACTTTTCGATAGTGATTTTTCTTTCAGTGATTACAAGCTTTTACTTTTTTAACTTTGAGAAAAAAACACTATATAAAAGGATAATAACGGGAGTAACCCTTTTTGGTGAGACTCTTGCTATTCCTATAGTTAATGACCTCATATATGAGAAGCTTGGGCTTGTTGAAGAGGGTGGACTTTTAGATAACTACTTACAACAGATTTTCTCAGAGAAGAAACTTAATTTTATATACATAGCAGTTCTTGATGATAATGATAAAGTAATATCTCACACAGATCTGAAAGAGTATGGGAAAACAATGGATGATGAATTAATAAGGAGGGTAAATAAAGAGAAGAAAACTATAGTAAGTCTCACTAAAGACTATTTTTTCAGCAATTATGTGGAAGTTCTTGTGCCCCTGTTTATAAGTGAGAAAAAGTGGGGCACTTTGAGATTTTTAGTTTCTTTAGACAATGAAAGAAATGAGTTTGCCTTTGCAATTTTAAAATTTTTTTTCATAACCATTCTTCTTATATTTTTAGGGTACTTCCTCGTTATATATCTGAGTTACATATTTGTAAAACCCATAACAGCACTGGCAACAGCAATGACAAAAACTGATATTGAAAAATTAGATACCTATCTGCCAGTTAAAGGTGATGATGAGTTTGCATACTTAACTGCACAATTTAACAACCTGATAGAAAGAATTCGTGTGGCAAACGAAGAACTAAGGAAAAGAAACCAGATGCTTCTTCAGTCTGAAAAATTAGCATCCATTGGTATACTTGCTTCAGGTATTGCCCATGAAATTAATAATCCATTGGGGGGTATTTTCAACTGTATTCGTATGCTCGAAGAGCAGAGGGATTGGTCCAGCAAAAAATACCTTGAACTAATAAAAGATGGATTAGAACGAATAGAAAACACAGTTAAAAAGCTGCTTTGGATGGCAAGAAAAGGTGAAGATGTAAGGGAACTATTAAATGTAGAGGATATTGTGGATCATATCATTGAGTTTGCGAAATACAACATATCTAAGAAAAAGATAGACATAGAAAAGGAAATTGATAGGGATTTAGAGATTCTTATCAATAGATCAGATCTTGAACAAATACTTCTAAATCTTTTAATTAATGCCATACAGGCGATAGATAAAAATGGATTGATTAAAATTAAGGGCAAAAGAGAAGGGGGTAAGATATTTCTTATAATTGAGGACAATGGTTCGGGAATCCCCAGAGAGTACATTAATAAAATATTTGATCCCTTCTTTACTACAAAAAAGCAAGGTGAAGGTACAGGTTTAGGGCTTTGGATTACTTATGAAATTGTCAAGAATTATGGTGGAAAAATAGTAGTGGAAAGTGAAGAAGGTAAGGGTAGTAGGTTTAGCATAATTTTTGATGATAACCCAAATGCATCTAATGAAAAAAACCTGTGATTTAGAAAGTTGATAGGTGTTAAAAAATTAGTTTGTAATGGAGAGTGATAATGAAAAGGGTTTTAATAATTGAAGATGAAAAGATAATGCGAATTACCCTTGAAGATTTTTTGAAAAGTAAAAATTATGATGTTTACACTTCTGAAAATGGCTTAAATGGCATTGATATTTTTAAAAGAGAAGAGATAGATTGTGTTATAACTGATGTTAGACTCCCTGATATAGATGGACTTTCAATTTTAAAGGAGGTAAAAAGCATTAAGCCAGATGTGCCGGTTATAATTATAACAGCATTTGGTACAATTCAGATGGCAGTTTTAGCAATGAAATTAGGTGCCTTTGATTATATCACAAAACCCTTTTCTCTTGATGAGTTTATAATTGTACTTGATAGAGCTATAGAACTTAAAAAAATAAAGGAAGAGAATATTGATTTAAAAAGAAAGTTTGATAACATAATATCAAAACACTATTTAGTTGGCGAAAGCAGACAGATTAAAGAGATTTATGAAATATCTAACAGAATAGCTGATTTAGATTCTTCTGTTCTTATAACTGGCGAGACTGGAACGGGGAAGGAGCTTGTAGCAAATATAATTCATTATGGTGGAAAAAGGAAAGACAAACCTTTTGTTAAAATAAACTGCTCTGCTATTCCAGGTGAACTAATAGAGAGTGAGCTTTTTGGTTATGAGAGAGGTGCTTTTACTGGAGCTGTGTCAAGAAAAATTGGGAAATTCGAGTTTGCAGATGGGGGTACATTGTTTCTGGATGAAATTGGAGATTTTCCCTTGCATTTACAACCTAAACTTTTAAGAGTGTTACAAGATAAAGTAATAGAGAGAATAGGTGGAAACAAAAGTATACAAGTTGACGTAAGAATAATTGCAGCAACGAACAAAAATCTTTTGGAAGAAGTGAAGAAAGGTAATTTTAGGGAAGATTTATATTATCGATTATCTGTTATACCCATATATATAGCACCCTTAAGAGAGAGAAAGGATGACATACCCTATTTAGTTGAGCATTTTATAAAAAAATATAATTCTCGTTTTGGTAAGGAGATTATTATTTCAAAAGAAGTTATATCGAAGCTAATGGATTATGACTTTCCTGGAAACGTTAGAGAATTAGAAAACTTAATTGAGAGATTAGTTGCTTTATCTAATAAAAAAGATGAGATAAATATGGATAAGCTTTATCTTTTTCTTAACCTTAAGGAAGAGCCAGCTAATGATGTGATGACTTTAGAAGAATATATAAATAAGGTTGAAAAAGAGTATATAAAGAAAATAATTGCCCTTTGCAAGGGGAATAAGACAAGGGCTGCAGATATGTTAGGTATTAGTAGAAAGAGTTTATGGGAGAAGCTAAAAGCTTAAATGAAATCACTTCTATTTGTTACCAAAAAGTAACATCAATTTAGCTATTTGTTACCTAAAAGTAATGTCTAAATAGCTTTTCAAAAAATTTATAGTAAAATCAATTGATTATTTATAGGCACAGCTTTTGCTTATTTAAGTTAGTTTATTAAAGTATTTTTTTAATCTAAATATTAAGAGGAGGGACAAAGTGAAACGGGCTATTCTAATCTTAAGCATTTTGTTTGTTGCTTCCTATGTTTTTGCAAAGGTAGGGGGTGGAGATGTGGTTTTTAAAGTGGGATATGGAGATGTTACCTTCAGTCATGAAAGACATGTGGAGATGGGCTTTTTTTGTAATATGTGTCATCCAGAGCCCTATGTTACGAAAGAAAAGCGCAAGAAAGTAACTATGTCGGAAATGAACAAGGGTAAATCCTGTGGGAAATGTCACAATGGCAAAGAAGCTTTCACTACAAAGGGTAACTGCAAAACCTGTCATGTGAAAAAATAACTTTGAGGAGGGTTTGTATGTTTGAAGGAAAAGATGAAATAATTATCATGCAAGAGGATTTAAAAAAGGCATTAGCAAAGAAATCGCCAAAATGGGCAATGTTAATAGATACAAGAAAATGTACTTTATGTCTGGCCTGTACAGTGGGGTGTATGGTTGAGTATAAACTTCCCCCTGGTATAAAGTATAGACCAGTATATGAGACAGAGTCTGGTAGTTATCCAAAGGTAAAAAGAAGTTTTGTCGCAAGGCCCTGTCAGCAATGCGATAATCCACCCTGTGTTTCTGCCTGCCCAAATCAGGGTAAAGCAACTTATAAAGAAAAAGCAGGTGTGGGTTCGGGAATTGTTATGATAAATTATGAGCAATGTATAGGATGCGGTAGGTGTATACCTGCATGTCCTTACGGAGCAAGAAACCTGGATACAAATGGTTTTCACGCCGAAAATGCGCCATTTGTTCCTGAAATGGAAAAAGGGCCATGGTTTGAGTATGGCAGGAAGTTTTTTAGAGAAGGTAAGCAAATACCCTTTGGTAATGCAAGAAAGTGCCATTTTTGCTATCCAAGATTGAAGAAGGGGATTCTACCAATGTGCGTTACTACATGTATATGTCGATCTACATACTTTGGTGATTTAAGTGATGAAAGTAGTCTAATCTCAAAAATGATAAAAGCAAACACAGTCGTTGAGTTAGAGGGCATAAAGGAGTTTCATACAAATGCAAAGGCAATTAGTGATAAAAAGTTTAAACTAAAAAATGTGGAATGGGAAAAGCTTATAGATGAAGCAAGAAAGGCTTATCCAGGTAAAACACCCCGGTTCGGAAAATCATATAATAAACCACGTGTATTTTACATAATTTAAGGAGGGAGCTAATTATGAAAGATATTAAAAATAAAGGAATTACAAGAAGGGATTTTATAAAATGTTCAGCTGTATTAGGCGGTGCTTTGCTTGCTTCACAGATTGAGTGGGCACACGATTTAATAAAAAGGGCTGAAGCGGGCCTTCTTACACCCGAAGAAGAGTATGAACTATCAAAAGTAGAGAATATAATTTACTCTGTTTGTCTCCAGTGTAATACAGGGTGTGGTATAAAGGTTAAGCTTTACAGGAAAAATGGGCACGCCTTTGCAATAAAAATTGATGGCAATCCCTATAACCCCTTTAATGCTGTTCCTCATCTGGAATATAAATCATCCCCCTTCGATGTTTCAAGTATCGATATGCCTCTTTGTCCTAAAGGTCACGCAGGGCTTCAGACAGCTTATGATCCTTACAGAATTACAAAGGTTTTAAAAAGGGCGGGAAAAAGAGGTGAAGGTAAGTGGATAACCATACCTTTTGAACAGGCAGTAAACGAAATAGTTAATGGTGGATATCTTTTTAAACATGTACCTGGTGAGGAAAATAGATATGTTGAGGGTTTAAAGGATCTTTATGTACTCAAAGACCCAAAAATTGCCAAAGAACTAAGAGATGAGGTAGCGAAAATACTAAAAGCCAAAGATAAGAAAGCTGCAGTAGCAGAGTTTAAACAAAAACATGCAGATAAACTTCAATATTTAATAGACCCCGATCACCCCGATATGGGGCCAAAGAATAATCAGGTTCTTTACTTTTGGGGCAGGAAAAAGGCTGGAAGATCTCAGTTTTTTAGAAGATTTTTTAATGAATATTTTGGCTCTGTAAATGCACACGGGCATACAACTGTATGTCAAGGGTCTCTTTATTTTTCAAGTAAAGCTGCAAGCGAACAATATGAATACAATAAGTTTGGTGGAGGGAAAAAATTCTACTGGCAGAGTGATATTGAAAACTCAGAATTTATTCTTTTTGTTGGTGCAAATCTCATAGATGGAAATTATGGCCCCACAAACAGAGGTGTAAGATTATTGCCTAACATAGTGTCTGGAAAAACAAAGATTGCTGTTGCTGACCCTCGCTTCAGTAAATTAGCTTCCAAAGCAGAGAAATACCTACCCGTTAAACCCGGGGAAGATGGTGCTTTGTTCTCAGGTATTATAAGGTGGATTATTGACAACAAAAGATATGATACTAAATACTTACAAAATGCTAATAAAGGGGCTGCCAAAAAAGCTGGTGAGCCAACATGGACAAATGCATGCTGGCTTGTAAAAATAGACGATAAAGGCAAACCAGGAAAATTTTTAAGGGGCCACGAGATCGGTCTAAAGGGACCAGAGAAAGTCAAAGATAAGGATGGCAAAGAACATGAATTAGAATATCTGGTAGTTATGAAAGATGGCAAACCTGTTGCTTTTGACCCAAATGATGAAAAAGAAGTTGTAATGGGCGATCTTTTTGTAAACACAGAAATAAATGGTATAAAAGTAAAAAGTAGCCTACAAATTATATATGAAGAGGTAAGTAAAAAGAGCCTTGATGAGTGGGCTTCCATTTGTGGAGTAAATAAAGATGATATTATATGGGTAGCTAATGAACTAACAAGTCATGGTAAAAAGGCGGGTGTAGATGTTCACAGAGGTGTTTCCCAGCATACGAATGGTTTCTACAATGTAACTTTGGCGTGTACAATAAACTTACTTATAGGAAATTTTGACTGGAAAGGTGGCATGATTACACCATCTACTTATAATATTACAGGTGGTAAAGAAGGACAGCCCTTTGATTACTCAAAAATGACCCCAAAAAAGATATCAACTTTTGGTATAAGTATTACCAGGCAAGAAGTGAAATACGAAGATACAACGCTCTTTAATGGTTATCCAGCAAAGAGAAATTGGTGGCCATTAGCAAGTGATATCTATCAAGAAATCCTACCATCAGTGGAAGATCAGTATCCATACCCTATTAAAGCAGTGTTTTCCTATATGGGGGCACCAAATTATGCGCTTCCAGCTGGACATACAAATACAAATATACTTGCAAATTTAGAAAAGGTTCCCCTTTATGTGGCATCAGATATATTGGTAGGTGTTACTTCCCTTTATGCGGATTACATAATACCTGATTTATCATACCTTGAAAGATGGGAGTTTCAAGGCTCTCATCCAAATATGCCAACTAAGTTACAGCCGATAAGACAGCCCGTTATTGCCCCGCTAACTGAGACAGTAAAAGTTTTTGATGAAGAACAGCCTCTGTGTTTCGAGACATTCCTAATGGCAGTAGCAGAAAAACTTGGTATGCCAGGGTTTGGTAAAAATGGTTTTGGAGAAGGTCAAGATTTTACAAGATTTGATGACCTTTACATTAGAATGGTTGCTAATATTGCAACGGATGAAACGCCTGTTCCCGATGCTGATGACAAAGAGCTAAAGCTCTTTTACGAATCCCGTAAGCACTTACCCAAAACAGTATTTAATCCAGAAAGATGGGAAAAGATTTGTGGTGCAAACTGGAGAAAGGTTGTCTTTGTTTTGAATAGAGGAGGGAGATTCCAAGACTATAAAGATCAGTATAAGGGTGAACAAGTAACAAATAAATTTGGCAAACTTATAAATATGTATCAAGAAAAGACAGCAGGAACAAAGAACTCTTTTACAGGGAAATCAAATCCTGGTTATGGTGTTTATATCCCTGTTTCTACTGCACTTGGTAAAACTCCAAAAGAAGCAGGTCTTACAGATGGTTTTGATCTTCACCTTATTACACAGAGAGATATTACACAGACAAAATCAAGAACTATTGTAGACTACTGGCTAGGGGAGATTTATCCGGAAAATAGTATAATAATAAATAAAAAAGATGCTGAAAGATATGGTTTCAAAACAGGAGATAAGGCGAAAATAGTTTCAGCTACAAATCCTGAGGGTATCTGGGATCTAAAAAATGGCAAGAAAAAAGAGATTGTAGGGAAAATATTTGTGACTGAAACAATCCAGCCAGGTGTTATAACATTCACTATAGGACATGGGCACTGGGCAACGGGCGCATCGGATCTTATAATTGATGGTAAAGTTATAAAAGGTGATCCAAAGAGGGCAACAGGTTTTAACGCCAATGCTGCCATGTGGGTTGATCCCCATCTAAAAAACACATGTATGATCGACCCAGTGGGTGGAAGTGTTTCTTTTTATGATACAAAGGTAAAATTGGTTAAAGTTTAAATTTTTGGGGTAGAACTTAAATTCTACCCCAAAAATTTACAAAATTTAATTCAATCTTACATTGCAAAAAACCAAAAAAATCTAATATATAAATATGACAAAATCTATTATAGATGACCAAAAGTATCAGAAAAATTTTTTTTGGATTGGTAATATCAGTCTCTTTTGTTAGCTTTTATTCAGGCTTATTTCTTGTACTTTTTGTTATAAGAGATTTTCAATCTATGAATATTGTTTTGTTTGAGCAAGGGTTAATTATTCCATTACTTTCTTTGGCACCTTTAGCATTTGGGGTGGCATTGATAGTTGCTTACTACATTAGAAATAGCATAGATGCTTCCCCATTATCTCTAAAAAATATTTTAAATGAACTAAATTCAATCGAAGATTTAGCAAAAATTGATTTTAATAAGTATAGCCTTTTTTTTAAGGAATATGATGTTCTTTTATTTGAAATAGAAAAGTATTTAAAAAGAGTCAAGCAACTTGCGGTGGACAGGGGAGATTTAAATAAATTATAAGAATGTTTGAAAGATATATGATTACATTTGAAACTTTAAAAAACCCGGATCTATTTATCAAAAAGTTTGTTCTGGAGATACAGCAGTTTCTACAAGTAGATGGTTATTTTTTTTATTGAGTCAAAAAGAGAAGGAAATTAATTTATATTTGAATGTTAATATTCAGTGTCTGGAAGAAGCAAAAGAAGTAATAACAGATTATTTTAGGAAAGTCCCACCCCAGAAAAAATGTGCAAACTGTTTTAGATGGGGGGAGATAGAAATTGGTAATGACCCATTTAAAATTTATTATAAGGAGATGGAAGCCCCATTCCTATCGAAGTGTATAGGTGGTGTTATAACAAAGGAATTTATTGAGGATAGTAACAAAAATTTAATTCTTGAAAGTCTTTTGACCTTTTTTAACAATGTGGAAGCAACAATTAAGATATTATCTAAAAAAGTTGAAGAAATTGAACATTTGTTTATGAGAGATTCGCTGACAAACCTTTATAACCAAAGAGCCTTCTGGGATGAACTTGACTTCAGAATCAATATTGCTAAAGAGCACAATAAAAAATTAGCAGTTTTAGTTGTTGATTTAGATAATTTTAAAAATATTAATGATAAATATGGTCATTATATTGGCGACAGATTTTTGCAAAAAATAGCTAAAATTCTTGAAGAATATTTTTCAGGGAATCATTTCATTTCGAGATATGGGGGTGATGAGTTTGCGGGTATTCTATTTGATATTGATTTAGATAGAGCGCTTAATATAGCAAATTCTTTTAAAGAGCGTCTTTATAACCACAAATTTTATGTTAATGAAGATATGATATTACATGGTTTAACTGCTACTATAGGGATAGCTATATATCCTGACAATGCTCATTCAGCCAAAGATTTATTTATTCTGGCTGATAATATGGTTCTTAAGGGTAAAAGATTATATAAAAATTCCCTTATGATTCCTGAAAAAAATGAGATGCTGTCTTTTTTAAAGATGATGCAGAGCTCTCTTTAAGGATAATTGAAGCCTTAAAGAATAGAGGCATAAGATTTAGTTTACAGCCTATTTATTCTCTTAATTCCAGTAAAATTTTTGGTTACGAAGTTTTGACGAAGTAAGAGGTTGGAGAGATTATAATAGGCGCTGACAAGTTTATAAATGTTATTAAAAAGCTTAAACTTTCTGTTGGGTTTGATCTTTTAGTATTGGAAAAAATTTTCAAAATTTCATCTAAAAAAATATTGATCACTTTATATTTATTAATCTAACCCCAATAACACTCTCAAATCCGAATCTTTTAAAGCATCTTGAAAAACTAGTGGAAGAATATAATGTAAATAGTGAAAAGATTGTTTTTGAAATTGTAGAGTGGGAAGCAGTTGATGACCTGGATAAACTTATTGAGAATTGTATTAAAATAAAAGGGTTGGGTTTTAAATTTGCTATCGATGATTCTGGCTCTGGTTATTCGTCTTTTTTATATTTGAAATCCCTCCCATCAGATTTTGTTAAGATTGAAGGAGAGTTTGTAAAAAATATTAAACACAATACAAAGGACAAACTTATCGTTGATTCTATAACAAATATCTGCAAGATGCACAATGTAGCCGTTATAGCTGAATATGTGGAAGATGAAAATGTATTAAAAGAGGCTATTAATTTAGGGATTGATTTAGGACAGGGATTTTATCCTGGCAAACCTGAAGAATTAGTCTTGTAGTTTAGGTATAACAATAAATTAAGTATTCCTGATTACCTTTCTTACCGGTAATAGTTGAAGGTATAACTCCTACTATATTAAATCCCAGTTCATGAAGGCAGGATGAGATTTTTTTAACTGCCTTTTCCTGGAGTCTTAAATCTTTTACAACTCCACCTTTTCCCACTTCTTTTGGTGTTAACTCAAATTGAGGTTTAATAAGAGCAATAATTTTGCCTTTTTCACTTAAAAACTCAGTGACTTTAGGGATCACTTTTGTTAGTGATATAAATGATACATCAATAACAACAATATCAATGGGGTCTTGAATTAAAGTTTTGTCCAGAAATCTAATGTTTGTTTTTTCTATATTTACCACTCTCTCATCATTTCTCAGTTTTGCATCAAGTATGCCATAACCTACATCTATAGCGTAAACCTTTTTTACCCCATGTTTTAAAAGACAGTCTGTAAAACCGCCTGTTGAAGCCCCTACATCCATGGCTACCAGTCCAGTAAGATTTATATTAAAAGTTTTAATAGCTGTTTCTAATTTAAGACCGCCTCTGCTAACATAAGGCAAATCTTCTTTTATTTCCAGATTAGAATTTTCATTTACTTTTGTCCCTGATTTTTCGATCAGTTTGCCCTCGCAAAATACCCTTCCCATCATTATAAGGGATTGAGCTTTTGCTCTCGACTCAACAAGTCCTTTCTTAACAAGTAGTTCATCGATGCGTATTTTTTTTTGTGAAAGCATTTTAATCGTTTAAGTATCTTTCTACTTCTTGGGCAATCTTTTCAGCAGATAATCCATATATTTCTCTTAAAAAGTTAACAGGTCCATGTTCAATAAATCTATCAGGAAGTCCAATACAATGTATTTTTTTAATGGAACCTAATTTAGCCGCTAATTCTAAAATAGCGCTTCCAAAGCCACCCACAATAGTATTTTCTTCAAGAGTGAAAATTACAGGATGTTCTGAAAGAATTTTTCTAATTGCTTCCACATCTAAGGGTTTAACAAATCTTGCATTAAAAACTGATATTTCAATATTTCTTATTTTCAATATTTCAGCAGCTTTTAATGCTTCATTTACTGTTGTACCAATGCCAATTATGCAAGCGTCTTTACCCCATCTAAGCATTTCTCCTTTACCAATCTTAATTTGTTCAGGATATGTTTTCTCTGTAATTTCTGCCGGCCCTCTTGGATATCTAATGGTAACAGGCACATTCCAGCTCAAAGAAGATTTAATCAGTGCTTTTAGCTCATTGCTGTCCGAAGCGGCTGCAACTACCAAATTTGGGATTAGTCTGAGATAGCTAATATCAAAGAGACCATGATGAGTTGGTCCATCCTCCCCTACAAGCCCTGCTCTATCAACAGCAAAGACTATAGGTAAATTTTGCAGGCATACATCATGAATAATCATATCAAAACTTCTTTGCAAAAAAGTTGAATAAATCGCCACATAAGGTCTGAAACCAGATATAGCAAGTCCCGCAGCAAATGTTACTGCATGCTGTTCAGCTATTCCCACATCAAAAAATCTCTCAGGAAAATGGGAAGCAAAAAGTTTAAGACCCGTTCCCGATCTCATAGCAGCGGTTATTGCAACAATCCTTTTATCTTCTTTTGCAATTTCTGTTAGTACTTCACCAAATATATCTGTATAACTCTTTTGCTGAGCCTTCTCTACCCTGCCAGTAACTTTATTGAAAGGTGGAACTCCATGGAAAAATTCTGATTCTTCTTCTGCAGGTTTGTATCCTTTACCCTTTTTTGTGTAAACATGTATTAGTAATGGACCTTCCCAATCTTTCACATTATTAAAAGTATCTATCATTACCTTTAAATCATGACCGTCAATGGGACCAATATATTTAAAACCGAGTTCTTCAAAAATAATTCCAGGGGTTATAAAGCCCTTTGTTAGTTCCTCCATCCTTTTTGCAATTTTCACAAGTGAAGAACCTATGCGAGGTATTGAAAGAAGCATTTTTTCAACTTTTTGCCTAAGTTGTGTATAAAACTCACCAGTTAGAATCCTTGATAAATATGAAGATATGGCACCTACATTTTCTGAAATGGACATCTCATTATCATTTAGTATTACAATCATATTTTTTTTAAGATGCCCCGCATTATTTATCCCTTCTAATGCAAGACCTGCTGTAAGAGAGCCATCACCTATAACTGCTATTACTTTATAATCCTGTTTTAGCAAATCTCTTCCACATGCTAGTCCTAAAGCAGCTGATATGGATGTAGAGCTATGGCCTGTGGTAATTACATCATATTCACTTTCCTCTCTCTTAGGGAAACCCGATATGCCTCCATAAGTTCTTAAAGTTTTAAATGCTTCTTTTCTACCCGTTAAGATTTTATGTGCATAAGCTTGATGCCCCACATCCCAAATAATCTTATCCTCTGGTGGATTAAACACGGAGTATAAAGCTACAGTTAGATCAACTGCGCCGAGGCTTGAGGCTAAGTGACCTCCCCTAAGTGAGACTGTATCAATTATTAGTTCCCTTAGTTCGTTGCATAGATTATTTAGTTCTTCTAATGATAAGTTTTTCAAATCTCCAGGTGTGTTTACCTTATCAAGGACAGACATCAGTTTTGCCTGCTACTTAAATATAATGCAAAATTTCTTAGAAAATTTGCCTTTTCTCCATAAGGCTTAAGATTATCTATGGCTGTATCAGTTAAGTCCTTTAATATCTCCTTAGAACGGGCAAGTCCTATTAAAGAAGGGTAAGTATTTTTGTTTTTTGATATATCAGCTCCAGTTTTTTTACCCAATTTTTTAAAATCTCCCTCTATATCAAGTATGTCATCCATTATTTGAAAGGCAAGCCCTATACATTCACCATATTTAGTTAGATTTTTAAAATCCCTTTTTGTTGCTTTTGATAAATACAAACCAACTTTTATAGATGCTAAAATTAGTGCCCCGGTCTTGTGGGTATGAATATATTCAAGGGTTGTTAAATCAATTTTTTTATTTTCACTTAAAATGTCTACTACCTGACCACCTACAACACCATTTACACCACATCTTTTTGAGATTTCGTTAATAGCAAGAAGAGCTTTTTTAAAGGTTATTTTTTTATTAATCGTTTCTTCCGTCATAATGTTGAATGCTTCTGTCAGTAAAGCGTCCCCAGCAAGAATAGCAATTGCTTCTCCAAAAACCTTGTGATTCGTAGGCTTTCCCCTTCTAAAGTCGTCGTTATCCATTGCAGGGAGGTCATCATGTATAAGTGTATATGTGTGAATGGCTTCGATTGCAACAGCAAAAGGCATAACTATATCTATAGGAGTATCGAAAATCTCAGCTGTAGACAAAGTAAGTATTGGCCTTATTCTTTTACCACTATCAACGATACTATATCTCATTGAATCGCACAATTCTTTTGGAAAAGAATATTTAGAAAAGTAGTAATTGATTGCATTGTCCACAAGAATTTTCTTCTCTTCTAATTCTTTAAAGAAATCACTATTCCTCTTCATCTTCTTTATATGGTTCTAACCTGAATTTTTCTTCCGATTCTTTGATCAAAATTTCAACCTTTCTTTCTGCCTCTGTCAGTTTTTGCTGTAAATCTTTTACAAGTTTTATGCCCTCTTCAAAAAGGGATAATGATTCTTCAAGAGAAATCTCTTCATTTTCAAGTTTTTTTGTAATGGTCTCGAGTCTTTTTAGAGCTGTTTCAAAAGATTTACTTTCTTTCACAAGTAAAGATTACAAAAAAAAGAATCTAAAGACAAGACTAAAATTCATGTTTAAAAATTTTTGCTCTAATCTCGGGAAAATAACATAAATAGGGTGAGCATTCATGTTGAAAGCGTTCTTTGTACAATATTACTATTTTTTTTCTTGCTTCAGTTAAGTCACCCGAATTTTCAAAAATTTGAAGAGCTTTTATTGTGAGTTCAAGGTTTTTCTTTTTGAAGGAGGGCTCCCAGGGCCAACAATTTTTAAGCCCCTAATACCTGCATTAATTAGTTCAGGTATAGCGCATAAACCACATCCATGGCTTCTTGGGAATTTTTGCCATTGCATCTGTAACATCCTTGCTTTTTTAAAGGTTTCTGTTTCTTCTTTTTCAGGATTAATATCATATACCTGTTCACAGGGCCATATTTTATTAGGGTTAGTATGCAAAAATCCACAAAAACCCTCTATATTTGGGCACTTACCAATAAGAATAAAAGTATCAAAACCTATGTCAGGGTTACTTCCAATAATACTTTTAATTTCCTTGATAGTTAAAGATCCTGGAAGAGTTATCTTTTTAATATTAAGCATGTTTTTGCAAAATTTAGCTGCATATCTGTTTAAAACTACCGCCATTGTACTTGCAACAATAGGCGTTTTTATACCCCCATCTTTTAAATGTAACATGAGGGGAATACTTCCCATTATAATACCATCAATACCTTCATTTTCTGCTATTTTTGCTAAATTGATTATTAAAGGTATTTGTTCTTTTAGAAAATAGTTCTGGTTAATTGTTAAGTAAAGGGGTATATTTTTTTTCTTACATAACTCTGAAACTTTTATAAATTCTTTCTCATTCATTTGCGCTTCTCGAAAAGTTCTCTGATTAGGTGATAAGAAATAGGGATATTTTTCAAAAAATGATGGGAAAACACCACAATAAAGGGATGTAGCTCCTGCTTCAATTAAAATTTCTGCTTCGTATGCTGAGTCAGCGGGTGAGAGAATTTCTATTTTTTTCTTTTGTCCCATATATGTTTCTTCCGGTAATCCCAGGATGATTTTTTTGCCCTTTTATTGAGTACATAACCTATTAAAATCATTGCCATGGAGGGCTCTTTTACGCTACTAAAATAGTCTTTTTTTACTTTTTTACATATATTTTTCAGGGTACCCGAGATAATTTCTTGTTCGGGCAGTGAAATTTTATAGAGTATGGAAATTGGACAATTTTCTCCCATCACAGGGATGAGCCTCTTTGTAAGCTCTTCTAAAGGAATATGATTCATATATAAAACTAAAGTAACATCTCTTTTTACAAACTGCATAAAGTCGTGATCCTCAAAAGCTGCTTTAAAAGAACGGGTACTTGTTAAAACGATTGTATTTGCTACATTAGGTAAATCAAGGGTTTTTTTCAGGAGAGCGGAAGCAGCATTTACTACGCCCACCCCTGGTATTACTTCACAATCTTGCTTAAAATAGTCTATAAAAGGTTGGAAGGGCGAAAAAACTGTTTCATCTCCTGGTAATAAGAAAGCTATAGATGATTTTTCTAAAAATTTATTAACTAAATTAACAATCTCATGGAAAAGGAAATCAAAGGGTTCATAAACTTCTTTGCCTTTTAAATATTTTTGGAAAGTCTTCCTGTATATATTAGGTGCAAAAACATATCTGGATTCTTTTAATTTTTTTAGTCCATACAATGTTAAATGTTCTGGACTACCTGGTCCAGCGCCAATGAAATAAATTTTGTGTTTCATCATAAACTCCTAAAAATATTCAATTTTATAATATAGAAGCCCTAACCATTCAATTATAACAGCTTTTTTCAAATAGCTATTCTTATCCCAATTTTTAATATCAAAATTTTCCCAGAAAACTGGATAAACCATAACTTTAATATTTTCTTTCTCAAGAAATCTTTTAAACGTTGCCGAAGCTCTTCTGGAATGGTAAAAAGAAGTTACAAGAATTAGGGATTTAAAATCATATCTCTTAAGTATATCTAAAACAACCTGGGATTCTTCATAGGTATTAAAAGCACTTTTAACAGGATAGATATATTCATTGGATTTTAGACCATATCTTTCATAATCATCTTTTGTAATTTCAAAACCGGTAAATAAAATTTTTTTTGCATAACCTTTTTTAAAAAGCTTTACCGCTTCTTTTTTTCTAATGTTCTCACCGCCCAAGGCAACAATACAATCTGCGTTTTCAATGTTGTCCGAGACTATTAAATGGTTTATTAAAGCAAGTTTTATTGCGCTTTTATATTTAGAATATATTAGCATGGATAATGTAAAAATAAGGATTAAAAAAATTATCTTTTTCAATTTGTTTGCCCCGCAAGAAAACCAACAATACCTGCTGTGATTGCTACATTTAAAGAATCAACACTATTTTTCATGGAGATATAAATTTTTTTTGCTCCAAATATCTTTACATTAAGTCCCGAACCTTCTTTACCAAGAAAAAAAATCCCCCTTTTTAGCTCTTCTTTATCCACCTGTAGAATGTTATAAGATTCATTTGTGTTAGGTTCTAATAAGAATAATGGTCTATCGATTTCAAATAATGTGTTTAACTCTTCATCATTTATGCAATAACAGGGAACTCTTATTATGCTTCCAGCACTACTTCTTACTGCTTTTTCGTGATATGGAGATACACCGTTATTTCTATATATAATTCCAGAGAAGTTGAAGGCATCAGCGACCCTTACTATTGTGCCCACATTACCCGGATCCTGCAGCCCATCAAGAAAAAAAATTGGTTTATTTTCAGAAAATAAATCAGATAGTTTGATTGTCTTCTTCTTGAGTATCCCACCAATCCCTTGGGGGGTAACAGTGTAACTTATTTTTTTAAATACCTGGTCAGAGACCACAAAAATTTTATCTCCATCTAAATTGTTTATTTGGTGTTTTAATGTTTTATAGTTTTTTTCAGTTATTACTAAGTGCACTATCGGCTCTTTTTCCCTCAAAACTTCACTAAAGAATTTAAAACCCTCCCACCAGTAGAAGCAGCGTTCTTCTCTTATCCTTTTTATTTTTTTTATTTCTTCACTCTTTAAAGAATTTATATAGTTCATCTATACCTTTCCAATGTTATTATTATTTCCTTTAGGAATATCTGAGGTAAAGGGGCCGAACTTACCATATATTTCATTTTTCTCAATTTTATCTTTCAAATTTTCTCTTACTACAATATAGAATACTCTATTTGGTGGCAAATTAATAGTAACATCCTTTTCCGTGATTTCCTGTAAATAATCGGGGATCTTTTTTTCCTTTTCTCCCTCATAGACTAATAAAAAAAGTCTTCCATTTACTAATTCTTCACCTTGAAGCTTTATTTTTATTGTAGTTTCGCCCGAAGGGGTTTTTTTCTGCAAAATATGTGTTTTTGAAGGAAGGGTTATTTTAAAATTTTTTATTTCCCCGAGTTTTAAAATTATCGGATTTTTTTGATAATTGCTGACTCTGTCGCCTTGTTTTAAAGGACCAGAGTCTAATCCAGATAGTCTTTTTCTGACAACAAGATAATATTTTCCCTCTGGTATATCAAAGAAAAAATTACCCTTTTCATCAGTTTTCTCCATAAAATCAGCAGGTCCTATCAAACCAGAGGAAGGATTACGATAAATGTAAACAAAGGCATTAGAAACGGGTTGGTTATATTCATCTATAACCAAGCCTGTTATGCCAGTAGATATTTCTGGATAATTTAGGTTCCAATCGTTATAAATACAGGAAAAACTTAGTAATATTATTAATAATACAAAAATCTTCTTCACAAGAATATTTTAACATAAAAGTTCTTCAGATTAATCAGTTTAATGAGAAAAAATGGGGACAGGCATGTTATCCTCTTATATCATTACATAGTTTTGCAATGATCATTTCGTTAGATTATGCATATAATATCATCCCTTTGATAGTTATGAAAAACAATTATCAGTTGCAAAAGTTAATACTAAAAGGTAAAATACAGTTTTATAATCAGGAGAGGTGTCCGAGTGGCTGAAGGAGCACGATTGGAAATCGTGTGTTCCGCCTAAAGCGGAACCGAGGGTTCAAATCCCTCCCTCTCCGTAACTTAAAAAGATCGCCTGAGTGGCAGTCGGGACCTGCGCAACAAATGGCTGCAAACCCCGCCAGGTCCGGAAGGAAGCAACGGTAGTGGCCCTCTTTGTGTGCCGCAGTTATCCTGACTGCCACTTAGCTGATCTTTAAAAATTATATTATTATGAATTATCAGGTATTATCGAGGCGATATAGACCAAAGCATTTTAGAGATGTCATTGGACAGCAATCTGTCATAAAGGTTCTTACTAATGCTATTGCTGCAAATAAGATACCCCATGCCTTTTTGTTTACAGGAATTAGGGGTACCGGTAAAACAACAACAGCAAGGATTTTTGCCCGCGCAATCAATTGTAAAGAGGGCATAAAGATAGATCCCTGCGATAAATGTGAATCATGTACAGAAATTCTTGATGGTAAAAGCATGGATGTTATGGAGATAGATGGTGCATCCAATACATCAGTGAATGATGTAAGAATTCTTCGAGAAAATACTAGATTTCTTCCTGTACATTTAAGATATAAAGTTTACATTATTGATGAAGTACACATGCTTTCTAATGAAGCTTTTAATGCTCTTCTAAAAACACTTGAAGAACCACCAGGGTATGTAATATTTATACTGGCTACTACAGAACCGCATAAAATTCCTGAGACAGTTTTATCAAGGTGTATAAGATTAAATTTCAAAAGGGTTGAACCAGGTGAAATTGTTAAATATCTTTCAAATGTACTAATACAGGAAAAATTGGAGTTTGAAGAAAGTGCGCTATATTTAATTGCCAGACAATCAGAAGGTAGTGTGAGAGATAGCTTGAGTTTTTTAGAACTTGTCCTAGCTTATGGTGATGGTAAGGTTTCAGAAGAGGGTGTTGTAAGAGTACTGGGATTGCTTTCAAAAGAAAACATTTACGAAATGATAGAGCTACTCGCTATAAAAAATACATCGGGCATTATAGAGTTAATTAATAGAATAGATAGAGAAGGTGGTGATATTTTTAACTTTTTAGAAAGGGTTATTTTTTACATGCGCCACCTTGTGATGTATCTATTAGATGTTCCCTTTGAAAAGTCAGAATTTTCAGAGGAAGAGATAAATTACCTTGTCCAATTAAGTGAGAGATTTGCAAAAGAGGAATTGATAGTTTATTATCAGGCATTAAGGCAGATATTAGATCAAATGAGGTTTTCTCCTTATCCAAGATATGATTTTGAGGTGGGTATCTTAAAACTTGTCTATCTTAAGTATTTTCTTGAAGATTCTCAATTATTTTACAAATCTGAAAAAAAAGATAATGACCAGTTTAATAAAATAAAAAAAAGTGACATATCAGTTGTTGGGGATAATCAGAATTTGCTTCATAATTTGATAAGAACATTAAAATCTTCTTCAAAGTTAGAAGCCTATTTAAAAGATGCTGATATATTTCTTGAAGGCAAGGTGCTAAAAATTGTTTTTCCTGAGGAGAAGAAGTTTTTCTACGATTTTTTTGTGGATAATGAAAATAGCAGAATACATATAGAAAAAGCAGTAAAAACAAGCCTTGGTAAAGATTTTACAATACATTTTTTACTCCAAGAAAATTCAAAGGGTGCCAAAACAACGATAAATTCTAAAGAAGATATATATCAAAAAGAAGCAATAAAAAAGCTTCTTAATGCATTCGAAGGCTCTAAAATATTAGGTATAAAGCAGTTAGAAATAAAGGAAGAAAAAGAAAATTTTGAAGAACAATTTATAGAAATTGAGGAAAGGGAGGTTGTTGATGAGTAGACAGTTTGGTAATTTGATTAAACAGGCTCAGGCTTTACAGGAGAAAATGTTAAGATTTCAACAGGAGCTGGATGCAAAAGAGTTTGAAGGTCAGTCAGGTGGAGGATTGGTAAAAGCAGTTGTTAATGGTAAACTTATGCTATTGTCTTTGAATATTTCTAAGGAAGCTATAAGCCCCGATGATCCTGAGATGTTAGAAGATTTAATTTTTGCTGCTATTAAATCTGCCCAGGAAAAGGCTGCGAATACAATAAAAGAGGAAATGAACAAAATAACTGGTGGCATGGGAATTAACTTGCCGGGTTTATTTTAATGGTTACTTTTACCCTTCCAGAATCCATACAAAAGCTGATTTCAGAACTAACTAAATTTCCGGGTATAGGTGATAAGACTGCTTTGAGAATGATACTTTTTGCGTTAAGGAATGATTTGAGTTTTTTTAAAAATTTGGGAGAGGCATTTATAAATGTATATAAGAATATTAAAATTTGCAAAAGGTGTTTTAACATAGCTGAGGATGATCTGTGTGAGATATGTAAAGATCCAAAAAGGGAAGAAGGAATACTTTGCGTCGTTGAAGATGTGGGGGATCTGATATCCATAGAAAGGACAGGACAGTTTAGAGGAAGATACCATGTTTTAGGCGGTCTTGTTTCACCTATGGAAAATAGGCGTTTTGAAGATCTTAGAATTAATGAGTTGAAAAATTCTATTTTATTATATAAAATATCAGAAATTATTTTAGCTTTAAATCCAAGCATGGAGGCAGAAGCAACAGCGTTATATATAAAAGATTTTCTCAAAGATGTTAATCTTAAAATTACAAAAATTGCTCATGGTATTCCTATGGGTAGTGACATTGAGTATTTAGATGAAGTGACCATGGCAGTGGCAATAAAAGAAAGAAGGGAATTAGAATAAAAATTTTTTTTTGAGGGGGGTTATGAAAACACTGGAAATAAGATGGCATGGAAGAGGTGGGCAGGGAACAGTAACCGCTGCAAAGACACTTGGTGAATCAATGATTGAAACACCGCTCTATTTTCAAGCTTTCCCAGAATATGGTCCTGAAAGGATGGGTGCTCCAGTTAAGGCTTATAATATTATCAGTGATGAGAAGATTTTAACCCACTGCCCTGTTATAAATCCAAATGTTGTTATAGTTGTAGACCCAAGTCTAATATATTCAGAAAATTTTCTTGAAGGGGCTACAGAAGATGCGGATGTAATACTAAATACGGGCAAGAATCCTTCTGCAATACGTAAAGAACTTAATATTTCTGGGAAAAAAATATATACTGTAGATGCTAACAAAATATCCCTCGAATGCCTTGGCAGGGTAATTCCTAATACACCTATGTTAGGCGCTCTTTTAAGGGTTACTCAGATTCTACCATTGGAAACATTTTTAAACCATGTAAAACATACTTTTGCTCATAAGAAGTTTTCTGAGAAGATTATAATAGGCAATTTAGAAGCAATAAAAAGAGCCTATGAGGAGGTTAAGGGCGAATGAGTGAACTAAAGAGCTGGAGAGAAATTCCTAAAGGTGCAGTTATAGAAGAGGCTGGTAACTCAGAAGAGTATAAGACGGGAACATGGAGAAGCTTTAGACCTATATGGTATAAAGATAAATGTATTCAGTGTTATAGGTGCTGGACTTTTTGTCCCGATTCGTCAATTCTCATTAAAGAAGGGAAAGTAGCTGGTATAAACTATGAATATTGCAAGGGATGTGGAATATGTGCTCACGAATGTCCAAAAAAAGCTAGTGCAATTGAAATGGTACCTGAAAAAACATAAGGAGGAAAAAAGTGCAAAAGTTTGATGCTTTTACCGGTAATCTGGCTGTGGCAACGGCTATGAAACAGATTAATCCCGATGTTTGTGCTGCTTATCCAATAACACCCTCCACAGAGATTATGATGATATTTGCTGATTTTGTTTCTAATGGAGAGGTGAATACAGAGCTTGTTACTGTTGAAAGTGAACATAGTGCAATGAGCGCCTGTATAGGAGCATCTTTAGCTGGTGGAAGGGTTATGACAGCCACATCTTCAGCAGGGCTTGCCTATATGTGGGAACTACTTTCTGTCGCATCGGGGCTACGTTGTCCAATTGTAATGACATGTGTTAACAGGGCACTTTCTGCACCGTTAAATATACATTGTGATCATTCTGATGCTATGGGCGCAAGAGATACAGGATGGATACAGATATTTTCAGAGAATGCTCAGGAAGCTTATGATAATGTTATTCAGGCTATAAGAATCGCTGAACACAAAGATGTGAAACTTCCTGTAATGGTTTGTGTGGATGGTTTTATAATCAGTCACTCCTATGAAAAGATGCAGTATATGGAAGATAAAGAAGTTAGAGATTTCGTTGGGGAGTTTAAGCCATATAAATCTCTTCTTAATGTTGAAAAACCTGAAACATTTGGTGCTATGGTTTTGCCTAACTATTATATGGAGTTTAAAAGGCAGGTTAGAGAGGGGATGGAAAGGGCAAGGCAGGTAATTCTGGAAGTGGGAGAGGAGTTTAGTCAAAGGTTTGGGAGATATTATAGTAATTTTGAAAACTATATGTTAGATGATGCTGATTTTGTTTTTGTTGTGATGAATTCCGCTGCTGGTACTGTAAAGCATGTGGTTAAAAATTTAAGAGAGAAAGGGATAAAAGCTGGGGTTTTAAAACCTAGAGTATTTAGACCATTTCCATTCAAAGAGATAGCAGACACCCTCAAAAATTCTAAAATTATTTGTGTCCTTGATAGAGCAGAGACTTTTGGTGCAGAAGGAGGTCCGCTATATTTGGAGATAAAATCAGCTCTTCAAACTATTGAGAGCAATCCCACAGTTATTAATAGGATATTTGGGTTAGGGCAAAGAGACTTTTTGCCTTATCATGTGGAAAATGTTTTTAAAGAGATGCGGAATTACTTAGATTCTGGAAATATCAAGATGTTTGATTATGTAAATTTGAGAGATTAGAACAAAAGGAGTAGATATGGAAGGAAAACTTGTGTTGAATTTCAAAGAATTAGCTGAGAGATATGAAAAGGAAAAAGAAATGTTTACTCGTGGTCATAGATTGTGTGCTGGTTGTGGTGCTCCTATTGCTTTAAGGCATATGTTTATGGCTGCTTATCCGGATAATGTTGTTGTTTCAAATGCAACAGGATGTGTAGAAGTTTCAACTACTTTATATCCATATACATCCTGGAGAGTACCTTATATACATACAGCTTTTGAAAATGCTGCTGCAACGATTTCAGGTGTTGAAGCTATGTATAAATCTTTGAAAAGGCAGGGTAAAATCAATAAAGATATAAAATTTATAGCAGTTGGTGGTGATGGTGGTACTTATGATATTGGTTTTCAGGCATTATCGGGTGCTATGGAAAGAAGGCATAACATTCTTTTTGTTTGTTATAATAATGAGGCATATATGAATACGGGTATTCAAAGAAGTTCAGCAACACCCTTTGGTGCTTCTACAACAACTGCACCTGCGGGGAAAAAAGTTCCGGGAAAATTGCAACACAGAAAAGATTTAACAGCAATTATTGCAGAACATAAACCTGATTATGTGGCGCAAGCATCTATAAATAACCCCCGAGATTTTATGACAAAGGTCAGGAAAGCTCTCGATAAAAATGGACCTTCTTTTATAAATGTCCTAGCACCCTGCCCAAGGGGATGGCAGCATCCTTCTGAATTAACAGTGGAAATGGCACAGATAGCAGTAGATGCCTGTATATGGCCACTTTATGAAGTTGATGAAGGTTATCACTGGAAAGTGAATTATATTCCTAAAGAAAAAAGGCCTGTTAAAGACTGGCTTGAAAAACAAGGGAGATTCAAACATCTTTTTTCACCCAAATATGAAGGGTTAATTGAAGAAATTCAGAAATATGTTGACAGAGAATGGGAGATATTATTAAAAAAGGCAGAAGTTTTTGCTTAAAAGTTCTTGCATCATAAAATAACCTTTGATATATTCATTAAAAAAATAAGGAAGGAAATAAATGGCTTATCCACAGCTTGTAATGTATGAGGAAGAAGCAAAGCAAATATCTTCAATTCTGGATAAGCTTGTAAGGGACTCTAATGCAAAAGCTGTTTTTCTTGTTGATAAGGATGGCCAACTAATCTCTCAATCGGGCGAAACTGAGAACTTTGATAGTACTTCCCTTGCCTCATTAACCGCCGGAAATATAGCAGCAACAGGTGGTCTTGCAAAATTAATAGGCGAAAAAGAATTTTCTATAATCTTCCACGAAGGAGAAAAAGACAATATTCATATATCTATAGTGGGACAAAGGGTGATACTTGTGGTTATTTTTGACAATAGATCATCTCTGGGACTTGTCAGGCTGCGGGTTAGAAAAGCTTCAGATGAATTGGCAAGCATTTTTGATAAGTTAGCAGAGAAATCGAAAAAAGCAGCGAGTTCAGAATCTCCTTTTGCAGAGATTACTGATGAAGATATAGATAAGCTTTTTAATATTTAGCCAGGAGCTTGGTAATTAAATGTCATTTATAAATTATTCTGCAAGGGAAATAAACTGTAAGATAGTTTATTATGGTTGTGGCTTATGTGGTAAGACAACAAATCTCCAATATATTTATGATAAGACCAATCCTGAATCAAAGGGTAAAATGATATCCCTAGCAACTGAAACAGAAAGAACACTTTTTTTTGATTTTTTACCCCTATCATTGGGCGAAATAAAGGGTTTCAAGACCAGGTTTCATCTCTATACGGTTCCTGGGCAAATTTTCTATGATGCCAGTAGAAAGCTTATTTTAAAAGGAGTGGATGGTATTGTATTTGTTGTGGATTCACAGGCAGAGAGAATGGATGCTAACATTGAAAGTTTTGAAAATATGAAAGAAAACCTTCATGAACATGGGTATGATATAGAGCAAATACCTTATGTTATTCAATACAATAAAAGAGATCTGCCTTCTGCTGTACCAGTAGAAGAAATAAGAAAAATTATTAATCCTCAAGGAGTGCCTGATTTTGAAGCTATAGCGCCTAAAGGTATCGGTGTTTTTGAAACACTAAAGGCGGTGATAAAGCTGGTATTAATAGAACTTAAAAAAGGTGCGAGATAAATCTATTCAAACTCTTCCATAAAAGTTAAAAGTTTATTAATTTTTAAATAAAGTTTTTCAAATTCTTTGAAATTCAAAGATTGTGGACCATCTGATAAAGCATGTTCTGGTTCAGGGTGAACTTCGATCATCACACCATGACTGCCCACGATGATAGAAGCTAAAGCCATCGGGGGAACTAGATTTTTTTTACCTGTTGCATGGCTTGGATCAAATATTATTGGCAAATGTGTAAAAGATTTTACAAGAGGTATTACAGAGAGATCTGATGTATTTCTTGTGGCTGTTTCAAAGGTTCTAATGCCCCTTTCACAAAGGATAACATTTGGATTACCCTCAAGTAATATGTATTCTGCAGATGCAAGCCATTCTTCTATCGTAGCAGACAATCCCCTTTTTAAAACTACGGGTTTCTTTGTTTTTCCCACTTCCTTAAGAAGGTCAAAGTTTTGCATATTTCTTGCACCAATCTGCAAAATATCAACATGTTTTTCAACCATTTCAATATGTTCTGGACTCATGACTTCAGTTATTGTTAACAAATCCAGCTCCTTCTTAACATCGTACAAGATTTTAAGCCCCTCCTCCCTTAATCCCTGAAAACTGTGAGGGCTTGTTCTTGGCTTAAAAGCTCCACCTCTTATAACTTTTACTCCCAGTTTTTTTAAAAACTGAGCGGTTTTAAAAACCTGTTCTCTACTTTCTACTGCGCATGGTCCTGCAATTACTAAAAATGGAGACTTACCACCAATTTTTATTCTATCACTTAATTTAATAATAGTGTCATGGGGATGAAAATCTCTACTTACAAGTTTATATGGCTTAGTTACGTGTATTATTTCTAAAATTCCCTTAATTCCTCTAAATGGTGCATCGTCAACCCATCCTTGATTACCTATAACGCCTATGGCGGTCCTTTCTGCACCGGGAATAACAACTGGTTTATACCCCATATCAATAATTATTTTTTTAACCCTTTCGATATCTTTATCGGAAGCGTTATGATGCATTACAATTAACATATTCTCCTCCTTTCAGAGCATAGTAGCATTTTATATTATTGAGACAAAATTTAAAAAGATTTTTTGCTTTTAAAAAAACATGTAGTATAATGATGCATCAAAAAACTTAGGAGTTCAAAAATGAGAAATGTTTACCTCAGTGATACTGAGCTGCCCAAAAAATGGTACAACATTTTACCTGATTTACCTGGCAAACTTGAGCCATATTTAGATCCTGAAACTAAAGAGCCTGTTACTCCCGATAAACTTCTTGCAATATTTCCACAGGCATTAATTGAACAGGAAGTTAGTGATAAAAGATGGATTGATATCCCTGAAGAAGTTTTAGAAGTGTATAGATTATGGAGACCCACACCATTAAGAAGAGCTTATAGACTTGAAAAATTTCTAAATACTCCAGCAAAAATCTTTTTTAAAGATGAGAGTGTATCAGCCGCTGGAAGTCATAAACCAAATACATCTGTACCCCAGGCTTATTTTAACAAGATTGAGGGGATTAAAAGGCTATCAACTGAAACAGGTGCTGGCCAGTGGGGTTCTGCTCTTAGTTTTGCCTGCAATCTCTTTGGAATAGAGTGTACAGTATATATGGTAAAGGTTAGTTATAACCAGAAGCCCTATAGAAGAATTCTCATGGAAACCTGGGGGGGTAAAGTAATTCCGAGTCCAAGTCCCTTTACACAGTCGGGCAAAAAGGTTCTGGAAAAAGATCCTAATAACCCTGGAAGTTTAGGTATAGCAATCAGTGAAGCTGTAGAAGATGCAGCGACACATAATGATACCCATTATGCGCTTGGTAGTGTATTGAACCATGTACTTCTACATCAAACTGTAATAGGTTTGGAGGCTAAAGAACAATTTAAGAGAATAAATTTAGAACCCGATGTTGTTATTGCATGTGTGGGTGGTGGAAGCAATTTTGGTGGTATTGTATTTCCCTTCCTTATGGATAAGTTTCATAATGGGAAAAAAAATATGAGATTTATTGCCGTTGAACCAGCTGCATGTCCAACTCTAACGGCTGGCAAGTTTGAGTATGATTTTGGAGATGAAGCAGGGTTAACCCCACTTATGAAAATGTATACCCTTGGTCATGATTTTATTCCACCGTCAATACACGCTGGTGGTCTTAGATATCATGGTGATTCACCAATAATTTCTTATCTTTACAACCAAAATTTAATAGAAGCAGTGAGTGTAGAACAAACCAGGGTTTTTGAAGCAGCCTTAATTTTTAGTAGAACAGAAGGAATAATCCCTGCTCCTGAATCTTCACATGCCATTAGAGTTGCAATTGATGAAGCAATAAAGGCCAGGGAGCTTAGAGAAGAAAGGGTAATTCTATTTAATTTAAGCGGGCATGGTTATTTTGATCTCACAGCTTATGATCTTTATATGAAAGGTGAACTTAAGGATTAGGTACTTGATTTTTTGTAAAATTTGTGAAAAACTAAAAGTGAAAGGAAATATAACATGGAATTTGAAAAAAAGTTAGAAGATTTAAGTATAAAAATTGATCAACTGGTTGAGAAATACCAGGCTTTAAAGGCCGATAACATAGATTTAAGAAGGAGCTTGGAAGAAAAAGAGAAAGAGATATTAAAACTTCAAGAAGAGGTTAGTAAGCTCAAGCTTGAAAGAAAAGAAGCATCAAAACGGTTAGAAAATGTAATTGAGAAAATAACAAAATATTTTGAGGAAAAGGGAAGTGAATCGCTTTTATGAAATTACTGTTTTAGGAAATAAATTCCAGGTTGTTACTGATTTAAGTGATGAAGATGTGAGATTAGTTGAAGAGCTTGTAAAAAAAAATTGCAGGAAATCAAAGAAAGGGATGTGCTAAGGTCGCCTATACAAATGTTGATGCTGGCATTGCTTAATGTAGCTGAAGAATATGTTAGACAAAGTAAAAATTTAAACCGTTTTGGAGAGTTTTTAGAAAGAAAAAAAGAACTTATTGAAAGCGTAATTTCAGGGGAATAAAAAATCCCTGGGATGTACGTGATGTATTTAAGGGCTTGAGCCAACACCTCTTAGAAGGGAGCTGGTCCCTGATCGTGGTGTGCAAGCCTCCCGCGTAGGAGGAAGCCTAAAGCGATCAACACTGGCTCCACTTAGTAGTTTTAAGCTTATAAGCCCATAATACACACGGCATTCTGGGGATTTTTTTTTCATATTTGGTCTCTCTATTGGGACCTTTAAAATAAATTTTAGGAGGAAGAAATGGATAACATTATGATTTTGATTGCTGGCATATTAGGGTTGTTGATTGGATTATTAATTTTTTATTTCTATTCAAAAAAACAATTATCAAATTTAAAGTTAGAAAAAGCTAAGGCAGAAGAAGAAGCAAAAAGATTGGTTGAAATTGCAAAAAAAGAAGCAGAACTACTGTTTAAGGACAAGATGCTTCAGATTAAAGCAGATTTAGAGAAGGAATTAAAAGAAAAAAAGGATGAGTTAATAGCTTTTGAGAGAAGATTAACACAAAAAGAAGAAAGTTTAGAGAAAAGAAATGTTCTCATAGAAAGCAGGGAGGTGGAACTTTTAAAAAGAGAAAAGAATATAAATGCTTTAGAAAAAGATTTGTTGGAGAAGAAAGCAAATCTGGATAACATGATTTTTGAACATAAAAAAACTTTAGAAAAAATAGCAAATCTCACTGCAGAAGAAGCAAAAAAAGAATTGATAAATTTAATTGAGGAAGAAGCTAAACATGAAGCAGCAAAAAAAATAAGGGAGATTGAAGAAGAATTAAAAGAAACATCTTTAAAAAAAGCACAAGAATATGTATCTTTAGCTATTCAAAGAATAGCAGGTGATTTTGTAACCGAGATGACTGTGTCAAGTGTTCCACTGCCAAGTGATGAAATGAAGGGTAGAATAATTGGTAGAGAAGGAAGAAATATTAGAGCATTTGAATCAATAACTGGTGTTGATGTTATAATTGATGATACTCCAGAATTAGTTGTCATTTCTTGTCATAATCCGGTGAGGAGAGAGATAGCGAGGCTGGCTCTTGAAAAGCTTATTGCCGATGGAAGGATACATCCTGCAAGGATAGAGGAAGTTGTCGAAAAGTCAAGATTGGAAGTGGAGCAAGCAATCAAAGAAGCTGGTGAAAAAGCACTTTTTGATGTGGGGCTGCATAATGTTCATCCTGAGATCGTTAAGCTTCTCGGAACGTTGAAATATAGAACAAGTTATGGACAGAATGTTTTGCAGCATTCTATTGAAGTGGCATACCTTTGTGGTATTATGGCAGCAGAATTAAATGTTTCAATAAAGCAGGCTAAAAGAGCAGGGTTACTCCATGATATAGGGAAAGCAGTTGATCATGAAATAGAGGGCTCTCATGCAGTAATTGGTGCTGAAATACTAAAAAAACATGGGGAGCATCCAAAAATTATTAATGCAATTTTAAGCCATCATGGTGAAGAAGCACCTAATTCTGTAATTGCAATACTTGTACAGGCAGCAGATTCTATATCAGCAGCAAGGCCTGGAGCAAGACGGGAAACATTAGAAAGTTATGTAAAAAGGATTGAAGAGCTTGAAAAAATAGCTGTTCAATTCCCAGGGGTAACAAAAGCTTATGCTATTCAGGCTGGAAGGGAAGTTAGAATAATGGTTGAAAATACAAAGGTTAGTGACGATGATGCATATCTTCTTGCAAGAGATATTGCAAAAAAAATAGAAAGTGAATTAACTTACCCGGGTCAAATAAAGGTTACGGTAATTAGAGAGACAAGAGCTATAGAATATGCAAGATAAAGCATTTAGAATCCTTTTTATAGGAGATGTAGTAGGTAGACCGGGCAGAAATGCTCTAAAAAGGTCTTTAAAAGATATAAAAAGTAGAGAAAATGTACTTTTTACTATTGCGAATTGTGAAAATGCATCTGGTGGATTTGGTATAACATATTCAGCAGTAGATGAAATTTTTTCAGCTGGGGTTGATTTTATAACCCTTGGTAATCATACCTGGGATAAGAAAGAGACTGAAAATTTTATAAGTGAGGTTAAAAACCTTATAAGACCTGCTAATTTTTCTCCCCTCGCTCCTGGCAATTCTTTTTCTTTAGTGGAAAAGGATGGTATTACACTTGGTGTTATAAGTCTTATCGGACGGGTATTTATGGATAATTATGAGAATCCCTTCATTGTTGGTGAAAAGATTGTAAATGAGATTCGTAAAAAAACGAGTCATATAGTTATTGATTTTCATGCTGAAGCTACCTCTGAAAAAAAAGCCCTTGCATATTATTTTGATGGTAAAGTTTCAGCTGTAATTGGTACCCACACCCATGTCCAGACAGCAGACGAATGTATTTTGAGAAATGGGACAGGTTATATTACAGATGTAGGGATGACAGGTCCATATGATTCTATAATCGGTAATAACATAGAAGATGTTTTGACAAGATTTTTAAAGGGAATACCAAGGAGATTAGAAGTGGCTATCAAAGATATAAGAATAGCTTATGTAATTGTAACCATTGACGCAATTACAGGTAAGGCAGTGGACATCAAAAGATATATAGAAAAAATTGAAGGAGTTTAGTTATGCTACCTCCCGTTGAACAATTAAAGATTATCAAAAGGGGTGTTGTGGAAATTATTCAGGAAGATGAATTACTTGAAAAATTAAAAGAGTCCTTTATAAAGGGCAACCCGCTGAGAGTTAAAGCGGGTTTTGATCCCACGGCACCTGATCTTCATTTAGGGCATACTGTTCTTTTAAACAAAATGAGGCAATTTCAACAGTTGGGGCATGAAGTTATTTTTCTTATTGGTGATTTTACAGGGATGATAGGAGATCCTACCGGGAAATCCGAAACAAGAAAGGCTCTTAGTAAAGAAGAAGTAATGAAAAATGCGGAAACATATAAAGAACAGGTTTTTAAAATTCTCGATCCCCATAAAACAATTATAGATTTTAATAGTCGCTGGCTTGAGCCTCTTTCTGGAAAAGATATGATTTTTCTTGCAGCAAAATATACAGTTGCAAGAATGCTTGAAAGGGAAGATTTCGCAAAGAGGTATGAATCTGGCAAACCCATAGGGATACATGAATTTATGTATCCTCTACTTCAAGGATATGATTCTGTTGCTTTAAAAGCCGATATAGAATTAGGTGGAACAGACCAAAAATTTAATCTTTTGGTAGGTAGAGACCTTCAGAGGGAATATGGTATACGTCCCCAGACTGTTATAACACTTCCACTTTTAGAGGGGCTTGATGGTGTAAATAAGATGAGTAAATCTTTGGGGAATTATATAGGTATAACTGAACCGCCTAAAGAGATCTTTGGGAAACTGATGTCCATCTCAGATGAGCTAATGCTTAGGTATTACGAACTGCTTAGTGAACTTGGTTTAGAGGAGTTAGATAGGCTAAAGGAAGACATAAAAACCGGTAAAAAGCATCCTTTAGAAGCAAAGAAGGAACTTGCTATGGAGATGGTAAGAAGATTTCATAGTGAGGAAGATGCGATAAGAGCAAGGAATGAATTTGAAGAAGTTTTTAGTAAACATGGGGTACCTGAAGATATACCAGAATATTTTCTAGAGGGCGAAAAAAGTCTTGTTGATATTTTATTCGAAGCTTCTATTATATCATCTAAAAGCGAAGGTAAGAGATTAATACAACAAAGGGCTATCGAAATAAATGGAGAAAAGGTCTTAGACATAAATTACAAATTAAATCCAGACAGTGAGAAAATTGTAAAAGTGGGGAAAAGAAAATTTCTAAAAATTAAAATTTAATTCACCATGAAAAAAATTCTTACAAAAAATGTAATATATTTAGGCTTTATAAGCCTCCTTAATGATATAGCCAGTGATATGATTTATCCTCTCCTGCCTGTGTATATATTATCTTTGGGGGGTAATGCAAAAGTTCTTGGGCTAATAGAAGGTGCTTCGGAATCCGTTTCAAGTTTATTAAAACTTATTTCCGGTAAGTATTCAGATAAAATTAAAAAAAGAAGGCCCCTGGCTTTTACTGGATATTTCCTATCAAATGCTTTAAGACCCTTTTATGTTTTAGCACATCATTGGTTTGTAGTTTTTTTCATTAGATTTTTTGATAGGGTCGGTAAAGGGATAAGAACTGCTCCAAGAGATGCTCTGATTGCAGATTCTGTTAGTGCTGAATACAGGGGGAGAGCTTTTGGGTTTCACAGAACAATGGACAATTGTGGTGCTCTAATAGGACCAGTATTAGCAACTTTAATATTATATTTAACGAATAAAAACATTAAAGCGGTTTTTTTATTCTCCATAATACCTGGTTTATTTGTTTTGGTTTTACTATTTTTTATAAAAGAGGTTGAGCATACTCATAGTTATAAAGAATATTCTAAAGATAGCTCTTTAAAGGAGAATGGAAGACTTCCCCGGAAAGTAAAACTTTTTCTTTTTTCCCTATTTATATTTACCTTGGGTAATAGTAGTGATGCATTTCTTATATTAAGGCTTAAAGAAGCTGGCATTGAAACAACTTATATACCTATTCTTTGGGGAATATTTAATTTTATCAAGTCTGTTGGAAACTATCCTGCGGGATTTCTTTCAGATAAAATAGGCAGAAAAATAGTTATATTGGTAGGATGGTTTTTATATGTCCTTATTTATTTTTTGTTTGGAATAATAAAAGACAGGCAATTGGTCTTAATAGTATTCTTTTTTTATGGAATTTACTACAGTTTAACTGAAGGTGCTGAAAGAGCTTATATTGCTGATAATGTTATCTCATATGTGAGAGGCAAGGCTTATGGTTATTATAATTTTGCCATTAGTATTTCTACTTTACCAGCGAGCTTTTTGTTTGGTTATTTATGGGAAAATTATTCTTTTACAGTTGCCTTTATCACCGGTGCTTCTTTAAGTTTATTAGCATTTATAGTTTTTTTATTTTCTTCCCTCTTTGATAAGTAGTTTCTATGACACAAAAAAAGATATATAATTTATAAAGATAATAGAAGGAGATGTAACATGCACCACATGGGAAAAGAAAAGGAGAGTAATTCTGGAGGGGAAAAAAAATATCTCCCCCATCTTATAGCATGGGAGATTACAAGAAGTTGTAATTTAAATTGTGTTCATTGTCGAGCTGCAGCTCAGTATGGTCCCTATGAAAATGAACTTACAACTGAAGAATGTAAAGAGTTACTTGATAATATTGCTTCTTTTTCAAATCCCATCATAATTTTAACAGGTGGTGAGCCACTTTTAAGACCAGATATTTTCGAGATCGCAGAATATGGGACGGCTCTTGGGCTTAGAATGGTTATGGCGGTAAATGGTGTGTTAATAACTGATGAGATAGCTAAAAAAATGAAAGAAGTTGGAATTCAAAGGGTATCAATTAGTATAGATGGAGCCACAAAAGAATCCCATGATAATTTTAGGAAGGTGGAAGGTGCTTTTGAAGGTGCATTAAGAGGCATTGAAATACTAAAGAAAAACGGGATAGAGTTTCAGATTAATACAACAATAACAAAAATAAATCTTGCTGAACTACCTAAAATACTTAATTTAGCTATAGAATTAGGTGCGGTAGCTTATCACCCCTTTCTGTTAGTGCCCACAGGAAGAGGTAAAGAGCTTGCTCAAGAAGCCCTGACTGCAAAAGAGTATGAGGAAGTTCTTGAATGGTTTGAAGATATGCGGGATAAAGTACCGCTTCAGTTCAAGCCTACTTGCGCGCCTCATTATTACAGAATAATAAGACAGAAGGCAAAGGAAAAGGGCAGAACCGTTGATTTTAAAACATATGGGCTTGATGCTATGACAAAAGGTTGTTTGGGAGGTCAGGGATTTGCCTTTATATCTCATCAAGGTGTTGTTCAGATTTGTGGATATATGGAAGTGCCTTGTGGTAATGTGAGAGAGCAAGATTTTAAAACTATTTGGGAAACCTCTCCTGTTTTTTTAAAGATGCGTGATTTAGATCATTACCATGGTAAATGTGGTATTTGTGAGTATAGAAGGGTTTGTGGTGGTTGTAGAGCAAGGGCATATGAGCAAACAGGAGATTATTTAGCGGAAGAACCTCTTTGTACATATACACCTATTTTATGTAAATAGCTCATTTTTTTATTCAAAAAGTTGATTGGGAAATTATAATAACAAAAAACTTGACAAAAAAAATAAGATAAATAAAAATACTACTATTATTATGATAAAGAAAAATGGAGGAAACATGTTTGTTATTCCCGATAAATTTATTGAAGAGGAAAAACATTTTCAGGAAGCGTTACAAAAATATTTAAAAGGAGAGATGACTGAGAATTTTTTTAGGGGAATCAGGGTCCCATGGGGATTTTATTCTCAAAGAGGTGGTAAAAAACTTATGTGTAGGGTAAGGATACCAGCAGGCATAATTGAACCAAATAAGCTTTATTTGTTAGGAGATCTGTCCCAAAAGTTTGGTAATTGTAAACTTCATCTTACAACGAGGCAGGATATTCAGATTCACGATGTTAACTATGAAAATGCCGGGCAGCTACTCTCAATTCTTCATAAAAATGGTATGTCACCCCGCGGTGGTGGAGGTAATACAATAAGAAATATTACCGCCTGTCCAAACTCTGGTTTATGTAAATGTGAGAAATTTCCGTCCTATAAACTTTCTATATATTTATCCCAATATCTTCTTTCTCAATCCTTTGCAACAACACTTCCAAGGAAAATTAAAATTGCTATATCTGGCTGTGATAAAGATTGTTCTTTAACAGGGGTTAATGATATTGGCATTGTAGCGATTGATAATAACAAGTTTAAAGTTATTGTTGGTGGTGGTATGGGAGCAAAATCAAGGGTTGGAAATCTATTTGAGGATGCATTAAATATTGATGAACTTTTTCAATCTATACTTGCAATAATCAGGGTATATAACAATGAAGGTGATAGAAAAAATCGTTTTAGAAATAGACTGAGGTTTTTAATAGATGATAGGGGTTTTGATTGGTTTAAAAATCGTTATTTAGAAGAAAAAATGTTAATCAATAAAGAAGAATTTAAACAAAAATTTTTATCTAATGATATTAATTGTTTTAAAATAGAAACTGAAGGAGAAGAATTTAAAGGAGACGATGACTTTTTTAAATTTTCTGTTTTTCCCCATAATGATAATTATTGCTATGTTCTGTTAAGAATACCCCTAGGAGATTTAGATGCCCAAGGGGCAAAAAGATTAGCAAGTCTTAGTAACGAATTCTCCGATATTTATTTTAAAGTTACTCAAAGACAGAATTTAATAATTGCAAACGTTCCAAGAAGTAAAATTTCAGAAATTCATAATAAATTAAAAGAGTTTTTGAATGAATTTTATTATCCCGATACGCTTTTAGACATTCAGACCTGTAAAGGTGCAACGACCTGTAACCTCGGGCTTGGCAATGCCCCTGGGCTTGGAAGGGCAATTATAGGTACATTAAAAGAAATCAAAATTTCATATGAAAAATGGGTAGGGTTTAAAATTAATATTAATGGTTGTCCCAATGCCTGTGGGCAACATCCAGTTGGCACATTGGGAATGTTTGGTACGGTTAGAAAAGTTGCGGGTAGGAGTGTTCTTTATTATAATGTTTTAGTAGGTGGGAAGAATAAGTGTGAAAAAACAGAACTTGGTAAATCAGTGGGGATGATACCAGCCAGGAGCATTCCCTATTTTATTAGAGAATTAGTAGAAATTCTAGATAAATTTGATAATCCAAAAAAAACATTAGAAGAAAAAGGCATGGAAATTCTTCAACCATTAATAGATAAATATTCTTTTGTCCCCAATTATGAAGAAAATAGGGATTACTACAAAGATTTTGAGAAAGAAGAGGATTTTTCCCTTCAAGGTATCTCACAGGGAGAGTGTGGAGCAGGTGTTATAGATATGATTGAATCTGACATAGCTCAGGCAGATGTAGCTAAAACACCTTTAGAAAAAATTCTTTATTCTTCACGAGCACTCTTAGTTTTGAAGGGTGTTGATGCTATTAGTTTTGATGATGCAGTGATAAACTTTGTTAAATATCTTGTATATGGTGGCGTTTTTCCAAGAAAATATGAAAATTTGCCTGATTTCGTAGAAAACTTAAAAAAAGGTGTAATCCCTGAAGAAGAAGCATTAAAGTATGCCAATGAACTTTTAAGAGAAGTTAAGGAAACATATAAAAATATTGACTCTTCATTTAATCTTCCAATTAGATATGAAGTTCCCGATCAAGAAAAAAAAGCTGATACTTCAGAAGTTTTTGATCTTAGGGGGGTGCCCTGTCCCCTTAACTATGTAAAGGCTAAGCTAAAATTAGAAGAAATGGAAATTGGTAGCAGTTTAATACTCTATCTTGATGAAGGAGAACCCATAAAAAATGTGCCTGCGAGCCTTAAAGAAGATGGTCAAAAGATAGTTTCCATCGAAAAAAAAGGAGTGTACTATCAGGTAGTTGTGCAAAAAATACATTAAATGTGTTGGATAATAAAATTTTGCTTGTGAATTTAATACTTCAAAAGATAAAAAAGGAATTGGTAAAGAAATGGTTATTTTTTACCACTTTTGGTTATGATTTATCGCAATGTATAAGATCCCTCTCACAACAAATTTTCAATAATGACAATAAGTTATTGTTAATAGTAAGTGATATAACAATGGCACATATATTGCTCATTAATGATTAATAAAAATATGGAGGGTTTAATGTCAGTTACAAGCATTAATTACCTTAAGTTTATAGGGGGCGATAAAATTTTTGGAGATGTACTTGTGGTAGGCGGTGGTATAAGTGGCCTTCAGGCAAGTCTTGATCTCGCTAATTCGGGGTTTAAGGTTTATCTGGTGGAAAAGGAGCCTTCTATTGGTGGCCATATGGCCCAACTTGATAAGACTTTCCCCACCAATGAATGTTCCATCTGAATACTGTCACCTAAGCTGGTCGAGGTCGGCCGGCATCCTAATATAAGGGTATTCAGTTATACAGAAGTGGAGAGTGTAGAGGGTTCTGCTGGAGATTTTACTGTTAGGCTTGTAAAAAAACCAAGATATGTAATACAAGAAAAATGCACAGGATGTGGTGTGTGTCAGGAGTACTGCCCTGTAAAAATACCCGATGTGTTTAATCAGGAGATCTCTAAAAATAAAGCTATTCACATACATTTTGCTCAGGCAATACCACTTATTGCCTATATTAGCAAGGAATGTTTGTATCTCAAAGAAAAAAAATGTGGTATTTGTGAGAACGTATGTGAAAATAAAGCGATTGATTTTACTCAAAAAACTGAAAAGCTTGAAATAAAAGTTGGTTCCATAATAATTTCTGCGGGTTTTAAACCCTTTGATGCTAAGTTATTAAATGAGTATGGCTATGGAAAATATAAAAATGTTTTAACAAGCATGGACTATGAAAGGATTTTGAGCTCCACAGGACCCTATGAAGGGGAAATTAAAAGAACTTCTGATTTAAAGCGTCCAAAAAAGATTGCATGGATTCAGTGTGTGGGTTCTCGTTCTCTTCAAAAACCGTCTAATAGCTATTGTTCTTCAGTATGTTGTACTTATACTCAGAAACAGGTGATTTTAACTAAAGATCACATACCTGATGCTGAATGTACAGTTTTCCATAATGATATTAGGGCCTACGGAAAGGATTTTGAAAGGTTCTATCAAAGGGCCGTAGATTTATCGGGTGTAAGATTCATAAGAAGCTATGTAAGTGTTGTAAGAGAAGACAAAAAAACGGGAAATATTTTTATTAAATATTCAACCCCTCACATGGGGGTTATTGAAGAAGAATTTGAAATGGTTGTTCTCTCTGTTGGTTTAGATCATCCAGATGATATGAGAACGATAGCAAATAAATTTGGCATTGATCTTAACGAGAATAATTTTGCAAAAGTTGACCCTTTCACGCCTGTAGAGACCTCTAAAAAGGGCATTTTTGTAAGCGGTAGCTTCATTTCTCCCATGGATATACCTCAAGCGGTGTATACTGCAAGTTCTGCCAGCGCAAGGTCTGGTGAATTTTTAGCGAAGAGAAGGGGGAAACTATCAACAAAAAGGGTTTACCCCTTAGAAAAAGATGTATCTAATGAAAAACCACGGGTCGGTGTTTTTATCTGTGCGTGTGGTGCAAATATAGGCAGGGTTGTTAATATTAAAGAAGTGGCAGAATACGCAAAGTCATTACCCCATGTAACCTATGTCCAAACTCAATTATTTTCTTGTTCTACAGAATCAGCAAAACAGATTACGAATGCGATAAAGGAGCACAATTTAAATAGAATTATTGTTGCCGCATGTACCCCCCGGACTCATGAGCCAACTTTCAGAGATTCCTTGAGAGAAGCAGGATTAAACCAGTATTATGTGGATATGGCAAATATCAGGGAGCACTGTTCCTGGGTTCATCCAAAGGATAAAGAATCGGCAACAAAAAAAGCCAAGGATCTGGTAAGAAAATCAATAGCGAGGTCATTGAAATTACAGGCATTGGAGGAAATAAGTCTTTCTGTTGATAAAAGAGCATTAGTCGTAGGTGGTGGTATATCTGGGATGAATTCTGCATTATCACTGGCCAAACAGGGAATAGAGGTATTCTTAATAGAGAAGGAAAAAGAGTTAGGGGGTAATGCAAGATATATCTATAAAACCTTAGAAGATAATGATGTTAAGGAGTATTTAAAAAAACTAATTTCAGATGTATACAAGGAACCATTAATACATGTGTATACAGGTGTTCAAATTATTGAAGCCACAGGTTATGTAGGTAATTTTCTTACAAAGATCAGGGATGAAAAGGGTAAGACCCAGGAGATTAAACATGGCGCAGTTATTATTGCAACAGGTGCAAAAGAATATAAACCAAAAGAGTATCTATATGGTGTGTCAGAAAATGTTTTTACAAACAGAGAGTTGGAAAAATTAATTTATGAGGGGGATCAAAAAATTAAAAGGATAAAAAACCTTGTTATGATTCAGTGTGTGGGGTGTAGAAATAATGAGAGAAACTATTGCTCCAGAATATGTTGTAGCCATTCCATAAAAAATGCGATTGCATTTAAAAAATTAAATCCCCAAGGTGATGTTTATATACTTTTTAGAGA